>NZ_JBHTTU010000090.1:15692-26877 GCF_042794375.1 Kitasatospora sp. NPDC056531 | reverse complement strand
AGCTGTTCATCGCCGCCAGGGAGAGACCCCGGGCGGCAACCGGACGAAGCGCCAACCGCGGGGCGCCCTACCGGTACAGGACAGCCACACCCATCTGCAGCCGAAGGACTCCCACCGTGCTCCGCACCCGTATCGCCCAGGCCGCCGCGGTCGCCCCCGTCGCCCTCACCGCAATCGCCCTCGTGCCCTCCGCCGCCATGGCGGCCACGGTCGGCGCCCCCGCCCCGGCGGTGTCCCAGGAGAGCCTCAGCTGGGGCGGATGAGCCGGTCATGGAGATCATCTACGCCAGCCTGACCGCCCGGCAGTCCGAGGACGGCGTCCAGTCGAACCGCGAAGCCGAGATCGTGGACGCCCTGTGGGCCCACTCCGCGCCCGGCGACGGGCTCCAGCACGTCAACGCACGTCCCGAATCCGGACGGGTCGACCTCCTGCTCTACCTGCTGACCCTGGACTCCCCCGACGCACCCAGCGCCCTCCAGCGCGCCCACGCCCTGATCGCCCGGAGCCACCAGGCCTCGCCCTGGCTCAACCGGCGCTACCTGTCGCCGGAACCGCTCACGGCACACGAGGGCGTCACCACCGGCTGAGCACCACGCCCGCCCGGCCCGGCACCGTTCGACCCGGCATCGTCCGGCTGGCGCCCGGGCCTACACCACGAACCCCGGGGCCTCGCTCAATTCACCGCCTTCCTGCCGCGGCACCGACCCTCGCACACGTCCTGAGCGAGTCATCCGCACCGCCCTTCACAGCCACCGCCCTGACGCCCAACCGCCTGTCCGCGCCCGACCCAGGAGAACCCCTGTGGCCACCAAGACCTCGACTCTCGTCCGCGCCGCCGTCGCGCTGTGCGCCGTCGCCGCCGGCGGATTCGCCTGGGCCGGCCTCGACACCGGCGCCCAGGCCTCGGCGGCGGCGCCCGCCGGCACACCGGCCCCGGTGCCGTCCGCGGCATCCCCGTCCGCCCCGGCAACACCGTCCACCCCGGCCACGACGCCGGCCACGACGCCGACCGACGCACCGTCCGGACCGTCCGGACCCGCCGAACCGGCGCCGCAGACACCCGCCGACCGGCCGACAGTCACCGGTGCCGCCGCAGCGCGGCCGGCCTCTCCCGCACCGGGTACGGCCGCCGCCCCCCAGCAGACCGGCCGGGTGCCGGTGGCCGCGCCCGCGCCCCTGCCGCCCGCGCAACTGCCCGACAACGCCGCTGCCGCCTGGAAGCCGATCGCGCAGCCCCACACCCAGCCCGCCACCCACGATGTGCGCCTCAACGAGTGCGCAGCCGTCAAGGGCGCAGCGACCTGGCAGCAGCAGGGCTACGTCAGCAGTTTCAAGACCCCGGCCATCCAGGACACGTTCACCTTCACCGACGCCGCGACGGCCCAGCAGGCGTACACGGACGCCCTGAACGCCATGAACGCGTGCCAGCAGCAGTCCCGCGCCCTGCAGAGCGCGGCGAAGCTGTCGCAGGACGCCCAGGTCGCCGCGACGGCGACAACCGCCGAGGGCAGCGCCTTCTCGCGGCAGTGGTCCGCCGTCGCCGGGATGTCCGCGCCCGGCCCGCAGACCGGCCACATCTACCTGGTCCGCCACCGGAACGATCTGACGGTCCTGCAGTTCGCCGTCCCCGCCGGCACCCCCGGGGCCGGCGCGCTGACGGCGGCCGACGACCAGGCCACCCTGACCAACCTGGCCGCCCAGCTGGGCACCGCGCCCGCGGCAGCCGAGCAGCGCCCCTGAGCGGCGCGCTCACCACTCGACTTCACCACCATCCGACACCGAGAAGGAACCCCTCCATGTCCCGCGTCTCCCGCACTGCCGCCCGCTCGCTCGCCACCCTCGTCGCCGCCGGCGTCGGCGTCACCCTGTTCACGGCGGCCGCCCCGGCGCAGGCCGCCTCGACCGCGGGCGGCACCATCACCCGCAGCGAGGTGCTGGCCCGCGCCCAGAGCTGGGTCGACGAGGGCGTCCCCTACAACCAGGGGGCGTACAAGAGCGACGCCAACGGCACCTACCGCGAGGACTGCTCCGGCTACGTCTCCATGGCCTGGCACCTGACCGACAGCCTGGTCACCCAGACCCTGCCGAACGTCTCGACCAAGATCAGCTTCTCCCAGCTGAAGTCGGGCGACGCGCTCGACTACACCGCCGAGCACACCTTCCTGTTCGCCAACTGGACCAACCAGTCGAACGGTGACTTCACCTACTACGCCGAGAGCAACAGCCACAACCCGACCCACGGCCCGACCTCGGCGAACATCAACAGCTCCAGCCTCGAAGGCTGGCCCACCAGCTACTACACCGCCCTGCGCTACAACAACATCGTCGACGACCCCGCGCCGGCCCCGGCGCCCGCCGCCTCCGCGCCGGCCGGGTGGAGCGTGTACAACCCGGACACCGCCACCGCCGAGGCGTTCTCGGTCGGAACCAACGGTGCGATGTACCACGCCTACAGCACCAACGGGGGCGCCTGGAGCTCCTGGTCGTCGCTGGGCGGGAACTTCGTGTCCAAGCCGGCGGTCGTCTACAACCCCGACACGAAGACCGAGGAGGTCTTCGCGATCGGCACCGACGGGAAGATGTACCACTCGTACAGCACCAGCGCCGCCCCGTGGAGCGCGTGGACCGCCATCGGCACCTACACGTTCGGCGGCGACCCCGCCGCCGTCTACAACACCGCCACCAAGTCGATCGAGCTCTTCGGCATCGGCTCCGACGGCCGCATGAACCACGCCTACTACACCAGCGGCACCGCGTGGAGCGACTGGACGACCCTCAACAGCTCCTACACCTTCTCCGGCTCTCCCTCCGTCGTCTTCGAGCCCGCCACCAACACCGCCGAGGTCTTCGCGATCGGCACCGACGGCATCATGAACCACGCCTACAGCACCAACGGCAGCCCCTGGTCCGCCTGGACCACCCTCGACAACGGATTCCGCTTCACCGGCAGCCCGTCCGCCGTGTACAACACGGGCAACAACACCGCCGAGGTCTTCGCGATCGGCACGGACGGCGTCATGTCCCACGCCTACAGCACCAACGCCGCCCCCTGGTCCGCCTGGGACACCCTCGACACCGTCTACCACTTCAAGGGCACCCCCAACGTCGTCTACAACGCCGGCGCCAAGTCCGTCGAGGTCTTCGGCATCGGCACCGACGGCGTCCTGAACCACAAGTACTACAACAACGGCACCTGGTCCGCCTGGAACAGCATGGGCACCTGGCAGTTCACCGGCACCCCCTCCGCCGTCTTCGAGCCCAACACCAACACCGCCGAGGTGTTCGCCCTCGGCGCCAACGGCGTCGTCTCCCACGCCTACAGCACCAACGGCACCCCCTGGAGCAGCTGGTCCACCATCGGCTCCGACGCCTTCAAGACCAACTGACAAGCGCTGTCACGAGGTACGCGGCCGAGCACACAGCCGGCCGCGTACCTCGCGTTCGCGGCCGGGCCGAGTGCGGTTCCGTGACCGCCCTCAGCCGTGGTCCTCCTCGGATCCCATGGACACTCCTCATGCGGCCACCTCCGGGTCACCGCTCCGGTTCACCCGGACCGGCAAGCCCTCCCGACGGGCGAGTTCACGGAGGTCCGCACCCACCTCGGACGGCGCCCGGGCGATCAGTTCGACGTCCCGAAGCCGCACCGGCGGTCCGGACATCGCGTCGAGACGCGGCCCCGGCCCGTAGATCGCGGTCACGCCCGTGTCGCCGTACCGCTGCCAGGACGAACAGTCCCCCGAGCCTCGGGAGACGCCGGCGACCGCCCCGTCCAGAGCCGCCTTGACCTGGTCAGGGCTCATCCCGAACCGCAAAGGCCCGACCCCCACCAGCGGGTCGAGCACCCATCGCGTCCGTTCCTCCCCGGGCCTCCTGTTCCACCAACCCGCCGCCGCACCCCCACCGCCACACGATGATGCGGACCGGGCTGCCGGCCGTGCTGAGGCGCCGGTGGAGCTCGTACCCGAAGACGGCGTTGGCCAGCTTGGACCGGTTGTAGTAGCCCATCGGCGAGTACCTACGCTCGCCGGAGAGATCGTCGAAGAAGATCCGCCCCTGCCGGTGGTTGGCCGAGCTGACCGTGACCACCCGGGGTCCGCGCCCCCCGCCAGCAGGTCGAACAGCAACCCGGTCGCGAAGTGGCCGAGGTGGTTGGCGGCGAACTGGAGCTCGTGCCCCTGCGCGCTGAGCGTCCGTGGCGGCGCCAGCACACCGGCGTTGTTGACGAGGACGTCCGGGCGGACGCCGTCCGCGCGCAGCCGCTCGGCGAAGACGCTGCGGAAATCCAGGGAACAAAAAGCGGACAGGCCCGGCATGCACCGTGCATGCCGGACCTGTCCCCACTGTCGAGCAGGACGAACCTGCGGCCTCCAAGCCGTGAGCTCAGCGAACCACCGAGCCGCCCGCTCGGACGTCAGGAGGTGCGCTGGAGCGTAACCGTGTCGACCCCGTTGACGGACGGACAGAAGGTGAAGGTGGCGACATAGGACTTCTCGATGGTCCAGCCCGCCGGAATCGGGGTGTTGGCACAGGCGGTCACCTGGGTACCGATCGGGAAGCCGTCGACCAGCTCGACCGTCTTCACAGAGGGGCCGATCCAGTCCATCCAGCAGCTGTAGCCCCACCCGATTTCGACGTACCCGGGCGGCGTCGGGGTACCGAGGCACAGCTGCTGGGTGCTACCCGGCGCCGGGGTGGCGGCCTGGGCCGGATTGATGGACAGGGCGGCGGTGGCGGCGGCGAAGCCCAGGGCGATGCCGGCGCGGGTGACGCGCTTCATGGTTGCGAAACTCCCCTTCAATGCAACATTGATATGTACATGGATTTTTATAGCGCGCGACAGAGCCGGCCCGACAGCGCCTTTTCCGTCACCGCGCAACACGTCATGTCCGAAAAAAATCGCTTGCAGAATCAGCGGACAAGGCTTCGCGGGGGAATGTCGGCTTTCGAACGCATAACCTCACACGATTACGCCTACGATCAACCGGAATTACTGCCGGTCGCGGCTCAGCCCGACAGGACCCCATCGGGCGACCAGGGACGCCCCCACCCCCTGTCGTCCTCGGCCCCGCGACCGACGCGCTCGTCGTCGGCCGGCTGCACTCGTCACGGCCGAGGACCACACCCCCAGGGTGTCCCGGAGTGGTCCGGCGACTCGTCGAGGCGGGCGAGGAGTGCGTGCGCCGACAATAGGATTTGCACGCCCACTCACAGATACGCTTCCAATTCGACGGCATCCGGAGTGAACGCCAGGAGGGCGGAAATCCGGGGGAGAAACAGAAAACAGACAGGCCCGGCATGCCGTGCATGCCGGGCCTGTCCGCACTGTCGAGCAGGACGAACCTGCGACCTCCAAGCCGCGAGCTCAGCGAACCACCGAGCCGCCCGCCCGGACGTCAGGAGGTGCGCTGGAGCGTAACCGTGTCGACCCCGTTAACCTTTACGCAGGAGGTGTAGGTGGGGCGGACATAGGAATTCTCGATGGTCCAGCCCGCCGGAATCGGGGTGTCGGCACAGGCGGTCACCTGGGTGCCGACCGGGAAGCCGTCGACCAGCTCGACCATCTTTGAGGGGGCGATCCAGTTCCAGCATCCCGGGAAAGTCCACCCGATGTCGACGTACCCGGCCGGCGTCGGGGTACCGACGCACAGCAACTGGGTGCTACCCGGGGCCGGGGTGGCGGCCTGGGCCGGGGCAATGGACAGGGCGGCGGTGGCGGCGGCGAAGCCCAGGGCGATGCCGGCGCGGGTGACACGCTTCACGGTTGCGAAACTCCCCTTCAATGCAACATTGATATGTACATGGATTTTTATAGCGCGCGACAGAGTCGGCCCGACAGTGCCTTTTCGGGCACCACGCGACACGTCATGTCCGAAATAAATCGCTTGCAGAACCAACGAGCAGGGCTTTGCGGGGGAATGTCAGATTCCGCCCACAACCTCACATCATTACGCCCACGATCAACCGAAAGTACTGCCGGTTCACGCCTCGCAGTTCCTCCCCGACTGACCCCCTTGCCGCGGACCACGGCACGAAGGCCGGTGCGGATCGCTCCGCACCGGCCTCCGACTGACCATCAGGCCTTACTCGTTCGGCACCGTCGCGTACTTCGCGGTGCCCTCGGCCATCTGCTTCAGGGCGTCCTTGCGGTCCCGCTTCGACAGCTTGTCGATGTAGAGGGTGCCGTACAGGTGGTCGGTCTCGTGCTGGAGGCAGCGGGCGAAGAAGCCGGTGCCCTCGACCCGGATCGGCGTGCCGTCCTTGTCGACGCCGGTCACGGCCGCGTAGTCCGGGCGCGGCAGCTCGGCGTACGCGGTCGGAACGGACAGGCAGCCCTCGTTGCCGTCGTCGAGCACCCGGCGGCGGTCGGCCGGGTACTCCTCCAGCTGCGGGTTGATCACGTGGCCGATGTGGCGCACGCCCTCGTCGTCCGGGCAGTCGTAGACGAAGACCTTGAGGTCCACGCCGATCTGGTTGGCGGCCAGGCCCACGCCCTCGGCGGCGTACATCGACTGGAACATGTCGTCGATCAGCGCGGACAGTTCGCCGTCGAACGCGGTGACGTCCTTGACCTCGCGGTGCAGGACGGGGTTGCCGACCACGGTGATCGGGCGTGCGGTGCCCTTGCTGAGGTCGGGCTCCTCACCGATCACCTTCGCGGGGGCCTCGGGCGCCGCCCCCTCCACGTCGTGCTCGTGCTCGTGGTCGTGCTGCTCCGCCATGTCTTCCGCTTCCATAGGTCTACGCGTACCTCACCAGGGTACTCAGCACACTTCTTCGAGATCCCGGTAAGCCCGGGTTCCCGGGGCGGCCGCGACCCAGCGGTCCAGCAGGGTGCGGACCAGGTTCGCCGGGGCTGCGATCCCGCACTCGCGCTCGACCAGCCAGGACATCCCGGCCGCGCCGCCCTGGCTGAGGTGGCTGAGGTGGCCGGGGTGGGCGGCGTCGCCGTCGTCGTGCGGGTCGTGGTGGGCGACGATGCCGTCGTCGGAGGCCATCCGGCTCTCCGAACAGGCCCGGCACAGCAGCCGCACCGAGGAGGTCCAGTCCTCGGCGGCGTAGCCGGCCTCGGCGACCAGCCGCTCCAGGGCGTCCCGGTCGCCTGAAGTGGCGGCCTGCAGCAGCACCACGTAGGTCGGCACCGGGGAGGGTGCCCACAGCTCGATCTCGTCGAACACCGGGTAGGCGACGCCGTCGGTGACCCGCTCGCCGTGCGGGGCGCCGTCGTGCAGCACCACCTCGCCCCAGCGGCGGCCGGAGGAGGGCAGCGGGATGGACAGCACCTCGATCCGGGCCGGGTCCAGGCGCCGGCCCCACACCACCTCGGACTCGCCGTCCGGGGACAGCCGCACCGGGGTGGTGCCGAGGTCCAGGCTGACCGGGCCGTCCACGCCGGGGCCGCCGGGCAGCCTGAGCCCGTACGCCTGCCAGGCGCGGCGGGCCAGCGGCCAGTCCTGCAGGGCGGTGGCGGTGATGCCGAGGTTCCACCAGTCGGGGGCGCCGTGCTCGCGGTCCAGCAGGGCGACGGCGCGCAGGCCGGCCGAGCGGGCCTGCTCCCAGTCCCGGCGGAACTTGTGCAGCAGGGCGAGGTTGAACCAGGAGTCGGACAGCCAGGGCTCCAGGTCGGCGGCCATCACCAGCAGGGCGCCGGCGTCCTCGTAGCGGCCGTCGCCGATCAGCGTGAAGGCCCGATCGGTCGTCTGCCGCCAGGTGGCGGACGGCCGGTGCCGTGCCCGGTGGAAGATCCTCACGTTCGTCCCTGCCGTCGTCGTCCGCTCAAGTCCCGTGACCGACGGGCCCGTCCCGTCCTCGACGGGGTCCGGGTCCCGGTGCCCCGGGTCGGTGTTCCACGCTACGACCGCATCCAACCACGCCCGCCCCCGCCCGCGCTCCCCACCGCCGAGGTTGGGGCCCGCCCCTCCCCAGCCTGCCCGCCGGAGCGCGCCTCCTCAACCCCTGGACGCACGGGCCCGACCCGAGGCCGAGCGGGCCTCGATCCACGAACGGGACGGTTGCGGACGGGACGGGCTCAGCCGCGCACCTGCCCGCCGACCCTAGCCAGGGCGTCCACCACCCGGGCGTCGTAGACCCGGCCGCGGCCCAGCCGCAGCACCTCCAGCGCCTCCAGCCGCCCCACCGCCTCGCCGACGCCCCGGCCGCGGGCCGCGGTCAGCAGGTCGTCGTGCGCGTTGGCGACCCGGATGATCCGGGCTGCGAGCGGCACCGGGCGCTCGCCGCCGACCGGCCCGGAGCAGGGATCGGCCAGCCGGGCGACCTGCTCGGCGACCCGCCTGGGCACCCCGGTGCGGCGGATCACCTCGCTGCCGAGGCGGGCGATCCGCTGCTGCTCGTCGCAGGGCAGCAGCGCGGTGGCGCCGTCCGGTACCGGCTCGACCAGGGACAGCTGGCCGACGTCGTGCATCAGCGCCGCGTACTCCAGCAGGGCGAGCTCGCGGGTGCCCAGCCCCAGCTCGCGGCCGAGCGCGCACGCCGTGTCCGCGACCCTGCGCGCGTGCCCGTGCGGGGTGTAGCCGGCCACCTCGGTGGCCCGGGCCAGGCTCGCGATGGTCTGCCCGGTGGTGGCCCGAACGGCGGCGGCCCGCCGGAAGGACACCTGGGCGAGCAGCAGCGGGGTGCAGAACAGCGGCAGCGCCCACAGCCCCACCTCGCCGGCCGCGAGGCTGACCAGCATCCCGGTGGCGACGATCGCCGAGCCGATCCCGAACAGCGAGCGCAGCTCGTCCTCCAGCGCCGCCGGGAACCGCAGCCCGCTCTCGGGGCCTGTCGTATCGCAGCGCAGCAGCGCCGCCAGGGTGGCGTCGCAGAGCGCGGCCAGCGCGGCGACGGCGGTCAGGAACGCCCCGTAGGTCGGGCCCTCGGGCGAGAAGCGGTCGACCAGGCCGCCGTTGTACAGCGGCTGGAAGACGGTGGCGGCGAAGCCGACCGCGAGCAGTCGGCGGGCGGCGCCGTCCCGGCGGGCCGGGTCGACCCAGGGCGGGCGCCGGTGCGGGCGCTCGGGGCGGTGCGGCAGGGCGAGGCCGGGCAGCCAGGCCAGCAGCAGACCGGCCCCGGTCACCGCGACCACCTGGAGGGTGCCGTGCGCGGTCGGCACCCCGCGCAGCGGTCCGAGCAGGGCGTACGCCAGCGCACCGGCCGCACCGATGGGCGCCTGCTCGCGGTCGCCCGGAAGGGTGATCCGGACGCACTCGCCGAGCGCGATCAGCGCGGTGAACGCCAGCGCGACCCCCGGCTCCGCGACCCCGCGCAGCGCGACCGCGCCGAGCGCGAGCGCCAGCAGCACGGCGGCGGCCGTGTGCACCGCGCGGGCGGTGCGCCCGCGGGCCGCACGGCCGGACCCCGTTCGACCGGACCCCGTACCGCCGGACGTCGCACGACCGAGCCCCTTACGACCGCAGCCGGCCCGGCCGGGGCCCGTCACGGCTGCCCGGCCGCGTGGACGGTCCCGCCCTGGGCGGGCACCCGGCCGGGCGCGGCCCGCACCGGCTCGGGCACCCCGAGCGGGATGTCCGGGACGGCCCGTACGCAGTCCTCGGAGCACACCACCGGCTGCCAGTCGTGCGCGGCCAGCGCGTCGATCAGGGCGCGCACCATCACCGGGTCGAACTGGCTGCCCGAGCAGCGCTCCAGCTCGGCCACCGCCTCGGCGACCGGGCGCCCGCGCCGGTAGGAGCGGGTGGAGGTCATCGAGTCGAAGGCGTCGGCGACCGAGATGATCCGGGCGAACTCGGGGATCTGCTCGCCGGCCAGCCCGCTGGGGTAGCCGCGCCCGTCCATCCGCTCGTGGTGGTGCAGGATCCCGGCGTGCGCCTCGCCGAGGAAGTCGATCCCGCGCACCAGCTCGTACCCGTACACCGGGTGGACCTCCACGGCCCGGCGTTCGTCCTCGCTGAGGGGACCGTTTCTGCGCAGCAGCTCGGTGGCCACCCCCAGCTTGCCGACGTCGTGCAGGATCCCGGCGAAGCGCAGGGTGCGCAGCCGCTCGGCCTCCATGCCGAGCTGAGTGGCGATCAGCACCGAGGCCCGGCCGACCCGTTCGCTGTGCCCGCGGGTGTACGCGTCCTTGATCTCCACGGCCTGCACCAGCGACTGCACGGTGGCCTGGTGGGCGTCCCGCTCGCGCTGGCCCTGGGCGAACACCCAGGCGGAGATGGACAGCGGCAGCAGCGCCAGCAGCGCGGCGAACGCCCCGTACGGGCCCTGCCAGAGCACCGACACCATCAGTCCGCCGGCCGCGTGCACCAGCACCGGCAGCCCGCACACCGAGCAGGCGCCGCGCAGCACCACCCCGGGCCCGCGGCCCTCGCTGAGCATCACCATCACCCCCACCACCGCCCCGTTGACCAGGCAGAACGTGGCGACGGCGACGAAGCCGGGCACGAGCGCGGCCGGGAAGCGGGAGCCGAGCAGCAGCTGCGGGCCGCGCAGCAGGTGGAAGGCGGCGGAGGAGGCGAAGGCGCACAGCGCGAGCTGCGAGCCGTTGAACAGCTGGCGCCGGCGGCAGCCGGGCCCGGTCGGGCCGCCGAGCAGCGCGGCGGGGGCGGCGACCAGGGCGGCGGCGGCCGGCGGGAGCATCAGCACCCCGGCGAACAGCACCGGGAAGAAGGCGTTCACCCCGGGCCGGGCGGGGGCGCGCTCGGTGCGCGCGGGGCGGCGCAGCAACCGGCGCACCAGGAGCGAGCAGGGGGTGGGCAGGCCCTGGGCGAGCGACTCCCAGCAGCCGTGCAGGAAGGCCAGCAGTCCGACCTTGGGCCAGTCCACCGGGTGGCCGAGCCAGCGCGGCACCCCGGCGGTCACGGCCTGCGGCAGCAGCGGCAGCAGACAGCACAGCGCCGCCACCGGGACGGCCACCAGGTAGCGCGCCGCCCCCTGCGGCAGGGTCGCGCCTCCACTGTCGGTAGCGATCTCGACCTCCCCGCCGTCCGGGCCCGTGTTGCCTCAGCGCGCCGGGGGTACCGACGGTGAGCGTCCGTCAGGAGGATAGGCCGCCGTCCGGGCACGGGGACGCATGATCGCGCGATAGCGCAGTTGGCGCACCGCCAACTCACTCGAACGGGTGACGGCGCATGCGAGCAGAACGGGAGCGGGGGGGGGGGAGGAGAGGAGCGAGGGGGGAGGAAGCGGCGGCCCGAACCGCCGAAAGACCCACTCGCGGAAGCGGCAAGGCAG
>NZ_JBHTTU010000090.1:0-15682 GCF_042794375.1 Kitasatospora sp. NPDC056531 | reverse complement strand
GGAACCACCAAAACACATCAAAGGGGTGGAAGGAAGGAGGAAAAAAAGAGGAAGAGCCTCTGGACCCCCCTCTCCCTGGTCCCGCTGAACTCATTGCCCGAACCGCCGGGCCGCCCTCGTCGACGGGCCGGCGCGCTACCGCTTCCGGCCGGCGGCCGCGTAGCCGCGCGTCGACCGGCCGCTCACTCCGCCGGTGCGCCGGCCTCGACCGGCGCACCGGGGCGCACGGCCGGCTCCTCGGCCGCGCCCTCCTGCGCCTGGGTCATGGTCGGTGCCGGACGGGCGGACTCGGCGTGCACCTCGACCGAGGTCTCCGCGGCGACCACCACCGGCTCACCCGAGCGCTGCCCGGCCCGGATCGAGTCGATCCTCGCCAGCACCTTGCCGCGCAGGTCGGTCGGGGTGTCGTCGCAGCCGCAGGAACGCTTGATCAGCGCCTTGATCGCCTGCTCCAGCCCGTACTGCTTCAGGCACGGCGAGCACTCCTCGAAGTGCACGCGCAACTTGGCGCAGTCACCCTCGGGCATCTCGTTGTCGAGGAATTCATAGAGGTGGTCGAGGACCTCGCCACACTCCGTTTCGTGCGGATCGCCGCAGCTCATGAGCCCGAGCCCTTCGCTTCCTGCCCTGCCCCGCTGCCGGCCGGGACCAGCCCGCGCTCACGGGCGTAATCCTCCAGCATGCCGCGCAGCTGCCGGCGGCCGCGGTGCAGCCGGGACATCACCGTACCGATGGGAGTACCCATGATGTCCGCGATCTCCTTGTACGCAAAGCCTTCTACGTCCGCGAGATAGACGGCGATCCGGAATTCCTCCGGAATGGCCTGGAGCGCGTCCTTCACATCGCTGTCGGGGAGGTGGTCGAGCGCCTGGGTCTCGGCCGAGCGCAGACCGGTCGACATGTGCGACTCGGCCCGGGCCAGCTGCCAGTCCTCGATCTCCTCCGCCGCGGTGCGCTGGGGCTCCCGCTGCTTCTTGCGGTACGAGTTGATGAACGTGTTGGTGAGGATGCGGTACAGCCAGGCCTTGAGGTTCGTGCCCTCACGGAACTGGTGGAAGGACGCGTACGCCTTGGCGAACGCCTCCTGGAGCAGGTCCTCCGCATCCGCCGGGTTGCGCGTCATGCGCAGCGCCGCCGAGTACATCGGATCCAGGTAGCCCAGGGCGTCGCGCTCGAAGCGCTCCCGCCGGGCCTCCTCGGTCTCCTCCGCCGACACCCGGAAGGTGTCCTCGCCGATCGCCTCGGCCAGCTCCTCACCGGTGAGCGCCTCGTCCGCAGGCAGGGCCTCGTCCGGGCCACGGCCCGGCTCGGCCTCGTGCTCGGTCCCGACGACCGGACCCACCTCCTCGGCATGACGGGAGCGACCCACGGCGGGCCGCCCAGAAATGGAGGATATCGGGCTGACGGGCTTCTCGCCCGCGTCGAGCCACTCCGACCACGAGGGAGCGAACGCCGTCGTGGCCTCGCGCTCCTCAGGCCGTTCGGGGCACGCGATCGAACCCATCTGCCCTGCCTCTCACCGGTGACTCGTGCTGACGGACACGACAACCACCCGCACCCCGCCCGCATTCCCGCCCGCACGCACCATTCACTCGCACGGGTGAGCGATCACGAACTCCCTGCTCACGGCCGCCCCGGGCCCCCTGCCCACACCCGCCCGGCGACGACCCGCTCACACCAGCCGCAGCACCCAGTCCCCCACCGCCGAGCAGATCAGCCCCAGCACCTCGTCCTCCCCGACCGGCGCCCGCTTGGGCACCGCGAACCCGTGACCGCCGTACGGCACCTCCACCAACTCGTGCCCCCGCGGCAGCTCCGGGAACTCCGCCGGCCCGCCGAACGGGTCCGCCGTGCCCTGCACCACCAGCGTCGGCAGCCCCGACTCCAGCAGTTCCTGCGCCCGGCTCCTCTCCGGCTTGCCCGGCGGGTGCAGCGGGAACGCCAGCGCCACCACCCCCACCGCCCCGGTCGACGCCCCCGTACGGCACGCCACCCGCGCCCCGGCGCTGCGCCCGCCGACCACCAGCGGCACCCCCTGCCCGGCCAGCCGCTCCGCCACCGGTCGCCAGCCCAGGTCCAGGGTCTTCGGCGCCGGGCCCAGCTTCCTGCCCGCCACCCGCCAGGGCTGCTCGACCAGCGCCACGGTGATCCCGCGCGGCGGCAGCCGCTCGGCCAGCGCCACCAGGTCCGGCGCCCCGGTCCCGCCGCCGGCGCCGTGCCCCAGCGCCAGCACGGCCCTCGGGGCGGCCGCCCGGTGATAGGTGATCCGGGCCTCGCCGGCCCCGGTGGCAACGAGTTCGGAGGTGGTCATCTCGGCGGCTCCAGCCGGCTTGAATCCAAGGACGTGGATCCGGGACGCGAGTCCGGGAAACGTCAGAACAGGGTGGTCTCGTACTCGGCCTCGACCCACGGCTCCTTGAGCTCCGGGCCGTTGTTGCGGATGCTGCCGACCGCCGGGGACACCGGGGTGGCCAGCAGCGCGCCGGGCGGCGGGGGTTCCAGCAGCCGGCGCAGCCGGTCCGGGTCGCTCGGCCGCGGGTCCAGCCACACGCCCCAGGACTCCCGGTCGAGGAACAGCGGCATCCGCTCGTGGATCGGCGCCAGCGACTCCTCGGCGTCCGTGGTGACGATCGTGAACGTCACCAGCCAGGCCCGCGGATGCTGCGGCGGCACCGCCCGGTCGCGCCAGAACTCGTACAGCCCGGCCAGCGCCAGCGGGCCACCGTCCGCCCGGGAGACGAAGAACGGCTTCTTGCGCGCCTTGCCCCGCTCGCCCGGCACCGTCTGCCACTCGTAGTAGCCGTCCACCGGCAATATGCACCGCCGCGAGGCGAAGGCCTGCCGGTACGCCGGCTTCTCGTGCACCGTGTCCGACCGGGCGTTGATCATCTTCACCGCCGTCCCGGCGGAGTCCGACCACGGCGGCACCAGCCCCCAGCGCAGCGCCCGCAGCTGCCGCAGCGGCCGCGGCCGCTCCTTGGACAACCGCTCCAGCACCACGAACGCGCTGTTGGTCGGCGCCACGTTCCAGTTCGGGTCCAGGGTCTCCTCGGGATCCCAGTACTCCACGTCGAACAGCTCGACGATGTCCTCGGGCTTGCTGCTGGCTGCGAAGCGACCGCACATGCGGGCCAGCTTGCCATGCCGCCCCTTCTCACCACTTCCTCATCCCCCGGCCGGAACCGCCCGTTCCCGCCCACCCGTCCCCGCATGGGAGGCTGCCCCGAACGGCCCAACGCAGCGAACGGAGGCGTAGACCCCCCCGATGAACGCCAACGACCAGAACCTCGGCGCCCTGTGGGGCCAGGTCACCGGCACCCAGGCCGCCCCGCCCGGCTGGCTCGTCCTGGCCACCGGCGCCGCCGCCCTGCTCACCGTCCTCGCCCGCCCGCTCTGGAACGTCGCCCGCAACGCCGTCACCATCGCCCACGAAGGCGGCCACGGCCTCGCCGCGCTCGCCACCGGCCGCAAACTCGCCGGCATCCGGCTGCACTCCGACACCTCCGGCCTCACCCTCTCCTACGGCCGCCCCACCGGCCCCGGCATGGTCCTCACCGCCGCCGCCGGCTACACCGCCCCCGCCCTGCTCGGCCTCGGCTGCGCCGCCCTGCTCGCCGCCGACCGGATCACCCTGCTGCTGTGGCTCGCCATCGCCCTGCTGCTGGCCCTGCTCATCCGCGTGCGCAACGCCTTCGGCCTGTTCACCGTCCTGGTCGCCGGCGGCGCCTTCTTCCTGGTCTCCTGGTTCGGCAGCGCCCAGGTCCAGGCCGGCTTCGCCTACCTCGGCTGCTGGTTCCTGCTCATCGGCGCGGTGCGCCCCGTCCTGGAGCTCCAACACCAGCGCCGCATCGGCTGGGCCCGCGACTCCGACGCCGACCAACTCGCCCGGCTCACCCACGTCCCCGCCCTCGCCTGGGTCACCGTCTTCCTGCTCGTCGCCCTCGCCTGCCTCGCCCTCGGCGCCACCTGGCTGCTCCAGCCCCTGCACTGACCGCCGCACCCACCCGCCCGGGGCGTGGGCGGGCGAGTATCGCCATGCGGCCACCGACCGGGGCCGTTCCGGTACGGCCCCTAGACTGGCCCACATGACCGAGACCCTGTGGCCCGCCCCCGTCGCCACCGCCCCCGTCGACGCCACCGTCACCATCCCCGGCTCCAAGTCGGTCACCAACCGGGCCCTGGTGCTGGCGGCACTCGCCGACGGACCCGGCTGGGTGCGCCGCCCGCTGCGCAGCCGCGACTCCCAGCTGATGGCCGACGGCCTGCGCGCCCTCGGGGTCACCATCGAGGAGAAGGTCAACAACGACTCCGGCGGCACCGGCGGCGGCGAGGCCTGGCGGGTCATCCCCGCCCCCGTCCTGCGCGGCCCCGCCAACGTCGACGTCGGCAACGCCGGCACCGTGATGCGCTTCCTGCCCCCGCTCGCCGCCCTCGCCGACGGCCCCGTCCACTTCGACGGCGACCCGCGCAGCCACGAGCGCCCCCAGCACGGCGTGATCAACGCCCTGCGCGCGCTCGGCGCCCGCATCGAGGACGACGGCCGCGGCACCTTCCCGCTCACCGTCCACGGCACCGGCGGCCTCGACGGCGGCCCGGTCGAGCTGGACGCCTCCTCCTCGTCCCAGTTCGTCTCCGCCCTGCTGCTCTCCGGCGCCCGCTACAACCACGGCGTCGAGGTCCGGCACGTCGGCGGCCCCGTCCCCTCCCTGCCGCACATCCGGATGACCGTCGAGATGCTGCGCCTGGCCGGCGCCCAGGTCGACGCCCCCGAGGACGGCGGCGAGAAGGACGTCTGGCGGGTCACCCCCGGCGCCCTGCTCGGCCGCGACCTGGTGGTCGAGCCCGACCTGTCCAACGCGGCGCCGTTCTTCGCCGCCGCCCTGGTCACCGGCGGCCGGGTCACCGTCCGCGACTGGCCCAAGCACACCACCCAGCCCGGCGACCAGCTGCGCGACCTCTACACCCGGATGGGCGGCGCCTGCGAGTTCACCGACGAGGGCCTGCAGTTCACCGGCACCGGCCGGATCCACGGCATCGAGGCCGACCTGCACGACGTCGGCGAGCTCACCCCGGTGATCGCCGCCGTCGCCGCCCTCGCCGACTCCGAGTCCCACCTGTACGGCATCGCCCACCTGCGCCTGCACGAGACCGACCGGCTCGCCGCGCTCGCCAAGGAGATCAACGACCTCGGCGGCGACGTCAGCGAGACGGAGGACGGCCTGCGGATCCGCCCGCGCCCGCTGCACGGCGGCGTCTTCCACACCTACGAGGACCACCGTCTGGCCACCGCCGCCGCGGTGCTCGGCCTCGCCGTGCGCGGCGTCGAGGTGGAGAACGTGGCCACCACCGCCAAGACCCTGCCCGATTTCCCCAAGATGTGGTCGGAGCTGCTCGGCGGAGCGGCGGCGGACGCCTGAGCGGAGACTGAAGCCATGCGCCGCTACGGCAAGGACGCCGACGAGGACGACATCCGCAACCGCCCCGCCCGCCGGGGCTCCCGGCCGCGGACCCGGATCCGGCCCAAGCACGAGGACGCCGCCGAGGCGATGGTACTGACCGTCGACCGCGGCCGGCTCACCTGCCTGATCGACCCGGGCACCAAGCAGGAGCGCCAGGTCGTCGCCATGAAGGCCCGCGAGCTGGGCCGCAAGGGCGTCGTCGTCGGCGACGTCGTCAGCCTGGTCGGCGACCTCTCCGGGGACACCGACACCCTCGCCCGGATCGTGCGGGTCGAGGAGCGCAGCTCCGTGCTGCGGCGCACCGCGGACGACGACGACCCGTACGAGCGGATCGTCGTCGCCAACGCCGAGCAGCTGGCCATCGTCACCGCCCTGGCCGACCCCGAGCCCCGCCCCCGGCTGATCGACCGCTGCCTCGTCGCCGCCTACGACGCGGGCATGGAACCGCTGCTGGTGCTCACCAAGTCCGACCTCGCCCCGGCCGCCCCGCTGCTGGAGTCCTACGCCCCGCTCGGCATCGCCTACGTCGTCACCCGCCGGGACGAACTGGAGACCACCGGCGCCGAGGCCGTCCGCGAGCACCTGCGCGGACGTTCCACGGTGTTCATCGGCCACTCCGGCGTCGGCAAGACCACCCTGGTCAACGCCCTCGTCCCGGACCGCCAGCGGCAGACCGGCCAGGTCAACGCCGTCACCGGCCGCGGCCGGCACACCACCGTCTCCGCCCTCGCGCTGCGGCTGCCCCCGCCGCCCGGCGCCAAGGCGGGCTCCAAGAAGGCGCTCAACTCCGGCTGGGTGATCGACACGCCCGGCTTCCGTTCCTTCGGCCTCTCGCACATCGACCCGTCCCGGGTCATCCACGCCTTCCCCGACCTGGAACCCGGCACCGTCGACTGCCCGCGCGCGTGCAGCCACGACGAACCGGACTGCGCCCTGGACGCCTGGGTCGCCGAGGGCCACGCCGAGGCCGCCCGGCTCTACTCGCTGCGCCGCCTGCTGGCCAGCAAGGAGTCCCGCGAGGGCGACTGAGGCTCTGCCCGTCCCCGCGGTCCATCGGCCGTTCGAGGTGTCGGAGCGGGCCCGCCTGGCGATCATAGGAAAGTCGGGCCGGGTACGGTCCGTCCGTCGATCGACAGGAAGGGCACGCGATGGCATGGGCCCTGGTGGTCCTGGCCGGCCTGCTGGAGACCGGCTTCGCGATCAACCTCAAGCTCAGCGAGGGCTTCACCAAGCTCTGGCCCACCGTCAGCTTCTGCGTGTTCGCCCTCGGCAGCTTCGGCCTGCTCACCCTCTCCCTGAAGAGCCTGCCGGTCGGCCCCGCCTACGCGGTGTGGACGGGCATCGGCGCGGCTGGCACCGCGATCTACGGCATGGTCTTCCTGGACGAGACCACCTCGGTGCTCAAGCTGGTCTCCATCTCCCTGGTGATCGCCGGCGTGATCGGCCTGCAGCTCAGCGGCACCGCCCACTAGCCAGGAGGCGTCAGGCGGGAGGCGTCAGGCGGGAAGCGTCCCGCTCCGCGAGCCCGGCTGTGCCGATCGGGACGGGCTCGCTAGGGTTTCGGACATGGCCGACTACCACGACGATCTCCGACTCGCCCATGTCCTCGCCGACTCGGCCGACTCGGTCACCCTGGAGCGCTTCCGCGCCCTCGACCTGACGGTCGAGACCAAACCGGACCTCACCCCCGTCAGCGACGCCGACAAGGCCGCCGAGGAGCTCGTACGCAGCGTGCTCCAGCGCGCCCGCCCGCGCGACGCGGTCCTCGGCGAGGAGTTCGGCCTGCAGGGCTCGGGCCCGCGCCGCTGGGTGATCGACCCGATCGACGGCACCAAGAACTACATCCGCGGCGTCCCGGTCTGGGCCACCCTGATCGCCCTGCTGGAGGACGGCCCGGACGGCGTCCAGCGCCCGGTGGTCGGCATCGTCTCCGCCCCGGCGCTGCAGCGCCGCTGGTGGGCCGCCAAGGGCCTGGGTGCCTTCGCCGGCCGCAGCCTGGCCAAGGCCTCCCGGATCCACGTCTCCGGGGTGTCCCGGATCGAGGACGCCTCCCTCTCCTACTCCTCCCTCACCGGCTGGGAGGACCGCGGCCGCCTCGACCCGTTCCTGGACCTCACCCGCGCCTGCTGGCGCACCCGCGCCTACGGTGACTTCTGGTCCTACATGATGGTCGCCGAGGGCGCCGTGGACATCGCCGCCGAGCCCGAGCTGTCGCTGTGGGACATGGCCGCGCCCTGCATCGTGGTCGAGGAGGCCGGCGGCCACTTCACCGGCCTGGACGGCATCCCCGGCCCCGGCGGCGCCGACGCCGTCGCCTCCAACGGCCTGCTGCACGAGGAGGCCCTGCGCCGCCTGAGCGTGTAGCTCTGCTACTCGCCCGCTCGCCTGCGGGGCGCTCGGACCCGGTGCCGACGGTCGGCGCTCCGGCGCTCGTGCCTCGCTGGTCGCTTCTCCCTTTCGACACCGGCGCGCCCCTTCGGCTCGGGGCGGGAATGGGTGCGGGCCCCTTGACCAGTTCGTGCTGGTCGAGGGGCCCGCCGCTTCAGCCGGCCCGGGCTACTGCTTGCGCAGCTCCCGCACCGCCGCCTCCAGCCGCTGCCCGTAGTCGGCGTCGGCCCTGCGGAAGTTGTCGACCGCCCGCTCCACGATGTCCTCGCGGTCGGCGGAGACCTTGGCGATGAAGCCCGCCAGGTTGGCGATCAGGCGCTGCTTCTCGTCCTCGGAGTACAGCCGGTACAGGTTGCCGGCCTGCACGAAGTCGTCGTCCTCGGCGTGCGCGGGCGTCGCGTGGTTGCCGGTGGGGCCGTCGACGGCGGTGGCGGCCCACAGCGGGCGGCCGGTCTGCACCGGGCCGCCGAAGCTGTTCGGCTCGTAGTTCTTCTGTCGCCCGTGGCGGCCGTCGTACAGGTGGCCGTCGCGGCTGTTGGTGCGGGCCTCGGTGGCGTGCGGACGGTTCACCGGCAGGTGGTCGGCGTTGATGCCGACCCGGTAGCGGTGGGCGTCCGCGTAGGCGAACAGGCGGCCCTGGAGCATCTTGTCCGGGGACGGGCCGATGCCGGGCACGAAGTGCGCCGGGGAGAAGATCGACTGCTCGACCTCGGCGAAGACGTTCTCCGGGTTGCGGTTGAGCTCCAGGCGGCCGACCTCGATCAGCGGGTAGTCGGCGTGCGGCCAGACCTTGGTCAGGTCGAAGGGGTTGAAGCGGTAGCCGGCCGCGTCGGCCGCCGGCATGACCTGGACCTGCACCGTCCAGGTGGGGTACTCGCCGCGCTCGATCGACTCGCGCAGGTCGCGCTGGTGGCTGTCCGGGTCCTCGCCGGCGAGCTTGTCGGCCTCGCCCTGGGTGAGGTTGCGGATGCCCTGGTCGGTCTTGAAGTGGTACTTGACCCAGAAGTGCTCGCCGGCCTCGTTCTGCCACTGGAAGGTGTGCGAGCCGTAGCCGTTCATGTGCCGGTAGCTGGCCGGGATGCCGCGGTCGCCGAACAGCCAGGTCACCTGGTGGGTCGCCTCGGGCGACAGGCCCCAGAAGTCCCAGACGTTGTCGGCCTCCTGCGAGCCGGTGTACGGGTCTCGCTTCTGGGTGTGGATGAAGTCCGGGAACTTGATCGCGTCCTTGATGAAGAACACGGGGGTGTTGTTGCCGACGAGGTCGTAGTTGCCCTCCTCGGTGTAGAACTTCACCGCGAAGCCGCGCGGGTCGCGCACCGCGTCGGCCGAGCCGAGGTTGCCGGCCACGGTGGAGAAGCGCAGGAAGACCTCGGTCTGCTTGCCGACCTCGGACAGGAACGCCGCGCGGGTGTACTGCGAGAGGTCGGCGGTCACCGTGAAGGTTCCGTACGCCGCGGCGCCGCGGGCGTGCACCACGCGCTCCGGGATCCGCTCGCGGTTGAAGTGCGCGAGCTTCTCGAACAGCAGCTGGTCCTGGATCAGGGCCGGGCCGCCGACGCCCGCGGTCTCGGTGTTCTGGTTGTCGGCGACGGGGGCACCCGCCTCCGTGGTGAGGGTCGGGCGCAGCTCGTCCTGCGTGGTCATAGCGGGTGCCTCCGAGGGATCCGGTCGTGATGACACGATCCTAACTTGGACTTTGTCCAAGTCAACACTGGAACCAAACTCAGAGCGTGACTTACTCTGGTGCCATGAGCGACCTGCTGGAGAGACTGCGCGGACACGGCTGGCGGCTCACCTCGCAGCGCCGGGTGGTGGCCGAGGTCCTCGACGGCGAGCACGTCCACCTCACCGCGGACGAGGTGCACGCGCGCGCCGCTGCCCACCTGCCCGAGATCAGCCGCGCCACCGTCTACAACACGCTCGGCGAGCTCGTCGCCCTCGGCGAGGTGCTGGAGGTCGCCACCGACGGCCGCGCCAAGCGCTACGACCCCAACGCCCACCGCGCCCACCAGCACCTGGTCTGCTCCGGCTGCGGCGCGATCCGCGACGTCCACCCGCACGGCGACCCGCTCGCCGACCTCCCCGCCGCCGAGCGCTTCGGCTTCACCGTCACCGCCGCCGAGGTCACCTACCGCGGCCTGTGCCCCGACTGCAGCCCCTGACCGGCAGCCGGGGCCGACGGGCACGTTCGAGGCGACGGGCTACGCGCTGAGCTCCGCGTGCAGCGCGCCCAGCAGCCGCCCGGCCCGCTCGGCGACCTCGGCCGGCCCGTAGTCGATCGCCCGGCGGCACCAGTTCTCGGCCTGCACCGGCTCGCCCCGGCGCAGCGCCAGCAGCGCCAGGCGCAGCGCGGCGCGCCCGTGCCCGGCGTCGGCGGCCCGGGTGTACCAGAGCATCGCCTCCGCCTCGCTGTCCTGCCGGGCCAGCAGCAGCCCCAGGTTGAACGCGGCGCTGCGGCTGCCCGCCTCGGCGGCCCGCCGGTACCAGCTCTCGGCGATCTCCAGCGCCCCGCGCTCGGCCGCCCGCACGCCCATCCGCACCTGCGCCCGCCGGTGCCCGGCGTCAGCCGCCACCGCGTACCAGTGCTCGGCCTCGGCGTCGGCGTCCCCGCGCCGGTCCAGCACCGAGGCCAGCCGGAACGCGCCCTCCGCCGAACCGCCGGCCGCCGCCTGCCGGTAGCGCTCCAGCGCGCCGGGCAGGTTGCCGCGCTGCTCCTGGGCGACGGCCAGCTGCAGGGCCGCCTCGCCGTGGCCCTCGGCGGCGGCCCGCGCGTACCACTCCTGGGCCTGGTGGTGCTGGCCGCGCCCGGCGTGCAGCACGCCGAGGTTGAAGGCGCCGTCGACGCTGCCGGCCTCGGCGGCCTTGGAGAACCACGGCTCGGCGCCGGACTCGTCGCCGCGCTGGAGCAGCACCACGGCCAGCGCGTTGCAGGCCTCCCGGTGCCCGGCGTACGCGGCCCGGCGGTACCACTGCTCGGCCTGCTGCTCGCGGCCGGTGCCGGCGCAGAGCAGGCCGAGGTTGAAGGCGCCGTTCTGGTCGCCCGCGTCGAGGGCGGTGCGGTACCAGTGCTCGGCCTGCTTGGCCTCGCCTCGGCTGGCGTGCAGGGCGCCCAGCGCATTGGCGGCGTTGCCGTCGCCGGCCTCGGCAGCCTCCCGCCACCACTCGGCGGCGGCAGCGACGTCCCCGGAGTCGCGCAGCAGGAAGCCGAGCGCGCAGGCGGCGCGCGGCTCACCGTTCTGGGCGGACTGGCGGTACCAGCGGGCCGCCTCGTCCAGCAGCGACTGGTCGGTGCGGGCGCGCTCCTCCAGCAGCACGCCCAGGCGCAGCGCGGCGCGGGGGTGGCTGCGGGCGGCGGCGGTGCGGTACCAGGCCTCGGCGGTGTCCTTGTCCCCGGCGGCCTCGCGCATCCGGGCCAGCCGGTAGGCGGCCTCGCGGTGCCCGGCGTCGGCGGAGACCTTGAACCAGCGCTCGGCACGCACGTCGCGCCGGTGCTCCATCAGGTCGCCCAGCGCGTAGGCGCCGAGCGGGTGGCCGTGGTCGGCGGCGAAGTGCAGCCAGTACTCGGCGGCCTCCTCCTCGCCCTGGTCGCGCAGCTGCAGCCCGAGCGCGTGGGCGGCCGGGGCGCTGCCCGAGACGGCGGCCTGGCGCCACCACTGGCCGGCCTCGGCACGGTGGCCCTGCTGGTGCAGCAGCACGCCGAGGTTGTTGGCGGCGGCGCGCAGCCCTGCGGCCGCGGCGGCGCGCAGGTAGGGCTCGGCGTCCTCCAGGTCGCCGCGGCGCAGCAGCAGGGTGCCGAGCCGGCTGGCGGCGTCCGCGTCGCCGTCGTCGGCGGCCTGCCGGTGGCGGGCCTCCAGGGCGGCGCACTCGCGGGCGGCCAGCGCGGTCTCGAAGCTGGTCGGGTCCAGGCCGGCCGGGTCCAGCGCGGCGCCGACGGGCGCGTCCTCGCCTGCCGCGCCGTACGCGCCGACGGCGGCGGAGAACTGACGGGTGGACACGTGGACCAGGCTGTCCGGGCCGAAGCCGCCTACCGAGGGACGTTCGGACAGTCCGCTGGTGCGCTGGGCGGGCAGGGCTCCCGGGCGGCCGTCGGGGCTCTCGGCGCTCTCAGCCCAGGCGTCGGTGTCCGCCTCGGCGGCCGCACCGGACTTGGACCCTGACTTGCCGATCAGCCTCATGCCGACTCCCGCTCCCCCAGAGTGTCGCGGCATCGTGCCCCGGCCCGCGGCCGGAGGGACTCGCGGGAGAGGCGCCGGACCCGACGGCCGGTCAGCAACCGCGCACCGTCCCCCATGTGTCCCATCGTCGCATCACCCGCTACCCGCGTACACCTGCCCCGGCCGAATTCGGGCGGGGCGAACCCGAAGCCGACGAAATTGCTTCGGCGCTTTGTCGATTTCCCGACACTTCCACCCCACAAACCCCAATGCCGTCCCCGTTGGCGACGGTCGATAGTACCGGAGCGGTTCCCCCCGCTTGGGGAGGGAAACGCCCGAGCCCGGAAAAGCGAAGGGCCCGGAGGAAGAATCCTCCGGGCCCTTCGGCTACTGAGTAGCGGGGACAGGATTTGAACCTGCGACCTCTGGGTTATGAGCCCAGCGAGCTACCGAGCTGCTCCACCCCGCGTCGGTGGTTAAACCATAGCACGGACACGGGGTGGAACCGAAAACGGTTACCGCAGCTCAGCGGGGACTACGGGGTCGGGCTCGGCGACCCGGACCCCGTCGGCGTCGCCGGCGGGGTCGGCGCCGGGCCGCCGCCGCGGGCCGCGTCGGCGGCCTTCAGGGCGTCGCCGAGCGCCTTCTGGGCGTTGCCGTACGCCGCCCAGTCGCCGTTCTTGAACGCGGTCTGGGCGTCGTTGTACGCCTTCTCCGCGTCCGCGAGCGCCTTCTGCAGCTCCGGCGAGATCGTCCCGCCCGGCGCCGGGGTGGCCGGCCCGGTGGGCGAGGGCGTCGTCGGCGAGGTCGGAGTCCCGCCGGTGCCCGAGGTGGACGGCGCGGTCGGGGTGGTCGCCGGGGCCGCCCCCGCGAACACCTTCTTCAAGGCGTCCTCCAGGGTGTTCTCGAACGCCACGTTGTCGTCCCCGTACACCGCCAGGACCTTCTGCAGCGTCGGGTACTTGGCGCCGCGTCCGCGCACGTACACCGGCTCGACGTTCAGCAGCCCGTTGCCGACCGGCAGGGTCAGCAGGTTGCCGTACTCCAGGTCCGAGTCGCCGCCGCTCTTCAGCAGCGTGATCTGCGAGGCCACCTCCTGACGGGAGTTGAACTTCGACTGCACCAGGCCCGGGCCGGGCGCGCCGCTCTCCCCCGTCATCTTCAGGATCCGGATCTTCCCGTAGTCGTCGCCCGGATCCGCGTCCACCGCCATGAACGCCGCCAGGTTCGGCCGCTGGTTCGGCACGAAGGTGCTGGTCAGCGAGAAGCTCGCGGCGTTGGTGTCCGGCATCCGCACCGTCACGTAGTACGGCGGCTGGACCTGCTTGGTGTCACTGGTCGGGTCCACCGGGACCTGCCAGATGTCGCTGCCGTTGAAGAAGGAGTTGGCGTCCGTCACGTGGTACTGGCCCAGCAGGTCGCGCTGCACCTTGAACATGTCCTGCGGGTAGCGCAGGTGCGGCAGCAGCGACTGCGGGATGTCCGCCTTCGGCTCGACCGTGCCGGGGAAGGCCTTCATCCAGGTCTTCAGCACCGGGTCCTTCTCGTCCCACTGGTAGAGCTTCACCTCGCCGGTGTAGGCGTCCACCGTGGCCTTGACCGAGTTGCGGATGTAGTTGACCTGGTTGGCGACGGCCAGCAGCTCACCGCGCTGGTTGGTCAGCGAGTCCTTGGTCGCCGTGCCCAGCGTCGTCTTCGACGAGAACGGGTAGCCGTCCGAGGTGGTGTAACCGTCCAGCACCCAGACCACGCGGCCGTCCTGCACCACCGGGTACGGGTCGGCGTCGATCGACAGCCACGGCGCGACCTTCTCCACCCGCTCCTTCGGCGTCCGGTTGTAGATCACCTTGGCGCCGTCGGTGATCGCCCCCGCGTACAGGATCTGCGGCTCGGCGAAGCGCACCGCGTACGCGGCCCGGGTGATCGGGTTGTCCAGCGAGACCCCGCTGTCCCCGGAGTAGGTGTACTCGGCGTTCTGACCGGTCTTGGGGTCGGTGTAGTCGATCTCCTTGTTCGAGCCGCCGACGATCGAGTACGTCGTCGTCTTCTCGCCGTAGTAGATCCGCTGCTGGTAGTCGCCCAGCGTGCCGGTGGCCGGCAGACCCGACTCGCTGAACACCGGCTGGCCCCGGTCGTCGACCTGGTTGCCCTTGGCGACCACCGCGCCGTAGCCGTGGGTGTACTTGAAGTGGTCGTTGATCCAGTTGCGCTGCACCCCGTTGAGGTCCAGCTCGCGCAGGCCGATCACGGTGTCCTGCTTGCCCGCGCCCGTGCCGTAGCGGTCCACGTCCAGCGTGCTCGGGAAGGCGTAGTAGTTGCGCTGCTGCTCCAGCGACTGGAACGTCGGCGAGACGATGTTCGGGTCCAGCAGCCGGATGTCCGCGATGGTCTGCGCGTCCGGCTTCAATGCGTCCGCGTTGGTCGAGCCCTGCGGGCTGTACTGGGTGGTCTGCGCGTCCGCGATCCCGTACGCCTGGCGCGTGGCGTCGATGTTCTTCTGGATGTACGGCGTCTCCTTGGCCTGCTCGTTCGGCTTGACCTGGAACTGCTGCACGATCGCCGGGTACAGCCCGCCGATCAGCACCGCCGACAGCACCATCAGCCCCAGCCCGATCAGGGCCGGCGCCCAGGTGCGGCGGATCGGCGTCAGGAAGAACAGCACCGCGCAGATGATCGCGACGAAGAACAGGATCGTCTTGGCCGGCAGGAACGCGTTGGCGTCCACGAAGCGCAGGCCCGTCCAGCCCGAGACGCCCTTGTACGAACCGGTCTTCACCGCCAGCGCGTACCGGTCCAGCCAGTACGCCACCGCCTTCAGCAGCACGAACACGCCCAGCAGCACCGCCAGGTGCCCCTGCGCGCCCGCGCTCGCCCGCCGCCCGGGGCCCTGCAGCCGCAGCCCCCCGTACAGGTAGTGCACCAGCGCCGAGGTCAGCAGCGAGACGATCACCGCGCTGAACGCGAAGCCCAGCACGAACTCGTAGAACGGCAGGTCGAAGGCGTAGAACGAGACGTCCATGCCGAACTGGGCGTCCTTCTCGCCGAAGGACGTCGCGTTCGTCCACATCAGCCAGGTCCGCCACTGGCCCGACGCCGCCGCGCCCGCCACCAGACCGATCACCAGCGAGACGCCGATCAGCGCCCAGCGCTTGAACGGCGCCAGCCCCGCCCGGTAGCGGTCCAGGCTCTGCTGCTCGACCGACATCGCCGACAGCGGCGGGCGCAGCCGGTGCGCCAGCCAGACGTTGAAGCCGACGATCACCGCCATCAGCAGGCCGAACACCGCGAACAGCCCGATCTTCGTCCACAGCTGGGTGGTGAACACCGAGGAGTAGTGGACCGACCTGAACCACAGCCAGTCCGTCCAGAACCCGGCGAACATGACGAACAGCAGGAACAGCACCGCGAGCACGCCCAGGGTCAGCAGGGCCACCCGCGCCCGCCGGGAGGGCGGGCCTACCCTGCGCCGGAAACCCGGCCCTGAGCGTTCCGGCATCTGGAATACCACGGTGGCACCTCAGCTGTGTCGTCTGGAATCGGTCGGTCGTCAGAGCAACTTAACCAGGCTTCTACCGAGTTCCCACCGTTACTGAAATTGAATGAGTGGTGTCGGGGGCTGGCCGGGGTCAGCCATCCATGATCAGTCCGGCTTGGGTGAGGCATCCGTCGATCAGATCCGGG
>NZ_JBHTTU010000089.1:0-26990 GCF_042794375.1 Kitasatospora sp. NPDC056531 | reverse complement strand
CGCCTGGAACGAGAACCCACGGCCCTTCACCTGGACGAAGACCGCCGACGAGATCCTCAAGTCCCTTGCCGACTACCTCGCCAAGATCAACCCGACCGGCACCGAAACAAACTAGATACTTATGATCGCCACTTCCGGCGCAGGACACTAGCGTCCGGGCCGATCAACGTTCCACTCCCAGGGCAGGGCCTCGTCGCAGAAGACGCAGACGAAGTCCTCCTCGCGCACGATGTTGAGCTGCCGGCAGGAGGGGCAGCGTCGGAACACCACCTCGTGCGTGAAGCCGGAGGGGCGAACGATCCCGGCCTGGTCCAGGGCCTCGGCGACGGCCGGCCATGAGCTGACGTCCAGGCAGTAACCGGTCGACTGGTTGCTCACCTCGTTGACCACCCACTGCCCGGACTCCTCGCGGAAACTGATCTCACCAGCGCTCATGACCTCTTCTCCGCCGGCACACACCACGTGCTCACTGCGGCGCGGCGCGAGCCGCAGGGACCCAGTCCGATCGACAACGAAGGTGAAGGGCTCGGACAACTCCTCTGCCGTCCGAGCCGCTGCCCACTCATCGAAGTCCGCTGGCGAGCGCATGTTCTTGCCCTGCCCTTCCGGCCGGACGAGACTCCTCAAGTCGGCAGGTCCGACATAGCGATAGCTCCACCGCAGCATGCTGACGCTCGCCCTCAGCCCGTGAGTTGGTCGCGTCGCACCGTGAACTCGTCCCGTCCGTCCGAGGCCGTGACGCCATGAGGCGCGGTGGAGACCGTGACGAGCTCGTCATCCTCCTGGCGCCTGGCTGATCCGGTGATCACGCAGGCAACGCCGACTTCCAGCGGATAGGCGGAATCCGGACGCAGGACACCATCGGCGTCAAAGACCGGAGCTTTGTCGACCAGCGACCACCGACGCCCGTCCGCATCCGTGAACTGGACCTCCACGATGCCCGGGAACGGTTCGTCGTCCACCCACCGGACCGCTTCAGCACTCAGCTCGACCATGAGCATCCCCCTCGATCAAGGCCACAAGCAGATATCAGCGTCCCGCACCGGCCTCAACCCGTGCACCGGACAACCGCCAACCTAACCCCACCATCGAGCCAGGACCTGGGGAATTACGTGACCACAGCCTTGGGGAATTGCGTGACCGTCGACAGTACATCAAGGGCGAACGCGTGGCCCTCGATCCCGACGGGCCGCTCGGCCAGGCCCAGTGGGCCAAGACCCGTTACGGCATCGCCACCCAGGCCCTGCCCAACGGCTACTGCGGGCTGCCCGTCCAGAAGACCTGCCCGCACGCCAACGCCTGCTTGACCTGCCCGGTCTTCCTCACCGGACCCGAGTTCCTGCCCGAGCTTCGCGAACAGCGCGCCCGCACATTGACGCTGATCGACAACGCGAAGAGCTGCGGCCACACCCGCGTTGCCGAGATGAACCAGCAGGTCACCGACAACCTCGACCGCATGATCAGCGAGCTGGAAGAAGGCCAGGACGAACACGAGGAGACCGCGGATGTCGGCTGACAACTCCCATCTGATCGTCGACGCGCGACCTCGGCCCTGCGGCGGATGGACGCCACCGGCTCGCTGATCACCTTCGAGGCAGTTGCCCGCGAAGCGGGCGTCTCCCGGTCCTGGCTCTACAACCAGCCCGACCTGAGAGCCGAGATCGAACGTCTGCGAGCGCGGCATCGCCCCGTTCCCGCTGCCCGCCCGGTTCCCGATCGGCAGCGGGCCTCCGAAGCATCCCTGCTGCGGCGTTTGGAGGCCGCCGCCGAGCGCAACCGGCAGCTGGAGGCGGAGAACCGCGAGCTCAGGCAGGCCCTGGCCCTGGCGTTGGGTGAACGCCGCACGGCCGACGTCTGCGGCATCCGCGCTGCGACGACGTCACCAGCTGTGAGGGCGATCGGACCGTGCTGAGAAGCTGACGCACCGGCATCGCGACCGCAGCTGTTCCCGCAGCCAACCCGGGAGGTCGGCGAGGATACGCGGTCGACGGAGGGACGCTGTTACGGCACTATCCGGGGCAAGGTCCGATGATGAGGAGCACGGTGATAAGCCAGGGTGTGGAGATCACGACACGATGCGAGGCCTGCGGCGGTGTGCTGATCCTCGACACCGGCCAGTCCATCGAACGCGGACGTCTGTGGTGAGGAACCGAGGGGGCCTGCCAGTCCTGCCCCGTCGCCTGGTGCGAGCAGGACTTCGGCGACGCGACTCCGGAGGGGATCCGCCAGGCCCTCTTGGCGGAACACGGACCCGCCCGGCTCCGGCTGAAAGAGCCCGAGGCGAGTGCAGTGCCCGTCCTTCGCGCTCTTCGAGAGGTGCACGGCCTATCACTGACACAAGCACGGGCCCTGGCGGGCGAGTTGAAGACGACCGGCCTCGTGGGCACGTACGTCGAGATGGAACTCGTGGCCTCCCGGCTCCGACACCATTCCGTCGGAGTGACAGTCGAGACATCGTCCGGCTGACCGTCCGGAGCGAGCGACACGCCGGGCGACACAATCTCCGCAGCCGGAAAAGTCTCCAACACTCCGCGTCGAGGACACCGTCCACATCGCATCGCCGCTGGTCAGGCCCATCCTCATCGCAATGGCTCAAGATAACGGCCGCAAGCGGTTCCTCGTGACCGACACGCTCGGCCTTCTCCTGGCCGTCCACGTTGTCGCCGCGAACGTCCAGGACCGCGATGGTGGGAAGCGCCCGCTGCTGTGGACCCGACTCGACCACCCGAGCGTGCGGAAGATCTGGGCCGACCAGGGCTTCGCCGGCCGCCTGGTGGACTGGGCCACCCAAATCCTCGGCCGCGAGCTGGAGATCGTCCGCAAGGACCCCGACCAGCGCGGATTCCAAGTACAGCCGAAGCGGTGGGCAATCGAGCGCACGCTGTCGTGGATCACCGCCAACCGACGCCTGGCCCGAGACTACGAGACGAACCCGGCCCACTCGGAGACGATGATCCGCTGGGCGATGATCGGCATCATGGTCCGCCGACTCACCCGCCGTGGACCAGCAGCGAGGCCTGGACCCCGGCCCCTCATCCGGACTGCTACTGCACTGGGCCAGCCAGCGTTTCGATAGACAGAGGCGGGCAGCTATCCACTTCTCGGGTGAGATTCGCCAGCTCTTCCGATGGTTCAGCTCCATCCCGAACGGCCGTGACGTAGGCCCTTGCCTCCTGCAGACTCAAGCGCGGGGCTTGCTTGCGCAGGTGGCTCATCGCGGCCACGACCCCGGCGGAGTCCACGAGCGCGCGGACAGAGGAAGCCAGTGGGTCAGGTGTCCTGACGCCCTTGATCTGCCGGAGGTAGAGCCCCTCCCAGTCCTCAGCTATCCACGTTGTGGCAGGGACGTGATGGATGCTCCCGTCATGCCGGTCCACCAGGTAGGGGCCGCTGCCAACGAGGTTGTAGCGCAGATCACGGGTGCGGGCGTACTCCGCCGAGTTCCAGAAGACGAGCCAGCCGACCGCATGTTCCTCCACGTCGTAGACGGCCAGCTCGTGGAGCGGTCCCGCCCATGTCAACCGCTCTTTGGCCAACAGCGACTCGACGAGCTCGACGGCGCGTTCCTTGGAGATCACGCCCTCATCATTCACCACGGGTCAACCGGGTTTCCGAGCATGCTAGCGTCGCACGCTGAGATCTCAAACGCGGTCTGAGCAGCGAGACTGTTAGCGAGTCGGGCCCTGCCGGTCCCGCCAGTACGCGCACAGTTCCCGCCAGTGCCAGCGGGCCCGGCCGAACGACGCCCAGCGCCGGTCGGGCAGGTCACCGCCCAGGTCGTCCAGCGCGATCCGTACCGCCAGGTCCAGCCAGCTGGCCGAGTAGTAGCCGCCGATCAGCTCGCGCAGCTCCTGCTGGGTGCACGGCAGGTCGAGGTCGGGGTTCCAGTGGGCGGCGCGGATCTCGTCGGCGGTCAGCGGCCGGGAGAGCAGCACGGGCACGGCCAGGTCAGCGAAGTCGCGGGCCGCGGCCTCGTGGGCGCTCAGGTCGGGCGGGCCGGCGGCCATGAGGTTCCGGAACGCCTCGGCTGCGCCGGGCGTGTGGGACTGGGTGAACAGGCCCCGAGGCCACGGGGAGTTCACGCCGTCATCCGGCTCCCGGGCGACTACGACCCACAGGTGCGGGGGCACTCGGGTCTGTTCCAGCAGCCAGCTCCGGTGACGCTCCGCCTCCGCGAGGTCGGTCAGCGGCCCGATCTTCGCCCACGGCGAGCGCCGTCCTGGTGCCCGAGACGTCACCTCGGTCCAGTACACGTACGGCACCACCAGCTGCTCCTGCACTGCGCGCAGCCGATCCAGGAACGCCGCCTCGGAGATCCCCAGATACATCAGGTCGCGGTGGTACTCCCGCAGATCGAGCCGGCCGTCGCGTTCCAGGGCCCGGTGCAGGTCGCGTGCCTTGGCCTGGAACGGCCCGCTCGGCAGGCGCAGGGCGGCCTCCAGCGATCCGATCCGGCCGTTGCACCGGCGGCACAGCGCGCCCCGGACCAGCCCGGTGGCGTGGTCGTGGTCCACCTCCACCGCGACCGTCCCACACACCTCGCAGCGGGGCCGCTCGGCCAGGAACGCGGCCTTCGCCTCCGAGGACATCCCGCGGTACTCCACACCCTGACCATCCCGCCACCGACGGCGAGGCGCAGCCCGGCGCGGGATTGGGTCACACGTACGATTGCCTGCCGTGGGCAAGGAAGAGAAGACGTGCACGTACCCGGACCGGCTGATCAAGGCGCAGCGGTCGCTGGCGGCCGTACAGGCCGAGCGGCGCACCTACCTGGCGACACTGCCGACCTGGGGCGGCGACCTTGAAGTCGCTCGGCAGGGGTTGAGCGAGGAGCAGCTGGCCGAGTCCGCCCGGTTCGAGGAGACCGAGCGGCAGGCTTCCCAGGCCGTGTGGGCCGACGAGCACTGGGCCTCGTTGTCCGGCGAGGACCGTGTGGCTGCCCGCAGCCAGCTCAAGCACATCGACGACCCGGCCGAGGAGCAGTCGGCAGCGTAGGGGCGAACCTGGCGTAGCGGGGAAGCGGAAAGCGCCGGTCACCGAACGGTGGGCCGGCGCTTCGTTCGTTTCGCTCAGCGTGCCACAGGCCGGGGCGGTCTCCGCAGGTCGACGGGGATTGACTGGCAGCCAGGAGGGCGTAGAGTCCGCCGGTTTCCCGGTTGCCCTGCCCGTGGTTGCCACCGTGGATTCCGCTCCTGGACCGACTTGACCGGCGCTCTCGCTCCCCTACTGTCCGGGGCCACGGGCCTGCCCGGCCCACCTGGGACAACGCGTACGATCGCCTGCCGTACGTACCGCCGCGTCCGTGTCGGCCCCTACGCCCACTGAGGTGAGCCGGGCGAGAACGACGACCCGGCCGGCTACATCTGCGGTTCCTGCGGCTTCGAGTACCTCAGGCGTGAACGATCTGGGATCAGCGAAAGACGCGGGCCACCAAGTGGGGGACCGGCGCTTCGCTTCGGTTCAGCGTGCCGCTGGCCGGCCCCGATCACCGCGGTACGGATCGGCAGATGCGGGCCGCCCCGGGCACGGCGCCCGGATGGGCTCGCGGCGCTGCGCATCGACACGGACGAACTGAGCGCCACCGGCCTGACGGTGCGGATCCGGGCTACGCGTTCGTGCAGGGCCTTCTGGTTGTGGCCGGGGGCGAACCGGCCGGTGGTGGTGGTTGTCGGGGGCCAGCTTCAGGAAGTGGGGGAAGGCTCCTCGGAGGGCGGAAGCAGGCAGGGAGTGATGATTCTCAGGTACATGCGATCCGCGCTGCCTGAGGTGGACGCTGTCGTGGAGTACCGGCTGTTGGGGTGGAAGGCGTCGACGAGTGCGTCCGGTTTGCCGTCCACGGTCTCGCGGTAGCCCTTCACCGTCAGGCCCTCGCCGACCAGCATGTCGCGGATCTTCCTGACCGCTTCCGGGTGCTGGGCGCGCGGAACCGAGCTTTTGACGCTGTACATCAGGATGTACCGGTCGTCGGAGGCGGTCTCGCCGTTCCTGCCGGTGCACGGGGTGAAGAGCGCGCCGATGGTCGACGGGTCGGTCTCGATCCCGGCGGTCCGGGCCATGTGCCCGGTGATCTGTTGCGCCCAGGCTTGGGCGTCGGCCTTGGATTTCACGGGTGGTGTGTCACTCCTGTCGGCGGGATGGGCGGACGAGCATCCGCCGAGCACCGCGAGCAGGAGCGCAGTGGCGATGATCCGCCCGGGGGTGCGGGATGCGCTGGCAGTCATGGTGCTCCTGAGTCGCCGGTCGGCGGTTGGTTGAAAGGGCTGTGGAGGTTAGTGCGGGACTGTGGGGGCAAGCGTCGGCTGGCGGCTGGCGATGATCCGCCCCTGGTTGGCGAGGCTTTCACTCGCCGCCCCGTTGGGGCCCATGTCCCAGTAGCCGCCGTGTCCACTGGTGTCGATCTGGATGCGTTGGGCGTCGAAGTCCCTGTACTGGGGACCATCGCCGAGAACGGTGCCGGTGACCATCTGGATGAAGTCGTCCTTGGCCGTGCCGACCCAGACGTGCTTCGGGTCGACGTTGAGCTGCCACGCGCCTACAGCTCCCGGGGCGGGGCCGGAGGCGGGGTGACGGACGGCAAGTTCGTCGGACCGACCGGCATGAACATGTGGCAGGCCGTCCGCCTCGGCGCGAGGTGGAGCATCAGCGACGATGGCTGCCTGGGACGGTGGTCCGACGCCCACCGGACACACCCGAGTCGGCTGCGCACCATTCTCCGTCAGTCGGTGGCTCCCGCTCAGGAGTGAATGCTCACGGGCCTCCCATAACGCTGGACCGGACATCGCCCACTCGCGCCGCGAGTTCACCTCGCAACGCGGCCGCTCGGCCAGAGGACGAGCCATGCCGAACGAGTGCGGTGAAACCCTCACGGGTCGGATTTCGCCATCCTGCTGAGCCGATCCTCGTGATCGCCGTACATTCGCTGACACAAACGGAAGTTGAAGGAGCACTTGTGGACGGACACACGTTCGGCTCGGACAGCAGTGTGGGATCGACGCGGGCCCTCGTGGAGGCACGACTGCCGGCCGTACGAGAGCAGCGGCGCCAGCTCGAAGAGCAGCTGGCGGCCCTCATCGCCTAGGAGGACGCGATGGTGGCCGTGCTGGAGGGCTTGGATGTTCTGGCCGAGGCTCCGCTCGGGGAGCGGGACCGGGTGCAGGGCACCGCGCGGGTAGGCGTCGCGGACGAGATGTCTGCCGCCCAAGCGCGGTCGGCGCAGGAGCCCTCCGAGTCCCCCGTCGCCGAGTCCGACTCCGCTGGAGAGGCGGCTGCGGGCCGGAACGCTGGCCCGCGCAAGGCCGTCTCCAAGAAGGCAGCAGCGAAGAAGGCGACCACACGGAAGGCGGCCGCCTTCACGAAGCGAGCGGCCCCGAAGGCCCCCGCGGGCAAGGCGCCGGCGGCGGACGCCCGGGAACAGGATGCAACGCCCGCGCCGACCCCGGCCCCGGCTGTGAGGAAGACTGCCCGAGGCGCCTCCAAGACCACGGGCACGACGGCCGCCCGAGGAAAGGCGGCGCCCGCCAAAGCCCCAGGAGGTGCAGGCAGCCGGACGACGCCCGCGCCCACGGCGGCGGGCCGTCGGCGGCTGACCGACGCCGAGAGCGTGCTGGCCGTCCTCGGACAGGCCAAGGGCCCGCTGCGGGCCAGGGAGGTAACCGTCCTGCTCGGACTCGACGACCAGAACGGAGCACTCAACGCGGTACGCACGATGCTCGAACGCCTCGCCAAGACCGGACGGGCGCAGCGCACGGGCCGCGGCTTGTACGACGCGGTGGCCGGCTGACGGCCGTCACCCCTGTCGGACCTGGCCGATTCGGGTGGTGCCGATGGGTACCTCGGCACCACCCCGGCCCGTTGAGGGGATTCGCGCGGACGCTCCAGTTCCTTACGGCTGGTCGGCCCGTCGCTCCAGTTGCGGGCGGCTTTGGCCCGGGTCTTGCGCCGGGACCACCCTCAGCCGGACGTCTGGTGAAGAGGGACAATGGCCCGCTGGTCGGCCTGCCTGATCGTGAACGGGAAGCTCGATCCCCTGACGGGCGCCGATCTGAGGGGGTGGCGGGGCCGATCCGCTGCGCCGGGCCGGGCGGGTGGTAGGGCCCGGCGCCGTGAGGGTGTCCGTGCTGGGCGGCGAAAGCAGCCGGACGGCGCGGTCCACCCCGGGGTCCTTCCAGAACAGGGGTCTCTCATCGCCCGTCGGCACTCGGCCGAGGAGGGTCCGGCCTCTCAGTCGCTTGAGTCGCTCATGCCTGCGGCCCAGTCATCCACGGTGGAAGTCACCTGGTCTTGCCGAGAAGGGCAGGACATCCACCGGGAAAGACCGCAACTGCGAAGCTAAGAAGGCCAGTTCACAACACAAGTCCGAAATTCGCGACCCAGGCCGAGGCACTTCGAACGGGCGACTGCCGGATAGTTGGTCGATTCGCACGTGAGTGCTCGATCTCTTGCCCCGCGGAGGTGCCGCTGGAAAGATCTCGGCCAGCGTCGGCTACGAGCGGAGGACCCGCATGACCAGTCGGGATGCACTCGATGCCTACAGCGAGGCCCTCGCCGCCGGGGCCCGGCTCCTCATGCTCCACGACAAGACGCGGGAGCGTCCGGAGGAGGGCTGCGACCCGGTCGCCGAGCTTGACCGCCTGGCGCCCGTTTACACGGAGCTGCGCCACCTGCACGTGGCGGCGATGAAGTACGCCGAGGCCGTCTCGCCGGAGGCGTGGCGCGGAATCAACACCCTGGAGTGTGTGCGAGAGACCGAGGAGAGCGTGTACGCCTTCGCGACGAAGGTGATCGAGCCGCTGGCGGCAGCTGGTGCTCTCACAGCGTTCAACGGGCTGCTCCGAACCCGGCAGGCCGCGAGCCGGTAGCTCCATCGCTCCTCCACGACCCCGAGGCTGGATAGGCCGGTTGTTCGGCGGCCGTCGTGCGCGCGCTGGACACGGGGCGCCGCCCGTGCGGCCCGTCGGCGAGGACCCCCGGGCGTGGGCGCGCCCCGCGGAGCTGGTGGACCTGTCCGGCCTACCCCCGCGGGTGGCCCAGGAGATGGTCGAGGTCGCGGCGGCGATCGACGCGGCCGACCGGGCGCGCCAGGAGGGCGACCGGGCGGAGGCCGAACGGCTGCTGCACGGCGCGGTCACCTCGGAGATCGACCCCTACCGCCAGCTGGCCGAGGAGCGGCTTGGCGGGCTGCTGTCCGAGGACGGCCGGACGGAGGAGGCCGTCGCCCTGTGGCTGCGCGCCGTCGAGGGGCCGGACCCCGCGTTGCGCCAGGCCGTCACCGTCCTGCTGGGCTACTACGCCTTCACCGACGCCGGGTTCCTGGTGAACGCCGACCCGGCGACCGCGCTGGCCCTGCTGCCCCACGCCGGCAGCGGGTTCGGGCGGGTGGGCGCCGCAGTGTACGAGGCCTCGGCCCATCGCCGCCTGGGGGCCGGGCCCGCGGTGCGCCGCCGGTTGCTGGCGCTGGACGCCGTCCGGTACGGGGACGGCGAGCTGGCCGCGCGGATCGAGGCCGTCCCGGTGCCGGACGAGGAGGGCTTCCCGCGCCGGCGCGCCGAGTGGGCCAGCGGCGCCCAACTGGGCGGCTGCCGCTGGAGCGTGGCCGGACACCCGGGGGCGGTGTCGGCGCTCGCCGTCGGCCCGGTGGCGGTGGGCGGCCGGGCGGTCGCCGTCTCCGGCGGGAACGAGGGCACCGTACGGCTGTGGGACCTGGCCACCGGGGAGCCGGTCGGCGAGCCGATGGCCGGCCACACCGGGCCGGTCCACGCCGTGGCGGCGGCCGAGCTGGACGGCCGGGCGGTGGCGGTGTCGGCCGGCACCGACGGGACCGTACAGGTCTGGGACCTGACGACGCGCCGGCCGCTGCACCCGCCGCTGACCGGGCACACCGACTGGGTGACGGCGGTGGCCACGGCGACAGTGCAGGGCCGCCCGGTGGCCGTCACCGGCGGCGACGACCAGAGCGTGCGGGTGTGGGACCTGGCCACCGGAAAGCCGGTCGGCAAGCCTCTGCGCGCGGGGGCGGGCTCCGGGGCGGACCGGGGCCGGCTGGCGACAATGACCACGACGGTGCTCGACCGCCGGCCCGTGGCGCTGACCGCCGACTTCGCGGGGGCCGTCCGGGTGTGGGACCTCGCGAAGGGCCGTCAGCTGCGGCAGCCGATCGCCACCGGGGCCCGCTCGGTGCAGGCGCTGGCCGCACTGGCGGTCGACGGCCGCCCGGCCGTGGCCGTCGGCGGGTCAGCCGGCACGACCACCCTGTGGGACCTGGCGACGGGCCGCCGACTGGGCGAGCGCCTGGTCGCCCGGCGCGACTGGCCGCAGACGGTGGCGGCGGTGCACACCGGGGCCGGGGCGGCGGTGGTCACCGCCGACGAGTCCGGCATGGCGCGACTGTGGGACCCGGCCGCCGGGCGGCAGCTCGCCCAGGCCTTCGCCGGGCCCCACGGCGGGGCCCAGTCCCTGGCCGCGACCGTGGTGGACGGGCGGCCGGTGGTGCTCGTCGGCACCTCCGACGGCCGGGTGCACCGCTGGGACCCGGACGTCAAGGGCCGGTCCGTGGGCGACCCGCTGCCCGGGCACGGCGACGACGTGAGCGCCGCGGCGGTGATCGAGGTCGACGGCACCGCGCTGGTGCTCAGCACCGCCCGGGACGGCTCGGCGCGCCTGTGGGACCTGGCCACCGGCGCCGCGGCGGGCACCCCCTTCGACGACCTCCGGGAGCCGGTAGAGGCGCTGACGACGGCGGTGGTCGAGGGCCGGCCGGTGGTGGTCACCGTCGAGCCGCTGCGCAAGGAGGCCCGGCGCTGGCACCCGGCCGACGGCAGCCGGGCGGGCGCGCCGCTGCTCCACTACAGCAGCGTGGGCGCCGTGGCGACGGCGGTGCTGGACGGCCGGGCGCTCGCCGTCACCGGGGACACGGCCGGCCTCGTCCGGATCTGGGACCTCGCCACCGGGGAGGTTCTTCACGGGCCGCTGGCCGGGCATCAGGAGGGCGTGACCGCGGTGGCCACGGCGGTGGTCGACGGCCGCCCGGTCGCCGTCACCGCGGACGAGGAGACGGTGCGGGTGTGGGACCTCGCCTCCGGCACCCCGGTCGGCGAGCCGATCGCGCTCCCGGACGCCGCGCCTTCCCGCGACGCGGAGGATGCGGACGAGGACGACGAGGACGACGATCCGTACGGCCCGGAGGTCACGGCAATGGCCACGGCGGTGGTCGACGGCCGCCCGGTGGTGGCGGTGGGCCGCGAGGACGGCCTGGTGCTCGTCTGGGACCTGACCACCCGTGCCCCGGTCGGCGCGCCCCTGCGCGTCGCCGACGACAGCCTCGACGCGATGACCGTCGCCCCGGTCGCCGGCCGCGCGGCCCTGGTCACCGGCGACCGCGACGGCACCGTCCGGGCCTGGGACCTGGCCGCCCTCACCCCGATCGGCCCCGACCTGGTGCTGCCACTGCCGGTCGGCGCCCTGGCCGCCGCCCCGCAGGGCCGGCTGGTGGTCGGCTTCGGCTGGGAGATCGCGGTCTTCCGGCTCGTGGAGGCCGCCGACGCGTCCGCGGGAGCCCCGGCGGACGCCTGAGCCCGAGGGCACCGGAACGAGGCCGAGGCGTGCGCGCGTACGGGCGCGCGCACGCCTCGCGCAGGGGTGCGTACGAGGTGCACCGGCTTCCTCGCCGGTGCTCCGGGTCCCCCGGTATCCGAGTTTCCTGGGAAACCCGCGGACCCCCGCGCCCGCCGCCCGCCGCCCGCCGCCGGGAGCCGGTGGCGGTGCCGTCGGCGCACGATGCCTTGCCCATGGGTGCACGCGGTGGACGGCCAGCCGCTCATCGCGGTTCGGCGATGAGCAGCGGGCCACGCGGGCGGGCGGTGGCGGCGGTGGCGCTCTCCCGGAGAGGGGTGGCCGTGGCCAGCCTGAGGCGCAGGCGGGCGAGGACGGCCGCGGTGACGACGAGCATCTCGGTCCAGGCGAAGGACTCGCCGACGCACTTGTGCCGGCCCGCGCCGAATGGGATGAACAGCCTTGGGCGAGCGAGGTTCCCGGGACGGCGCCAGCGCTCGGGATCGAACCGCAAGGGGTCGGGGTAGAGCTTCGGGGACCGGTGCAGCGCGGTCGGGCTGAAGAGGGTCTCCGCCCCCGGGGGCAGGAGGACACCGTCGTACTGGAGCGGTGCCACCGCCCGGCGCATCAAGATCCAGTTGGGGGTGTGGAGGCGGAGGGTCTCGCTGATCGCGTGCCCCGTCCGTTCCAGGCGCGGCAGGTCGCCCGGGAACACGGCGCCGTCGGCGGCGACGGCGCGCACCTCCTCGCTCAGCTCGTCCTGGAGGTCCTGGTGCCGGGCGAGTTCGTGGAAGAGCCAGGCGAGCGTGGTGGCGGTCGTCTCGGTGCCCGCCAGGAGCAGCGAGACCGCCTCGTCCCGTACCTGGGCCGGCGCCATGGCGAGGCCGGTCTCCTCGTCGCGGGCGGTCAGCAGCAGGGACAGCAGCGTGTCGTCCGGGTCCTGGCCCTGGTGTCGGGCGGCGGCCTGGGCGACGATCTCGTCCACGACGGTGCGCAGGTCCCGGACCGCCGCGTCGAAGCGCCGGTTGGCCGGTACCGGCAGCTTCTCCAGCAGCGGCGACGGGTAGAGCGCCCGCTGAACGAATCCGGTGAGGACCACGGGCACGGCCCGGTCGATCCGGGCCTTCTGGGCGAGGCGCGGGCGGGTGGCGAACAGGGCCTCGAGCACGATGTCCCGGGCGAGTTCGTACATGCGCGGCTCGATCGGCGCCGGCCGCCCGGGCTCCCAGCGGGCCACCGCCGCCGCGGCCAGCCGCGCGGCCAGCGCGGCGTACCGGTGGATGCTGTCGCGGTGGAAGGCCGGTTGGACCAGCCGCCGCTGGCGGAGGTGGAACGCGCCTTCCGAGGTGAACAGCCCGTTGCCCAGCAGGCCGCGGGCCTTGTCGAAGACGAAGCCCTTCTCGGTCTTCGCGGCGTCCTCGACGAGCAGCCGGTGGACCAGCTCGGGGTCGGTGAGCACGTGAACCGGCCTGTGCCACAGGTGGATCCGCACCACCGGGCCGTGGTCGGCCAGCGACTGGAGGAAGGGTACGGGGCGGGTCAGCAGTGGGAGGAGGTGTCCGAGCAGCGGCAGGCGGCCCGGCGCGCACGGCGCGGTGCCGGGCGGGGTGTCGTCCTCGCGCATCAGTGCCTCGCCTCGGGGGCCGTCGGCACATCGAACCGCGAGGTGCCGCGGGACCAGTCGATGTGCCCGCGCAGCCACAGCCCGAGGCTCCGGGCGTACGCGGAGGCCGCGTCGCTGCCGTTCGCGTGGACGGTTCGGCTCAGTTCGACGAAGGCCCGCATCTCGGCGTCGCGCATGGCGACGGCCGCCTGTCGGGCCTCGGCCGGGGTGCAGCGGTGGTGGCGGGCCAGGACCTCGACCAGGTTGTGGCGGCCCTGGCCGCCGGCGGTCTCCTTGGCGTGGGAGTACAGGTCGTTGTCCCAGCTCACCAGGTTCGCGGTGAGGTCCCTGAGCCTGCGCAGCGTGGGGCCGTCCGCCTCCGCAGCGGGGAGTTCGTAGCCTGCCGCGATGTCGATCAGGGCGAGGCAGGTGTACGTCGCCCCGGCGTGTCGGCGCATGGCCACGTACTCGGACAGGCCCGGTACCGCGCCCGCCTCGCGGTTGGCGGCCTCCCACACCTGTGCGGAGAGATAGTCGCGGACCGTGCACTCCCACCGGAACAGCTGTGACGGCGAGGCCTGTGCGGCGACCCGGTCCCGGATCTCCCGCAGGGCCGTCGTGTAGGCGCCGACCGGTCCGGACACCTCGCCGCCGGGCGGCTCGGGGTCGATCGCGCGGGCGAGCAGGGCGGTCGTGCGGGCCAACGGCCCGGGGCGGGAGCCGCGTTCACGGTCCTCGCAGTACCCGTCGTCGAAGGCGAAGAGCCACACGTACCAGTCGGACAGCAGGCGCAGCATCTCGGCGGAGACCTCGGGATTGGTCCGTGCGGCCAGGTGGCCGCTGCGCTGGCGCCCGATCCGGGCCGACTGCCGGAGCTGCCCGTCCAGCAGCCCGTGGCGTGCCAGCCAGGCCAGGCTCTGCTGGTCGGCCTGCTCGGCATGGGGGTTGGTCAGGGAGGGGAAGGGGCACCACAGGTCGTCCGGGGTGCTGGATGGTTGCCCGCCGGGGAGATCGGTCATCGCTCTGCCGGCCTTCGTCTGGTTGGGGTCGCGGTCGGCTTCCTTGCCCCACCACGGTCGCGTGGGGTCACCCGGCCTGCGTGGGAGGCCGAAACTAGTCCGGCTCGGGGCAGGGCGATGTACTGCGCGCGCACCCGTGGTTGCCTCCCGGCGCACCGTCGGCCGCCTCACCTCACCCCGCCCGACCGGTCCACGAGCGCACCGGCCGGGCGCCTGATTCCGCGCCAGGAGGCGACGGTGCCCGCCCCTCCTGTCGGCGCAAGCTCCAGCTGAAAGCTGCCCTACTCGGGCGCTCCAGGGGCGGGCAGACGAGCAAGATCCATGGCGCCGGCGACCGGAAGTGCCGACCGCTGGTGTTCATTCTGGCTGGAGCAGTCACGGTGGGTCCGTCGTCACGCGTGGTCGAGGCAGTGCCGACCGCGCGGCGGCCTCACGATCCTCAGGCGATCGACCCGGCGGCTGCCGACTCTCGGAATTCGACGACAGCTTCGCCGTTGGTTCGCGCCCACTCGGTCAGCATCACGATCGGCTCTTGGAGCGTCTGGCCGAGCGCGGTCAGACTGTACTCGACCCGCGGAGGCGCTTCGGCGTACACATGCCGGTCGATCAGGCCGTTACTCTGCAAGCGGCGAAGGGTCTGAGTCAGCACCTTGCGCGAAATTCCACCGGACAGCGCAACGAGCTCGCTGTGTCGCTTGGGTCCGTCGGTGAGCGCGAACAAGGTGACGACGGACCACTTGTTGGCGATGATCTCGATCGCCAGCCGTGCGGGGCAGTCGGCGAGGAACACCGTGCCTGCTCTCAGGCCCCCTGCCGTGCTCGCCGTGTTAGCCGCGGTCATGCTCACGAACCGAAGGTTACCATTTGGTACCTATCGGGTCCCTAGCGTCGATGTCATGGAACTGCATTCCGTAAAGGGACCCATGCCCACCACAGCGCTCGACCGCCAGCTCATCGCCGTCAAGCCCATCACTGTCCCCACCACCGACCGCGGCGTCGACCTGCAGGTCAAAGTCACCGCGCCAGCCGACGGGAGGAACCTGCCCGTCATCGTCTTCTCCCACGGCAACGCCTGGTCGATGGACGGCTACGAGCCCCTCGTGGACCGCTGGACGGCGGCCGGGTTCGTCGTGGTTCAACCCACCCATCTGGACTCCCGCCGCAACGGCATCGGCTTCAAGGATCCCCGCTTCGCCACCATCTGGCGGGTGCGCATCGCCGATCTGCACGCGGTCTTGGACGGCCTCGGCGACATCCTCGACCAGTTCAGCGGCCTGTCGACACGCGTCGACCGCGAACGCGTCGCCGTTGTCGGGCACTCCTGGGGAGCACAGACCGCCGGAGCCCTGCTGGGTGCCCGGGTCTTCGACGCCGAGGGGAACCCGGGCGAGGGCTTCTCCCACCCCGTCGTCAAGGCCGGCGCACTCGTGGCGGCGACCGGTACCGGCGACACCCTGACTCCCTTCGCACTCAAGTACCTCCCGTTCGCGCGCCCGGACTTCTCCACCATGACCACCCCCCCCTGGTCATCGCCGGCGGAAAGGACCAGTCCGCCATGTCCACCCGCGGACCGGACTGGTTCACCGACGCCTACCACCTCAGTCCTGCCCCGAAGCGACTGCTTACCATCGCCGAGGCCGAGCACCTCTTCGGCGGAATTTCCGGCGAGGCCGTCAAGGACACCACCGACGAGAACCCCGCCCGTGTCGTCCTGGTCGCGGACGCCGTCTCCGCCTTCCTGCTCGATGTGCTCAGCGCCGACGGAACCCGCTGGCAGGCCCTGCAGGACCAGGTCGGCGCCAGCTCCGGCGCCTTGACCGTCGAGAGCAAGTAAGTGCTCCGCGGCCGGGCTCAGCAACCCGGGCATCGAGCCTGGCCACGGATTCGTCTCCCCATCGACAAGCAGCCCCACCGTTCTCCCGCAGATCCCGTCAGCGGCGCTGACCAGCGGCGATCAAGCTTCGCTGGCGCAAACCTGCATCGGTCAATGTTCAGTGACAACCGGTCAAGGTTCGGTGGCACGAGACAGCGGTCAGCGGGGCGCAGCCGAGGCCGGCGGACCGGCGCAGCCCGCTGCAACACGAAGTGCAACACACCCACCCACCCCCGCCCACGGCCACATAACACCAGGTCAGACCAGCAACACAGCCCCGTGTCGCACCCCAGCGCAACACCGCGTTGCACCCCGCGTTGCACCCCGCACCCACCACCAGCCCACCGGCCGCCCCTCCGCCGAACACCACCACCAAGACAAGGCCGGCCCGACAGCAGCCCGGACAGGCCCAGCACCAGCGCCCCGCGCGGGCCCAGGACGGCGGCCCCGGACGGCGACCAGGACAGCCCACACCCGGCGGCCGGCGGCACCGGCGGCGGCCACACCCGAACAGCGCCCGCGGCCCCCACCCAGCACCCTGTCGCACCCACCTGTCGCGCCCCCACCACACACACGGGTTGAGGAGTATCCGCCCACGTCACACGGTGCGACAGCACCCCACGCGACAGCAGGGCGCGACAGGCAACGCGACAGCACCCACCAGCCACCCAGAACGACACCAGAACGTCCTCCTGGACGGCACCCACGGCCACCACCACAGCCTCCAGAGGGGCCTGACGTCCACCCAGCACCCTCCCCAGCCGACCGGGGCGCCAGCGCAGCGAGGCGAGGCTCAGCAGCCCTTGCCGCCCACGACCGAGCGCGGCAGGCTCGGACGACGGCGCAGCACCGACGACCCCGAGCGAGCCCGGGACAGTCGGCACCTGGTGGTCGGCGGCCCGCATCCGAGGCCCCGCCTGCGGCCCGGGGAGACTGCCAGGCACCGGTGCCTGGTCCGGCGAGGCGGATCCTGGCGTCGACTCCCCCGGTCGCACACCACCCCACAGGTCAGGGGCAGAGCCGCCTATTGGTCCCGTCCGGCTCGACCACGACGGCATCGCATTTTGCATGCCACGCCCCCGAATACAGGTTCACAAGCACGGGCACGAGAGCGAGAACCAGTACGACAAAGACCAGCAGCACACCGAGCAGCCAAGGCTTCTTCATGCGCCTATGACGGGGACAGTCCCCAGCACGTTCCCGATCGTGGCCCCGGTACGCCACCACACGGCGCAGCCGGGCACCAGCGCGCCGGCGGGTACCGCGGACGTGCCGCCACACAGTGCCGAGCCAGGCCCAGCAGGGCCCGATCGGCGGCCGCAACGACGCCGAGGCGGACGACGACCGGCCGCCCTACAGGCCCCACAGGCCCCACAGAACACCCCGCCACCAGGGAAAACCGCACCCCAATGACACAACCCACAACCCCCACAGCCCCGAACAACGGCCGGAACGGCGGCGGCACAGCAGGCCCCGCCCCCGAGCGACGGACACGACGCGGGGCCCAGCCCGGACGGCAAGCGCAGGGACGACCAGGGCAGGGCGCAGCAGGCCCGGACGGAGGCCACCCGGCAACCCCGACCCAGACGACGCCGAAGGGCACCACCCGGCACGGAAGGCGCGAGGCCCGGCCCCACCGAACCGAACACCAACCCCCGCCACCACCCCCGCCCCCGCAATTCAGGCCCGAATTCAGAACACCACCGGCAGCCAATCCGTCAAAACAACCGAACGAAATACCTGGCAGAACCCCCGACCCCACCCGCCACCACACACAGTCACCGAACCAGCCACCACCCACCCCCAACAGGACCAACCAAAGGTCCAGACAATCCGGCCAGAAAGGCCAAAACACCCCCACCACCAGGTCACACCCGGCGGCCCCTCACCGGGTAGAGCTTGGCGTGCAGCACGCGGTCCTCCCACCACAGATCGTCCGGAGCGGAGACCAGCGCGGCCACCAGCTCGCGCTTGGTCGGGACCGGCAGCATCAGCGGGCCCAAGTCCTTTGCGGCGCGAGCCTGTACGCACTCGGGGCACTCAAGCCGGTCCGGCCGGGCCTTCTCCCGCAGCTCCAGCTTCGAGCCCTCCTTCCCCCCGATCGAGCCCCGGCACGTCCAACACGGGCGCAGCGCGGCGTTGGCCGTGCGGGCGGCCTCCAGCTGTTCTTCGGCCTCCCGTTCCAGGCGGTCCTCGCGGTCCTGGTGGCAGGGCCAGCAGCGGCCACCCGGGCGGCGGGTCCACTCGACCTGTCCCCTGGGGCCGTACTCCCAGGTGCTCTCCTCCTCGGGAACGTCGCCGCAGTCGATGCAGACCAGGGAGTCCATCAGCTCCTGGTGGGCCTTGTGGGAGTGCCGGCCCGAGCGGCCGAAGCGCCACCACACCGGCCCGAGCGGCCCGCGGGTGGCCAGCAGCTCCAGGGTGGTCGCGACGATGGGCACGGCGTCGTCGTACTCGCGCCACCCGTCGTCGTTGTAGTCGCGGACCTCCCTGCGCCACCGGCCGCGCCAGCAGTCGGCGGACAGGTCCGTGACGGCCTGCTGCCGGTTGGCCAGCGCGACCGGTCCGGCGTCGGTGACGACCAGGGCGACCGGCGGGTACCCGGGCCGGGTGTGGCCGGGCCAGGTGCGGCGCCACCAGTGCACCGTCCGGTCGGCCGGCTCCTGGTCGGCGAGGGCCGGGTCGTTGTCGCGGACCTTGGTGCGGAACAGCTCTCGGTAGCGGGGGAACTTCGCGGCAACGTCAGCCGGGGCCATGGTCGAGCGGTCGACCTCCACCATCAACACCGGCACCCCGACCTCCGGAGCCTGCCACACACCGTCCGGCCGCACCTTCCGCTTCCCGCCCGGCAGCAGGAACTCCACCTCGGTCGCCCAGGAGCGCACCGTGCCCACCCCGCCCGCGGCCCCGGGCGCTCTGCCGCCGAGAACGAAGGCGAGCACGGTCTCGTTGACGGCCATCGCGTGCTGGGCACCGGAGCGCCCTGCGCCCCGGGCCGTCGAGCCCATCTCCGAGCGGACCATCCCGAGCACGGAGGCGGCCGCCTCCAGTCCGGCCGTGCCCTCCAGCCGCCAGGTCTTGTGCCGATCCCGGGTTCGGATCGGACGCCTTGCCTGCTTCGTTCAGCGCCACTGGTAGGACATGGTGGTCACCGCCGGGAGCAACACCGGGCCGCCCGCGTCGGTGTCGGGCTGGACGGCCAGTCGGTCTCCCGCACCACCTCCCACGGATCCAGCAGGACTACGGGCATCGACGGACCGGAGGCACCTCGGGAGTCGTCACCCCCGCACCGCAGGACCCGCCACCGACACGCCGTTCAGAGGTCTTTTGGGTAGCCCTTGTCGTCGTCGGAGTCGTAGACCACCTTCCCGTTGCCGTCGTAGCCCTTGATGTGCGGGGTCCGGGTCACGGCGTTCGTAAGGACTCCCGTGGCGGCAAACCAGCCGTGGTCGAGCGCCGCGTCCACGGCCGGTCCGTTTCCGTACGAGACGGTCACGCGCGCCACCGAGGGGGCGTACGTGCCGATGCTGCCCCAGGTGTACGGCAGCTTCCACTCATGGCCGTCGACCATGGCCTGCCGGTACAGCTTGCCCCCATTAATGTCCGGGTTCACCAGGCCCGCCGGGCCGCCCGCGCGCGGGTCGGCGCTGCCGGCCTGGAGGCCGGAGGTCTTGCCGTCGACCTGGTGGCAGATGACCTCGCTCGGATGCTCGCCCTGGCTGACGCCGACCACGTTGATGCCATCGCCCGGGGAGTTGTCGTCCCCGGTGCTCTTCACGGCGAGCAGGACGCGGTAGTCGGCGATCGCCCCGAGGTCGTGGACGGGCGGCCGGTTCGGGTGTGCGCCCTGTCCGGTCGGCGGCGGCGCGCTCTGCCGGCGGGCCTGCATCTGCCGGTCGTAGTCCAGGCACTGCCCGAGCGCGGTGGCGGCCTGTTCGAAGCCGATGCCGTTGGTCAACTGGGCCGCCGTCGCCGGAGGCTGCGGCCCGGTCGGCGTCGGGGTGGGCGTGGCTGCGGGGCTGGGCGCCAAGGTGGAGGGTGGGACGGCCGTGCCGTCCGTGCCCACGGTGAGCCCGGTGGCCGGGCGGGCGTCCGAGTGGCCGCGGGCCGTGAGGATCGTCGCGCCTGACAGCACGGTCAGGACGACCACGCCGGCCGAAAGCGCGGCGGTCCGGCGTCGGCGGGCCGCGCGGCCCTGGCGCCGGATCGCCTCGTAGGGCGCCTCGCCCGGCGTCCGGTCCGCGACCGTGGCGACGAGCTGCTCGCGGAGCGCCGCCTCGAAATCCGGGTGGGTCATCGTCAGCCTCCATGCGCGGTCGTGATGAGATCGTCGAGTGTGGAACGGCCCTGCGCGGCCCGCGACTCGGCGGGCACGACGGCCAGACCCGGGTGCGCCCGCAGCTTGGCCAGCCCCTTGGCGGCCTGGCTCTTGACCGTGCCGAGCGAGCAACCCATCGCCTGGGCGACCTCCGCCTCCGTCCGGTCGTCCCAGTAACGCAGCACCACGACGGCCCGCTGCCGTGTCGGCAGCGTGGCCAGGGCGCCCATCAGCGTCCGCCGCTGGTCGACCTGGCCGGCCGCGTCGCCGGACGCGGCGACCTCGGGCAGCACCTCGGTGAGCCGTTCGACGACCCGCCGCTTGCGGAACCGGTCGCTGTTGCAGGACACCAGCATCCGGCGCACGTAGGCGTCCGGGCTGTCAGCCCGGCTGACCCGCCGCCAGGACCGGTAGGCCTTGGCCAGCACGGTCTGGGTCAGGTCCTCGGCATGGTGCCAGTCGCCCGTGAGCAGATAGGCAGTCCGGACCAGGTGCGCCCACCTGGTTCGGGCGAAGGCACGGAAGTCGGCCTCTTCGTCTGTGTGCATCAGCACCCCCTCAACCCTCCAGACCACACTCCCGTCGCACCGGGTTGCCCGACCCGACACATCTTCGTGGTCGGCTACCTCACGGGCGTCCGAAGGCGGCAGGCCCTGGGGCAGGCGAGCGGGGCGGCGCAATAGCCCAGTCCTGACTCCGGGTAAGGCAGCGTACGGCGCGCAGCCGGTCTCCACTGAAGGGTCAGGCTCGGCACTGTGATTGCCAGGGCGGCTTGTAGACAACGAGACCGCCCGTACCGGTCGGGCGCGGCTGCGAGGTACCGGCAGGAGCAGGGCAACGCACTCCACGCCGCCCCGGGTGAGGTCGCGGACGGCCTGGTGGTCGTCGTCGGTGAGCGCGTGGAGGCCGGCGCGCTCCAGGGCTGAGCGGCGGTGCCCGGCGAGGCGGCGATGAGCGGCGTCGGTCGTCTGTCGGGCCTGGTGGGCTGCCTCGCGGGCGCGGTCGGCGACGTCCTGGCGGTGGCGCTCACGGCGCAGCGCGTGCTGGAGGGCGGTGTCGTGGTCAGGGTCGTAGCGGTCTGCCCGGGTGGCGGCGGTGTGGTCGCGTACGCGCTGCCACTCGGCGCGGATGGTGGCCGCGGTGGCGTAGGCGGTCTCGTGGCCGGCGTCGGCGTGCCGGTCTGCGTGGCGCTCGTCCTCCCGGGCCCGGTGCAGGGCCTGCTGGATGGTCTCCAGGCTCATCCCGGCTGCCCGCGCGGACCCGGCTGGGGACGTCGCTGGGCAGCCCGTGCTCCTGGCCGTCGGGCTCGTCGGCCTGGTCGTGGCCAGCGCCGCGCACCGGGCGGTTGAAGCTGTCGGCGTCCTCGCGGTTCTCCGCGAGGACACCGACAGCGCCGGGTATCTTCACGTCTACCTGTGGAGACCCAGGGCTCGGCTATCGCAACGACGGTCCGGTGATGATCGGTCAGGTGGTCGCGGTACCGACCACCTTGGTCGGGCTGATGCGGACGATAACACGGAGTACCTCCGCCGGGAGGCCGAGGTACTCCTGGCCTGCGCCGGGGCCTTCGTACTGTTCGGCGAGGGCGACCGCCAGAGACCGTCCGGTGTCCTCGGTGACTGTGGCAAAGCCGCGTATCTCGGCATAGCGCAACGGGTCGGCCGGATCGTAGACGGTCAGGCTGGCACGGGGGTCGCGGCGCAGGTTGCGTTCCTTGCGGCGGCCGGCAGCGGTGGAGATGAGCAGGTCATCTCCGTCGCGCCCGACCCAGACCACCGACGTCTGCGGGCTTCCGTCCGGATTGACGGTGGCGAGGGACCGCTGGAACCGGCGCATCGAGCAGCGCCCGGACGGAATCGTTCAGCATGGCTGTCATTCGGGCGAAGCTATCTGCCACCCAGCCCGTCCCGCACCCGGTTTTGGCCGCCGCAACCCACCCACACCGAAGACACCACCGAACCAAGCGCCTGACCCACGCCCACTCCGAGCACAGCCACCCCGCCAACACCTACAGGGCTCTCAACCAGACCGCGGGAATCCCCACTACTTCTCACGGCAACCTGCAAGTTCTCAACCAACCACCAAAACCCGCAGGTCAAACAACCCAGACAACCAGCCGGCGACATCCCTCACAACCGGCCCCACCCCCGAACACGACCCCACCACGGCCCGGTCCTTCTCAACCAACCCACCAACCCCCAGCCCGAAAACAAGGCTCCTCAGCCGACCACCGACCCGCCACACCAACCAAAGGTCCAGACAACCCAACTCCCGAGGCCGAAACACGCCCACCACGGCCAACAGGTCACACCCAGCACCCAGCACTCGCGCGGGTGAACGGCGTCCGCCACGCGCCCGGGCTCGCCAGCGCCACCGATGGAAGAGCGATGGGATGGGCAGCGCTCCAACCACTCCGGCAGGGAGCATCACTCACAGAAGGGAGACCAGCGTGATCGTTCGCATCATGGGCGAGGGCCAAGTGAAGCTGGCCGACTCGCACTTCATCGAGCTGAACAAGCTCGACGACGAGCTGCTGGAAGAGATGGAGGCCGGCGACGAAGAAGGCTTCCGGAGGAGCCTCGGCGCCCTCCTCGACGCAGTCCGCCGCCTGGGCGAACCCCTCCCCGACGACGCCCTCGAACCTTCCGAACTGATCCTGCCCGCACCGGACGCGTCCATGGAGGAGGTCCGCGCCATGCTCAGCGACGACGGCCTCATCCCCGGCTGACCCCCCGCTCCCCGGTCCACCGTGGGAACCGGGGAGCCTCACAGCCGCCGGTCCTTCGCCGGGTAGAGCCTCGTCCGGGGCCGACACCAGCGCGGCCACCAGCTCACGCTTCGTCGGGGCGGGCAGCACCAACGGGCCCAGCTCCTCCGCCTCCCGGTCGCTGACGCACTGCGGGCACTCCAGCCGGTCCGGGCCGACCTTCTCCCGCAGCTCCAGCCTCGAGCCCTCCTTGCCACCGATCGAGCCCCGGCACGTCCAACACGGACGCAGCACGGCGTTCGCCGCCCGGGCGGCCTCCAACTGCTCCTCCGCCTCCCGTCCAGGGCCGGTGAGCGGCGTTGGTCCGGCAGCGACGCGGGCCCAGCGGCACGCCTGTCTTCATGCGGCCAGCTGGCCCGTCCCGGCGGTCGTCGGCGCCGGGGCGGTGCGCAGCCCGGCCGGCAGTTGGCTCCTGGACCGCGATCGCAGAGGGTATCGGCCCGCCGGAATGTGATGACCTGTCAGCCAGTCGGCTGCCGTTGTGCCAGGCTGATCGGCGTCAGATCAATTTCCGAAGGGAGGAGAGGAGCATGATCGAGCTGCACACCAACTTCGGAGTCATCAAGCTCGAGCTGGACGCTGCCAAGGCACCCAAGACCGTCGAGAACTTCCTGAGCTACGTCAAGAAGGGGCACTACGACGGGACGATCTTCCACCGGGTGATCAACGGCTTCATGATCCAGGGCGGTGGTTTCGAGCCCGGCCTGAAGGAGAAGCCCACCGATGCGCCCGTCGAGAACGAGGCGAACAACGGACTGCATACTGACCTCGGCGCTTCAAGGTGATGGCGGTGGGAGGTCGAGGGAGAGTCCGGTCCCGGTGAGGAAGCCGTCGAGGAGGTCGGAGCGGTATTGCAGTCGTTTGAGGCGGTTGCGGACGAGGGCTTCGAGTCGGTCGAGGGCGACGCTGGCGAGGTTCGCCAGACTTCGTTTGACGTGGGCCCACAGGTACTCGACCGCGTTCAGCTCGGGTGCGTAGGCGGGCAGCACGAACACCATCAGCCAGTCCCGCGCGTCGATCAGGTCGCGCATCGCGTGGGAGACGTGGGTGTTCAGCCGGTCCCACACCAGCACGATCGGCGCTTTGACCAGCCGGTGTATCCCGTCGATCAGGCCGATGTAGTCGTGTTCGGACAGGCTGCGGCGTTCACCCTTGCGCCCGGTGTGGCGTCGCAGCCGGTGGCACAGGCGGGTCCGTGAGCCCGGGCGCATCGCGATCAGTCCGGCGACGGAGATCCTTCCCGAGCGGCTGCCGCTCACCTTCACGACCGGGGTGATGCCACGGCGTCCCCAGGTGCGGCCTTTGGGCGGTCTGCGGGTGAACCCGGCTTCGTCCTCGAAGCAGAGCCAGCCGTCGCAGGCCGCCCGGGCGCTTTTACCTCCGCCCACGTCGCCTCCCTCCAGGCGGCCACAACCTGCTCGTCGCGTTCCGCGGCCCGCCGCACGGGGACCTGCGGGGTGAAGCCGAGCCGGCGCATCAGACGGGTGGCCCCTGAGACGCTGTAGGAGACATGGAACTTGCGGCCGATCAGCGTCGCCACCCGCGCGCCGGTCCACACCTGGTCCTGGTCCCAGCCGTGCGCGGCTGGCCCCTGCTCGAGGTATTCGGCGAGCTTGTCCCGGCACCGCGCCGACAGCTTGCATCGCTGCCCACCCGGTCCTCGTGAGGCCAGCGCCCCGATCCCGTCCTCCCGCCAGGCCTGGTGCCACTGGTAGGCCGATTTCGCGGTCACCCGCAACCTGTGGGCGACCTCCCTCGGCGGGACACCTTCGTCGAACAACGCGGCGGCCTCCAGCCGCACCGCCTCGCGGCGCTGACGTGCCTTCGCCGTCAGCCCGCCTCCATCCGCATAGCGCATACCAACGGCATAGCGCGCAAGTGATGGTCAGTCAGCTACACAAACAGGCCAATCACCTTGAAGCGCCGAGGTCAGTAACGACACCTACACCGTGGCAATGGCTCGCACCAACGATCCGCACTCGGCCAGGGCCCAGTTCTTCATCAACGTCAACGACAACGACTTCCTCAACCACAGTTCCCCAACCCCCAAGGGCTGGGGCTACACCGTCTTCGGGAAGGTCGTCGAAGGTCAGGACGTCGTCGACAAGATCAAGGCCGTCAGGACGGGCAACGCGGGCTTCCACCAGGACGTCCCCGTCGAGGACGTGGTGATCGAGAAGGCACAGGTCGTCTGAGTATCTGCTTCTGATGGCATGAGAACCAATTTGCCTCGCGCCACCACAAGATCACTAGCTGCCTGCAGGGGCCGGGATCGGGGGCACTCTCCGACCCCGGCTTCGTCGCCTGGACACGCCGCAGGCCGGCGGCGAGGACCTGGGACTGGTAGCGGAGCAGCTGGGCGAACGCCCGCTCTCGCTCCACCGGATCGGTCAGCGTGCTGGGGTCCAGGGCCAGCACCGGCGACGTACCGGGTGTCGGCGCGTGCATGGCGGCCGGGAGGCGCTGGGTCGGGCCTGTACCAGTTGGGGGCTGGCCGGGGAGGTTGACGGCGGTGGTGTCGGCGGCCACACCGGGGCCCCTGTCGCGCCCAGCTGTCGCGCCCCGACCTCGCACAGGAGTAAGCGCCTATCCGCGCAGGTCACAGGGCACGACAGCACCCCACGCGCCAGTGGGTCACGACAGCCCCCGTGACAGCGCGCGGCGGCCGGCACTCTCGCTGCGCGGTCCTTCACCGGGTAGAGCTTGGCGTGCAGCACCCGCACGTCCCACCACGGATCGTCCGGGGCGGAGAGCAGGGCGGCGACCTGTTCGCGCTTGGTCGGGGCGGGCAGCACCAGCGGGCCCGGCCCCTCCGCCTCCCGGTCACCCGCGCACTGCGGGCACTCCAGCCGATCCAGGCCGGCCTTCTCGTCGAGTTCCAGCGGGGAGCCCGCCTTCCCGCCGATCGAACCCCGGCACGTCCAGCACGGGCACAGCGTGGCGTTGGCCGCGCGGGCCGTCTCCAGCCGCCCCCGGGCCTTGGCGGCGGCCTTCTCGTGGCGTTCCTCGCGCTTCTGGTGGCAGGGCCAGCAACGGCAACCGGGGCGACGGGTCCGGTGGAACCTCGGCGGAATGCCTGTTCGGCTACCAGCCGGAGTCGACCAGTACGCAGCTGTCCGGGGTGATGTGGTGGGTGCGGCCTGAATAGCCGACCATCCGGCAGTGGCTGGTCACCCTGAGGCGGGGCGCGGTCGCGGCTTCCTCTAGGCGGATGCCGAAGCCGCCGTACATGCCGGGCACGCCGAACCACAGCTTGGCGTCGGGCAGTTCGGTCAGGACGCAGACCTGCGGGAGGACCAGCGCCGTCTTGACGGCGTAGTACTCGGTGCGGACCCGGATCAGCGCGTGCAGGAAGTGCTCCATCGCCCGGAGGTCCGGCTCCGGCACCGGGTGCAGGGGCGCCGGTTCCAGCAGTGGCAGCAGGGCGTCGCGGCCGAACCGGACCGCGACGTCGGCGGGGCGCTCCCCGTCCGTCGAGCGCAGGGTACGCCAGGCGCCGGCGTCCAACAGCTGCTGGACGACCTCGGCCGGGGCGTTGTGCCAGGCGGCCTGGTGCAGCGGCGCCCAGCCGCTGCGGCCGCCGACGCGGCGGGTGTTGGCCAGGCCGGGCGACTTCGTGACGGCGGCCAGCACGGCCGGCCAGTCGCCCCTGTGCGCCGCATCGGACAGCTGGTCCCGCTCGGCCTGATGGACGTCCTTGTAGACGCCCCGCTGCGCCACGCCGTCCCAATCGGCCATCCGCTCCCTTTCGGTCCGCTGCCGCGTCATGCTACTGAGCTTGATCGGGTGATGTCGGGGTCGTTCGGCTGACAGGCGCCGGACGGCTCCGGTAGCTGTTGGTTGTGAGATACGCGCAGGGCGGC
>NZ_JBHTTU010000088.1:0-27158 GCF_042794375.1 Kitasatospora sp. NPDC056531 | reverse complement strand
CCGCGCCCTCGACCGCTCCCACACCAGCCACCTCGCCCGCCTGGAGATCAACCTCGCCACGAAAACCTGATCAACCCGAATGGGCAACAGGGTCGAGGGTTCCGGCAAACGCTGGAACCACGCGGCGCAGGGCGGCGTTGGTCCTGTACTCCTCGGTGTCAACGTTCAACCTGTGGTGGATGAGTCGGCTCATCACGAAGGCCGTGACAGCGTCAACGTCGGCGAGAGTTACATCGATGGCGTAGCGCAGAGGATCGGTGCTGGGCACGCGGTGTCACCTTCCCTCGGGCGTCGGCCCGGATGGTCCGTCAGTTTTTCAATGCCGCCGACCTGTTGTCCCGGGTTTCTCCGAATGAGTCGAGCCGTGGTTTACGCGGCTCCGGTCTGGGGCGAGGCCGGGCGGGCGGTGCGCAGCGGGATCGCTCCGGCCCGGGTGGCGCGGTGGCGTTCGCGCTGCTGGCGGGCGTGCTGGTTGGTGTCGGTGACCAGGGTGTCCTCGATCGCGGGCCGGTGGGCGTCCTCGGGCTCGCGCAGTTGGTTGTAGTGCCGGCGCAGGATGGCCTCCCGCTCGGCGGCGGCCTCGTCGAGCGCGGCCTGGCGGGCGGCGGCGGCCTCGCGCATCCGGCGGCGCAGCTCCTGGTAGGCGGTGTGGTCGGCGAGCGGGGGCCGGGCCTGCTGCGCGGTAGATCCGTTGTCGCGGCGCGCGGGCCGGTCGTCGGGGTCCTGGTCACGCTGCACCACGGGGACTGGGCCGACACGGACGTCGATGGCCCGGACGGTGCCAGGGCGCAGCTGTTCGAGGGCGGTGAGGATGCGACGGTGCTGGAGGCGGAGCTGGGCGGCCCAGGCTGGGGAGTCGGCGGTGATGCGCAGGCGGTGGGTGGTCGGGTCGTAGCCGGCGAGGTGCCAGTGGGCGGCGGCGTCAGGGCCGATGATCGTGGGCCAGCGGTCACGCAGGCCCCCGCCCGCAGTGCCCAGCGTCCAGCCGTAGGCGGCGACCAGGGCGAGGAACACGACGCTGATGCGGTTGCCGGTGTCGGAGGCCGGGTCGGTGCGGGCGGTGTAGTCGTTGGCCTCGGGGTCGGTGCCGCCGGGAACCGGGATGCCGAGCCGCAGGTGCACCGCGAGGCGTTCGACCAGCTTCTCGACCGAGTCCAGCTCCCCTGGCCGCATTCTGGTGAGAGCCTGTGTGGCGGTGTCCGGGTCAGAGCGTGGTCGAGGACATCGACGGCCGGACCCGGCAGACCGAGCGGGGCTTGGTCCGCAAAGACCGCGCGGGATTTCTGTCTTGGCCGGGCCGGTCGTCAGCGGTGCGACCAGTACGAGTCTTCCGCGGTCGGGGATGCCACGGCCAGCTGGCGCGCGTAGACGTCCGGTCGGCGGCCCGGCTGGACGGGATCCTTGCCGTACACCTCGGTGCCCGCGTACTGGACACCGTCCAGGGAGACCTGGAGGCTCACGCCCGGGGTGTCCATCTCCAGGGTGATGAAGACGCCGTCGGGCGAGGTGGCGGAGATTTGGCGCTCGTCGGTCACGAATGTGCCGGTGTTGGCGCCGGCGAAGTTCTGGAACCTGCCCACGTTGTAGCCGTGCGCCTTCCAGTACTGGGCGAGCTGGTCGGCGAGGAGCTCGTACTTCGACTGGTCGATCCGGGTCCGGAGCGACCACGTGCGGTAGACGGTCGAGGTCGGCCTCGGCTCGCCGTCCCAGTGAGCCGAGTCGCGGACCACCCAGTACCAGCCGTCGGAATGCGCGACCTGCGGGGTGATGGCCCCGACGGCGCCTTCGAGGGCGCTCTGGATGCTGTCCCGGGCCTTCCCGGCGTCCGTCCCGGGCTTGTCGTGCCGAGCGACCGGGCCGTACCCGTGGTCGAAGAGCCACGCCCCGGTCCCGACTGTGCCGACCAGGAGAAGAGGGAGCGTGACGCCAAGAACGGCCAGCGTCCTGCGGACCGTGGTGCGGTCGCCGGTCTTCATCTGCATCCCCCCGTGTCGGCGCCGATCGACTGCCGGCCTTGATCACGAGGCTACGGGCGAGCGGCCCGGCAGACCTGAGCACAGATACTCAAATCCGGGCCCAGGAGCGGTAGTCGGGCAGGCCAGGCCCGGACCACAGGCTGGTCCGGGCCCTTTCACCTGGGACACGAAGGCTGAGACGGGTAGGCCCGCCGCCCGGTCTGGGTCACGTGAACTTGAACGGTCCGTCTGGCAGCTGGATGGCGTTGGTGCACCCTAGGGCCTTGCCGACGGCCTGGCGGGCGAAGGCCACCGACAGTTCTGCCATTCTCTGGGCTCCCGGTGCCGGCACGGCGGGGTTGCCAGGATCCCTCAGGTAGAGGGCCGCCGTGTAGTACCAGGTGCGCTCCGCTCCGTCGGGCGCCGACTTGGTCACGCAGGAGAACCGGACCACCGAGAAGCGGTCACCGGCCTCGCCGTCGGAGAAGGCCACGAAGTCCCTCGGGACTTGTTGTCCTTCGTTGTGAATGCGCTCTGCCTCGGTCGCGGCCCCTTTGACGGTGGCGACGAGGCTGCGCTGGTCGCTGCCGCTCACGACGCAGGACAGGTGGGCCGGGGCGGACTCCGTCAGCGGAGCGGAATCCGTGCGTACCGTGGGTGTGGAGCCCGACTGCAGGATCTCGCTGAACCGTGCGTCGTCGAGGGTGCCCTGGCACTCGCCGGTCGGGATCAGGGCCGCGGGCCGCGGGGCGGGAGCCGGTTCGTCCGCCCGGTGCCAGAGGAGCAGGCCCCCGCCGACCGTGGAGATGACGAGCAAGGCGGCCGCAGCCATCCACCACCGACGTACCTTCATCCGTTTATGCCCTCTTCTACCCGGCAGCCGGTCTTCTCGCCGGCCGTGGCTTCGGTGTCCGGCGCCGGGGCTGTGGGCTTGTTGAGCCCACAGCCCCGGGCACCGCGGTGTGCGGCCGTCACCTGGTGCCGTTGGCGGTGCTGTTCGCTCCGGCGCCCACGGCACCGCCCTGCGCGGCCTGCCCGCCGACCCGTGCGGCGAGCTGCTCGACCTGCGTCTGCGTCAGGGCCGAGCCCTTCGCCGCGTCGCGGACGGCCTGGGCCGCGCTGATCGCGTTGGCGTTGCGGCCGCCGTCCGCGCCGTGGCCGGCCTCGACCTGGGCGGCTGCCGTGGTGTCCTGCTGAACGCTCGCCGTGACCGACTGCAGGATCTGGTCGACGATGAAGTCCGTTGGCTTGGGCACGCCGACCAGGTCGGGGACGACGTTGGGAATCCCGCCCAGGGCGGTGCTGAAAGCCTTCTTGGCCCAGGAAGAGCCGCTCTGGACAGCGTCGTTGAAGGCCTTGTCCGAGGCGGCGTGCTGCTTGAACACGGCGTCGGCCCGGGCTTCGTTGATGATGCCTGCCACGGTGCCGCCGGAGGCTGCGGCATTCTCCACTGGCAGGGCGAGCCGCGTGGTGTCGGTCTCACCGCCGGCGAAGGCCACGTGGATCAGGCCGGTGGTGTAAGCCTGCTGGGCATTGATGACGCTGCCGTAGGCGGCCGGGTCCCGGCCGAGGACGTTGAGCAGGGAGCGGACATCGGAACTGTCGAACCTGCCCGCTTGACCGTTGGTCGGCAGCGTGTGGTCCCACGGGGACATCGCCTGCTGGATGTCCCCCATGTAGTCGGCGGCCATTCGCCCCAGGCTCGGACGCAGGGCCGCCAGCGGCGCGCTGTGGCCGGGCTTGTCGGTGATGCGGGTGAGGCTGCCGCCCTCGTCCTGCCCGAACTCCTTCATGACCATGTTCATGACATCCGCCTGGTCGGCGTTGTGCTTTGTTGGGGTGGAGGGCATGTCGTCGTACGGGTGCCCGCTGGTCGCGGCCTCCAGCGCGTGCCCGAAAGCGGTCGGACCGCTGGCCAGGGACTTCGCCTGGACGTCCGGCTCAACGGAGAGGGTGTCCGGTTTGAACTCCTTGTCGTGCGCCAGGTAGTGGAGGTAGTCCGCGGGCTTGGGCTTTCCGTTCGGGTTGACCGTGCCGTCAGTGTTGTACGCGGTGGGCTGGTCGTGGAAGAACTTGGTGGCCGCCTCGGGGCTGTGCGCGAGGGCCTCCAGGATCCCGGTGAGCGGCTGGTAGCCCGCTGCCCCGTCCTGACCGACGATGCTGTAGATCCCCCGCTTGTCGCCCCCGAAGTCGGGCCAGAACGGGCGCGTCCGGTTGGTGTCCTTGGCGTCGAGCTGGAGGACGTGCTCGGCGATCGGGTTGAGGAAGTGCGGGTCGTAGTTCCCGGTCCGCAGGATGCCGGCCAGCACCTGGTACCCGCGGGGGATGTACGGTGGGGTGCCCATCCCGACCGGTGGTTCCTCCGACAGCAGCTCGGCGCCCGCCTTGCGCAGCTCGGCTTCCCACTGGTCCGACAGGTGCGGCTGGTTGGAGGTGCGGGTGGCCGTGGCCAGGGTGGTGCCGAGGTTCTTCTGCAGGTCCCGGTACTGCTGCAAGCGGGTGTCGCTCACGCCCCCGACGCCGGAGTCGGCGCCGACCATGTTGTCCCAGAAGACCAGCAGTCCCTTCGGTCCGACCGTCTCGTAGAACCTGGTGGTGAACACCGGGTCGCCGCCGTGGGCGGCCAACAGGCTGTTGAGCTCCAAGAGTTCGGGATCGGTGAGCTTCTTGCCCTTGGCGGCCAGCTGGGCGGCACGCTTGGCGTCCGCCTCTGGGCCACCCCCGACGGCCTGGGCGTTGAAGGAGCCGTCCTTGTCGGCGGAGGCGTCCGAGCGCAGGGCGAAACAGGCCCGCTGGTCGGCCTCGGTGGCCTCCCTAAGGACGCTGTCGATCCGGGCCCGCACGTCGCCGGCTTTCGACCGGAACTTGTCGTGGTACGCGGCGGCCGCCTGCGGGTCGTTCTTGATGGCCTTGTCAGGGTCCGGCCAGCTGACCGTACCGTCGGAGCTGACGGTGAGGCCGGCCGTGGTGGCTTCCGTCACCAGCGCGCTCAGCTTGTCCTTCGCGGCCTGGATGTCCGTCGCCGCCTCCCGCAGCACGGACGCGAGCGCGCCGGCCTCGACCGCCGCGGCGTTGAGCTGGTCGTTACCGCGCTGCAGTGCCGGCTTCGCCGCATCGGCGTCCTTCCCGGTCCACCCGGAACCATTGACCTTGCCGACGACACCGCTGTTCCACTCGCCGTCCATCGCCCTGAGCTTCCCGGCGATCTCGTCCCAGGCGCCCGCGGCCGTACCCAGGGAATCAACTTTCGCGTTCGTCAGATCATAGAAGTCCACCACGACGTATCAGCCCCCGTTCTGCTCGAAAGACCTGACGGCCTCGGCCTCGGCGTCGCGATAGCCCTTGGCCGTCGTCCGAAGCTTCTGCGCCAGCCCACCGATGACCTTCGACAACGCCTCGACCTGCTTGTCCCAGGTCCCCGAGGCATCCTTGCACGCCGCCCCGCCCCCGAACCCCGGAAGTCCGCCCGCGACCGCACCCATCTTGTCGTCCGCACCCTTGCACTCACCGCCGAGACGGCCGTTGATCTGCTCGGCATTCGTGGCCGCGCCGTCCAACGCGCCCACCTCGGCCTCGAGCTTCCCCCCGGAAGCACCGCCCGGCGAACCCGCCGAGTTGATCTGCGTCCGGGCAACCTCCTGACGCCTGGCCGCAGCAGTCAACTGGCCGTTCGCGTCGTACGCCCACGGATTCATCATGCGGTCGAACTCGGTCGCCCGATCAGACATGGCCCACCCCACCCCCTACGACTGGCACCACACCAGCCTCTCCCCAGACCAGTAACCGATCGATCGTACCCATCAGACCCCAGGCACACGCACCGGCGAACACCCCGAAAAACGCCACAGGCCAGCACACACAACCGCCAACCACGGACCCCTCTGACCCCTCGAAGCAGTGGCACGGCCATCATGACCAAACACCACCACCGGCCACCTGAGTAGCAGTACTCAAAAGCTGCGCGGCGCCATGCCCCAAGGACGTCGGCGGTGCGGCGGAAGTCAGCGAAGGCCTACCCGAAACGGGCGCCCGCAGCGAGGGCGAGGGACGTGAACGCCGTAGCCGGCGGCTTCGCCGACGTCACCGGCGGCGGCCACGGCGCCGCCGAACTCGCCCACCACCGCGACCTGACGAGACCGCGGCTGGCTCGGCCCGCCGTGCTGCTCTCCCCGCTGACACCAGGCCACATCCTGGACGCCCCTGCGCGCCGTCGGCTACGCCCCGGCAGGCGACCAGCCGAGCCCGGCCGCGGCCGCGGAGCGCACGACCGTGCCGTACGAGTCGCCGCAGCAACTCGGCCGCCTACTCGTGATTGCTCGACCTCAACACGCCGTCGGCGAACTGGGTGAGGTGCAGGTGCCGGAGACGGCCCGGGGCTCGGGGGGGCGAAAGCCGTTCCTGGCCTGGGCCTCCCGCCGCCCACCAGCGGGCAGACCCCGAACCGGCCCATCCGCTCGGCTCGCGGCAGGACCCGCTCCAGGTCCGGACACCTCGCTACGGGTGTCCGCGGCCGGGGCCGGCCATCGGATCCGGGGGGCCCGATGAGGGGCGGGGAGCCCTCGCAAGGCGGGGACTCCGCTCCGGGGGCTCGACATATTTGGTCGCCCCGCGGTGCTCCACGTACGCGCGCACCCTTTCCAGCTTGGGCCGGCGGTCCGGCCGCCTTGCCCTCCGCTCGGGAACGAAGTGGATGTTGGCGAGCTCGGAATCGGGCACGACAGAGTACGCGGGGCCACTGAAGACGCGACCCCAGGCTTGCCGCCAGACCAGCAGGTCGGGGAGCTTTCCCGGCCGGCACCCGGTCAGGAACGCCTCGACCTGTTCCCACGTGGGATCGAGCCCCGTGGAGAGCATGCGGTGAGCGGTGCTCTTGGTGATGTGTAGTCCGCTGAGCTCGGCGTTGGCGGAGATGGCGCGCACGGAGGGGCTGCCGACCTCGCGGTGGTAGGAGCGCAGCCCGTTCTGGAAGTCGAGCCGGCCGCGCATGTAGTTGGGGTGGGGGGCGACGGCGGGGTGGGCCTGACGGGCGATGCGCGCGCCGGCCTTGGGGTCGTCGTAACGGGAGGCCGTCGTGTGCAGGAGCCGGAGGCGCCGTGCGGCGGACAGGAGCCGACGGGCGTGCTGAACCTGGTCCGGGGAGGCGCCGCAGGCCAGCGCGTACCCCTGGACCGTCTCGATCCTGGGGATGCAGTCGCCGCCCTGGTCGGCACGGGAGAGAGTGGCCGCGGAGCAGTAGCGCTTGCCGCCGATCCGGTCCGCCATCTCTTTGTAGGTGAGGTCGGTGCCGTCGGGTCGCCGGCGAAGCCGGCGGAGGAAGCTCGCGAGTTCCTCCGCCGGCCCGCTCTGGACCCCGGCCTTGTTGCGGCCGGACATGGTTATCGGCTCAGCTGCCAGCGCAGACGGGTGCGGCTGCGCAGGGCGCGCTTGGTGACGAATCCGGCCGCGGCCCCGACGACGCCGGTCGCCGCCGCGGAGACGATCGGGTTCGCCAGCACGGACGGCTCGCCGACCGCGAGCACCCCGATCAGCAGGATGATGACGACGATGCCGGCGACGCCCACCGGCAGGCTGTTGCGACGCCAGGGGCGCACGGGAGTCATGGACATGACTCTCCAATCTGTTGACTTGTCGATCACTCGGTACGAGCCCAGCGGCTTGCCGACCGCGTCTGAAGGGCAGTCACGATCCTGCCAAATGGCGTAACGCAATTGCAAGCAGAATCCCGATCAGCCCCTCCAATTAAATCAATACGTCCCAAGGAAAATGACCATTTCACAGGTACTAAACTACCCTCCAGCTCAGAGTTTTCGCAGGTCGGAGCACATGCCTAGTCTTGCCATTAATTCAATCCAAGCGACTCTGTCCCATGTGCCGTTGCTACTACCGTTGTCGGATAGGCAAGGTGTTACCCGACTGGCTCTCCCTGGCTTGTCGATTACTCGGTACAAGGGGATGGACCACAGGCTGTTGCCGCAGCCGGTCCCGCGTCGGAGCGCCGACGCCAGGAGTCGAGAGGCTCCTCTGTAGATGAGTCGGGGATGTTGGGTCGTACCCGGCATCCCCGCCTTGCTTCCGCCCCAGCGTCCCGTCAGGACCACCTACCAGAGCTGGTAGCTGGTCGAAAACCGACCCACTGCCAGTAGTGCTCGGCCGGGGCGGAACGGGTGTCCGGGACTGACGGTTCGATGGGCTGGTCAGTCACTGGTCGCCACCGCCGGAGCGCAGCCGGGCGAAGACATCGGCGGCCGGGGTCCACTGCTGGCCGCCGATCGGCGCGGCAAGGGAGGCCATCGCCTGCTCGTCGGTGCGCAGGACCAGGTGGTGGCAGGAGGTGGCGATCACCTCGGTGACGGCGGCGAGGTCGCCGATCGGGGAGGCGTCATCGCTTCTCCTCCAGGACGCTGGGCGGCTCTGGTCAGGCGGCACTGGGCCGCGCAGCCGCAGTCGCTCCCGGCCGGGCATGCACCCGGCGTCTGTTCGCAGTCGTGGATGGTCGGCCAGGATCTGGATCCCAGCCCGGATGATGAACAGCATGAACAGCAAGTTCAGGAAGTGCAGGATGCGCAGCCACAACGGGAAACACCTGACGACCGAAGCCCAGTGAGCGGGTCGGCCTCGCTGGACTCCCTGGCCGTGGGAGGCGACTCCTGTCGGGGTACGACTTCATCTGCAGAGTGAAGTACAAGCTCATATGCAGAGTTCGGGCCGACGTGCTTGATATGTGACGATTCATAGGTTATGGCCTTTCCTGGGGTCGTCGTCGCGGGGCCTTCTCGTCCTGTCGGGCAAGTGATCAACGTCCTGCTGGTCTCGGGGGGTAGGTAATGGCCTTGCCGCGATGGTGGAGATCGGCGATGCTGGGCCGCTGCCAGGGCAGCGGAAGAGAAGGCGTCAGCAGGAGGACGAGATGCGGCGGGCTGCCGCTCGCTTCGCGCCTGGCGCGGGCCGCTGGGACGTGCTCTTCGAGACACAGGACGAGTCGGAATGGCGCGCTCACATCTCGGGGGCGGTCTCGCCGGGCGGCTGGCGGAAGGCCGTGCCCTGCTCGACCGGCAGCAGCCGGCGCCCGCCGGACCCGGCCCCGGCCGGTTCCCGGGAACGGCCCCCACGCGGGCGGAGGTTCTGGCATGCTCACCCGAATGCAGTAGGCTCCTGGTGATCGGAGCCTCACACAGCGTCAAACCGAGACCCGGGGTGGGCAGTGCAGTACACGATCAGCGCGTCGGTGTTCCTCGCGATCGTCATCATCGCCCGCCTACGACGCACCACCCACGCCCGCAGCCGCGTCGACGAGGCCTTCACCGTCTTCACCGCCGTCGTCTTCGGCGTCCTGATCGCCGCCACCAGCTGGGGCCACGCCATCCTCCAGCTCGTCGGCGTCGCCGTGGACGCCACCCACTGACACCGCCAAGCGGCTCCGCCGACCGGCGCCCCTACCCTGATCGACGACACGGGGAGGGGTCGGGAGCATGGAATTGACGGTGCGCGACAAGCGCTGGATAGCCACGGTCGGCGTGATCGCGGTCATGGTGTCGGCGTGCTACGTCGTATGGGGCGACGAGTCCGACTACCCGCTCCCCTACACGCGGAGCGACGCCTCGGTCCTGCGCCGCATCGCGCTCGCCGACCCGTCCACGAAGAACACCACCGTCGCGGCGGACGATCGTACGGTCTCTATGGAGGTCGCATGGAGCGGCTGCGACTACAAGCCCGACCTGGTGGCACGAGAGACCGCCGAGCAGGTCACCCTGCTGCTCAGGCGCCGCGACGCCTCGGGCCCGAACATCGGATGCGAGGACGGCGGCATCGCCGAACTCACGGTCGTCCTGCACCAGCCCCTCGGCACCCGCGCACTGACCGACACCCTCACCGGCGAACCCGTCCCCCACACCCACTACTGACAGCGGCTAGTACAAGCCGCGATCGGGTAGCCGGCGCCTGGGAGGTGCTCGAACCCGGCCTCCCCGATGCTAGCGCCGTCCTCGAGGTGCCGGCGGATCTCTCGCAGCGGCGCGAGGCCGGAGTCATCTCCCCATCCGGGGTGACGAGGACATAGGTTCTACGGCGTCGGCGCACAGCGCTGGCAGCGCCGGTACTTCCGGCCGCCCTTCGGGCCGGTGTGCCGAGCCTCCCACACGCGGGTCTCTTCGATGGTCATGACCGTCCAGCCGCTGTCTGCCGTCGTCGCCGCCATCTCGAACTCGAAGTCGGCTTTGGTACCGCCGTATCGCAGGTTCTGTTGGTGGCAGAAGAGCCGGCGCTCTTGCACGTACTCCTCGGCGACCGGTCGGCTCCACTCTGTCGGCATGGTGCGCCGTACCACGGGACAGGTTGTCTCGTGCAGTCCTGCGGAGCGGCCCACGGTGAACGGGTACTCATCCGGAGTGTTGTAGCGACGCCACCGCTCGGCCAAGGCGTCGAGGTGCGGATCGAAGCGGTCGCCGTACTTCTCGCAGTCGGGGCACCCGCCGTCTCGGACGCACCAGGCGAGGAGGTCGTCGTGCTGCTCGTGCTCGCGCAGGTCCCACCCGTCGTACACCTGACCGGCGAGACGCAGAAGCAGCTCGCGCACCTCCGCAGCCGTGATGGTGCCGGCCTCGATGGCGGCGACGATGTCGATCACCGCCGGCAGCTCTATCGACTGGCCGTAGCCCTCCCGCAGCAGACGTTTGCGCTGACGCGGGAAGTCAATCCCGAAGGTGACGAGCACGTCGGGCATCTCGATTCCCGAAACACTCACGCTCACCTGCGCACTGATCCCCACTGCTTCATCCCTCTCATAGGTCGGTCGGCGGCTCGCGGACAATCCCGAACCTGCGAACTGGCTGGCCCCCTGCCGACAGCGGGTCGTGGGACACCCCGAAGGCCGGGCCGACCCCGTCTGGGGCTTGCTCGTTCGCGTGCATCGAACTCACTGCTGATCTGGTGCGGCCCAGGCCGGAGCCAGCAAACGGGTTGTCGCGGCCACCCTGCCGTCATCACCGCGCGCTTGTCCCGGCTTTCCCCGAATGAGTGAGACCGGCTGCGGGCCACGCCGCCCCGGACCGCGGCGGGGCCGAGTGGGTAGTACGCATGGTAGGGGAGGCGAAGCTGGGCGGCCCAGGCCGGGAAGTCGGCGACGCGCAGGCGGCGGGTGGTCGGGTCGTAGCTGGCGAGATACCAGTGGGCAGCCGCCTCGGCGCCGACGATCGGGGACCAGCGGTCGCGCAGGTCCCCGCCGGCGGTGCCGAGCGTCCAGCCGTGCGCGCACAGCTCACTGGTCTTCACTACCAGGACGTTCCATCAGCATCTCGGCCCGTTCGGTCGCTGCGCTTCTCCGCTATGGCCGTCGGCCCTGACGGGTGGCTTACCGCGCGAGGCCGACGGCCGCTCCCGGCTACAGCTGGATGCCGGCGGCCGCTGCGAGCTGGTGGACGTTCATCACCGGTTGGAGCGGGCCGGGCTTCCAGCCGATCGCGTCCTGGACGAATCCGCGGCCGGAGTCCGTCCCGCCAGTGTTCCAATGGCGGTCCGACACCGGCAGACGCAGCCAGTTCACCCGCTCTCCCGTGGCACTGTGGACCGGATGAGTGTAGTAGGTCAGGAAGTTCTCGTCGTGGGCGAGCGACTCGACGGTTGGGTCGGGGAACAGGTGGGGGGCGTACTCCGCGATGCCGTCACCCTCCGGTGTCCGGATGCTCCAGGTGATGTGGACATCACCAGGCCGGAACTGTCCGGGGCGCTCATCGTGGAGCCTGTCGGCCATGAACGTGGCCCACTCGCGCCAAAGGTCTACGGCAGGCGTCTTCTTGGGATCGTGGTCGGTGAATTGCCGTTCGGCCGCAGGTTCCCAGTGCAGGACCAGTTCACGGACCTCCGGGTAGTTGTTCCTCAGGGCACTGAACATCCAGGTGGTGCCGGCGGGGTACGGATGGGAGGTGGGGCTGGACAACGGGTTCCTCTCTGCTCCTCCGCACGAAGCGGGCGAAGATCTTTGTCTTCTGCGGGGCGTCCCCGTCCGACCTGCGGACGGGGACGGGGACGTTGGGCGCCGTGAAGGGCGCCCAGAGCCTTTCTCGGGGTCAGTTTGCTGCATCGGGACGGAAGCCCGCTGCTGCGAAAGCTCGCGCTACTTCCGCGAGCTCGGCCGGGTCGATCGGCCCAAGCTCCTGCTCGGTGCGGCAGTCGTGGCACAGGCCGTCAGCCGGTCCCCCGCCGTAGGAGTTGTAGCCGCATCTCTCGGTGACACACCACCACGTCGACTTCGCCGAACTGCCGATGCCGTTGGACGCGGCGCAGCCGCTTCGCCTCGCGCGCTACTACCTGTAGAGGCCCTACGGGCGTCACCACCGGCTCGCGCCGGAGGCGCAGCGGTTTCGTCTTTCTCACCTTCGTCTTGTTCCACCCCCCGGCGCGGGGGTACGTACCCCCGCGCCGGGGGTACCGGAATTACTGCGTTCCATCCCGTCTCCTGACTCGCGATCATGCTGATCGGCCCGTTGAACACCCGGGCTGCGGCGTTGCGGGCGCTGTCACGCTGCACCCCGCGCGAATGCCGACCGAGGCAATTGCTGGGCGGTGCGCATCGGGATGGCGTGGCCGCGGGCGACGGCGAGGACGGCGCGGTGGCTCTCGCGGAGTCGGCGAGCGCGGGCGGTTTCGGCCATGGCCGGCTCGTCTTCGGTCGGCGGGCGGTGGGCGTCCTCGGGCTCGCACAGCCGGTTGTAGTGCTGGCGCAGGATGGCTTCCCGCTCGGCCGCAGCCTCGTCGAGCGCGGCCTCGCGGGCGACGGTGTTCTCGCGCATCTGGCGGCGCAGTTCCTGGTAGGCGCTGTCGTCGGCGAGCGGGGGCGCGGTCGGCGCGGCAGTCGGGGCCGTGTGCTGCCGGGCCGTGTCGGGGCAGGGCTCGTGGCGTCGACGCGGATGTCGATTGCGCGGATGGTTTCGGGCCGGGCGGTGTTGAGCTTGGCGAGGAGCTGGCGCTGCTCCAGGCGAAGCTTGGTGACCAAGGCCGGGGAGTCGCAGGTGATACGCAGGGTGCGAGTGTCCGGGTTGAAGCCGGCCGGGAACCAGTGTGCGGCTATCTCCGCGCCGACGAGTTGGGCCCAGTTGTCCCGCATGGTGCCCTGAGCGGTGCCGAGCGCCCAGCCGTGCGCGGCCGCCATGGAGGGCATGAGTGAGGCCAGATTGAGGGGTCTCGGCCCGGCAGACACTCTCGTCACATGGTTCACAGTTCTCTATTTCTTTCACTTTAAACAGGTGTCAAAATTCCGGAATCCGACATTCCCGGACGTCTGTATTCGGTAGATATTTTGGCATTTTTCGCCCCGCGAGGCTCAGGTGTCACTCAATTTTTTCGATTATCCTTGCCGGAACTTAGCCAGAGTCCCAGGATTGGCTTCGCCCGGAAAACATCCAGACGGAATGACTCGCAGGAATCCAATCGGAGGGGAACGGAAATGCGGAAGACGTTTTCTCGAATTGCCGGCGCAGTGGTCGGCGCCGGAGTGCTGGCCACCCTGGCCGCGCCGCAGGCGCTGGCCGCGTCGGCGCCCGTCACGCCGGTGACCGCGGTGACCACACAGCTTCCGGCTGGCGCCGACCCCAGCCACTGGGTCATCGACCGCAAGGCTCCGGCGGCAGCCCTTCCCCAGGCCTCGGCACCCACGCGCATCACGCCGACCCGAAAGTCGCCAGAGCTGCCGGCCGAAATCTTCAATGAGGTCCGCGATGTGGCCTACCACGGGCAGCTCTGCGGCACCGACGTGATCGACGCGAACAGCGGACCCGGTCCCATGACCCTGACGCTGACCCAGACCCGCTCAACGGCAACCCAGTGGACGGCAAGCGCGTCGATCGACGTCTGGAAGATCTCCGCCGGCGTCAACTTCAACGTGACCGACACCGTCACGAACACCGAGTCCGGCTCGTACACCGTTCCGGACGGGAAGTTCGGGAACCTGCAGGCCTACCAGCTCTTCGACTACTACACCTACAGCATCTACAACAACCAGGTCGGCGCCTACGTCGGCGACGGGGAGGTGAAGAAGCCGGTAGGCTTCTGCTACAACGCCTGGACGAACTAGGAGAGTTGAGCATATGCGGCAATCCAGCCGGCTTCTGGGGACGGTGAGTCTCGTCGCTACAGCCGTCCTCGCGGCCGCGTGCACCGACGACGGGACAGCACCGCAGCAAGAAAGCGGCTCCTGGTTCCTGGACGCGACGGCCGCCGCACCGGCGGACGCCGTCATCCAGCACAGCATCGACGCCCCGCCCGCCAAGGGCACCGCCAAGATCCTCGGCATCGCCGATGTCTCGGGCACCAGCGTCGTCCTCTCCGTCAGGAACGGCACCTGCCAGGTGGCACTCCTGCCGGACGGGCTGACCGAACCGACCGCCACCGCCCCCGACTCCGTCGGATCGCCGCGTCCCACCGCCAGCTCCTTCGCGGACACACACGTGGATTTCCCTGGAAATGTTCTCGCCGGAACATATACCCAGGCGTCCGCCCAGCTGAGCCCCTTCAAATTCATGACCCTCGGCTGCGGCGAGAAAGCCATGACGGTCAAGATGGAAGGGATCGGAAGTTCCGCCCAGGTGCACAAGAAAACCGGCGACTCACTGCGTTCCTGGAAAAACGGGCCAGACGTAGTTCTGGCTGTCGGAACCCCTGAAGCAATCCGCCAGGCCCCGACGCCCGGATGACCACGGCCCAGCGCGAGGGCGCACTCCTACGAGAGTGCGCCCTCGCGCCGTAAGAGGCAGACACTCAGGCACGGTGGCGTGGGCGATCTCGTAGGGGCCTGCCCTGCGAGGGCGTGCACACCGACCAGCCGGGCGACCCACGGGTGTCGCAGCCCTCGATGGCGACGACGGACAGCCGGGAGGCCGCCGCGGTCGGCCGGCCAGAACGCCGTGCCCGGGCCGTCGCGCTCGGGGCGCAGCGCGGACAGCTTCGCTCCGGCCGGGAGCAGTCCGGCGGCCTCCCGGCGGCCGGCCGCGGTCAGGCACCAGAGCTTGCGGTTGTCCGGCAGGCGCAGCTCCTGGCGCACCCTCCCGGCGTCCTCCAGGTCGCCGATGGCGTCGCGGGTCGCCTTGTCGTTCCGCTGCCTGGGCAGGACCAGAGGCCACAACTCCCGCCCGGTGGCGCGCTGAAACAGGCCGAGCGACACCAGGACCCCATTCCTGACCGGTTCGGTCGAACCCCGCTTCCACCGCACCTCAGCAGCAGGGGGAAGAGGGTTGTCGCCACGCCCCAGGCCCCTTGACCGGGGCCGCTGGCCTGCGGAAACGGGCTGATCCGTCGTCGGGGGCACGGAGGTGCCGGCGGAGGTGTCGGTGGAGGTGGCGCCGGGCCCCTTGTCCCGGCCGGGCGAGGCCTTCGCGAGCCGGTCGGTCGGGTGGTCGGCGCCCTGGTCGCCGTCGTCCGGGTCGGGCACGGCGAGCGAGGTGGTGGACATCAAGTTGGCCTTCCGTCAGCAGGAGACCGGAACCGGCGCGGTGGCTGGCCCCGGCACCCGGGCGAGCACCCGGACGCGGCCGACGATGCACACCACCCCCTTGTCCGCGGCCTGACCGACCCCCTTGACCAGCCCCCTTGACCAGCGTGTTGTCCCGCCCGGTCCACCCTTTTCATCGCTCATCTGCCTTCTCTGGCGGCCGAAGCCGCCCTCGGCGGGGCCACGATCGGCCCCTGTCCGCACCGCACCAGCGAGCGCGGGCAGGTGCTGCAGGTGGGCTTTCGGCTGACCTCGGTAGCGGCAGCGGCGCATGCCGTGTCCGTGGGCGAACTCGTTGATGGTGCCCTCGATACCGGAGCGGACCGCGTAGCGGGCCTTCCACTCGGGTGTCTGCTGCTCGGTGCGGACGCGGACTTGCAGGTCGCGGAGTTCTCGCGGGGGAAAGCCCACGTTCCGAGACGGGTTGTCACTCTTTCGCGTGATCGGATCCGGCTCTCGGCCACGGTGATCCGCACAGTGCTCCACCCTCGCCGCGGCGGAGGTGACCCGATGAGCCGCCGTCCGGGTGCCCCGGAGACGGAGCGCGGCCTGCTGCTGCGCGTGCCCGCCGCACCGACCTGCACGGCCATGGCCGGCACCGGCTCGGTCGCCGGCGCGCTGCTGTCCGGCAGCGTGCCGCCCGACTCCCCGCTGGTGTGGCCACTCGTCGTCCTCGCGCTCGGCTCCATGGCCTACGACCTCGGAGTCCGAGCCCTACGGCGCCGGGACGCCTGACGGACGGTTGCCGCCCGGGGTACCAGGGCCGCTTGCCGCGCAATGCCGTTGCTTTAGCTGTCAGTCACGGCGAAGGCCGGCACGGATCGACGTGCCGGCAGGTGATGTTCAGCTGTCTGGGCCGCAGATGGCGCCGCCGGGCTGCCGGCGGGAGTACCGCACCAGGGCGGCCTCGGAGGTCGTTGGCTTGCTGCCGTCGGCAGGGGTCAGGCTGTAGGAGACCGTGATGGAACCCTCGGGGACGGCGTCCAGGACGCCGTCCCACGGGATGGTGTAGTCGACCGTGGTGGTGTCAGCGGTGATGCTCACGACGCCTTGGACCGTCGTGACCGGGGTTTGCCCGAGGAAGTCGCTGCAGACCGTCACGTCGAAGGTGAGTTTGTTTCCTGCCTTGAAGGGGATCTGGTCCACCCTGACGAGGACACCGTTCCAAGGCTTCTGCCAGCAGGTGATCCCGCCAGGAGGCTCCTCATAGGGAAATTTCGGGATGTCGAGCTCGACCGACACACGGGCTCCTGGTCGTTGACGGGCTGAGGCGGCATCTTGGACTCCCGCCCCCGGGATCATGGAGCAAACGCCGGTTCGACTACAGCCAGTTTCGTGTACCTGGGCATCTCGTCCCGAGGTAGCGCCGACCGTGGTCGAGGCGGTTTCAGAGCGGTTCCCGAGATCTCGTCCTGCCTTCCGGTGAAGGTCTCACAGCGCCCGAACGTTGCTTCAGCCGCCCCTGACCTGTTGACCAGGCATGGAACTCCGTGGGGGGCCGGGCCGCCGGTTGCGGCTGGGAGTGCTGGCCGAGGTGTTCACGCCGGAGCTTGGTGCCCGGCCAGCCGCTCGCGGCCGCGGCGGCCGGCGCCGGGGACGTGCGGACGTGGTGCGAGCAGCAGGCGGAATTGCTGCTCGCCCGCGGTCTCGGCCACCTGCGGCAGGCAGGACCGGTGGAGGCGGACGAGCTGGCCGGGTTCGCCGGGACCGTGACGACCGGCCGGGGCGCTGCCGTCGTGCCTCCCCAGCCGGCCGGGGACTGAGCTACGGCCGCAGGACGAGCTTCCCGGCGGCGTGACCACTCGCGCTCAGCTCCTGCGCCTTCGCGGCGTCCTCCAGCGGAAGGCTCTGCGCGATGCGCACCGTGAGCTTGCCGTCGGCTGCGAGGCGGGCGTACTCGCCGAGGCGGGAACCGAACGGGGCGGGGCCGGAGAAGGTGACGCCCAGCTCGGCGGCCTTCGGATCGGCGATGGTGATGATCCGGTCGGTGCCGCTGAGCAGGTCGATCGACACCTCCAGGTCGCCCGCCCCCGCGGCGTCGTACACGGCGTCGATGCCCTGCGGTGCGGCCTCGCGGACCCGGTCGGCGAGGCCGGTGCCGTAGGCGACCGGGATCGCGCCCAGCGAGCGCAGGTAGTCGTGGTTGCCGGGGGAGGCGGTGCCGATGACCGTGGCGCCGCGGGCGACCGCGAGCTGAACACCGACGGCGCCGGCCACACCCGCAGCTCCGTGCAGCAGAAGCGTGTCGCCTTCCCCGACGCCGAGGGCGTCGAGCACGCGGACCGAGGTCTCGACGGCGACGGGCAGTGCCGCGGCGAGGTCCCAGTCGAGGTCCGCGGGCTTCGGGCCAAAGTCGACGGCCAGCGCGTGCTCGGCGTACGCGCCGGTGACGGTCCAGCCCAGGACCTCGTCACCCACCGCGACGCCGGTCACGCCTTCGCCGACCTCGTCGACGACGCCGGCCGCCTCCACGCCGGGGATCACCGGGAACGGCGGCGCCATCTGCGGCCTCCACCCGTTGCGGATCTTGTAGTCGAGCGGGTTGACCGCTGCCGCCACGACCTTCAGCCGCACCTGTCCGGGTCCGGCGTGCGGCTCGTCGACCTCTGCGAGGCGGAGGACTTCCGGGCCGCCGAACTCGGTGTAGGTGATCGCCTTCATGTCCTGCTCCAGTGCTCGTCGCTCTAGGTGAAAGATCAACGTTCTAGGTGAAGATCAACCTTGGCCTGGACCGGCGGGCGCGGTCCAGCCGGTGGATCGGATCCACTCGGCCAGGTCCAGGGTGGCCGGCTCGATCGCCCGCACCACCGCAAGATCCGACGGGTGTTCCGCCGCCTTCGCGAACTGGCGGAACATCGCCCTGTCGAGGTCGCTGGGAAGCACGCTCAACGGGAGGGCCTCGTAACGTGCCGGGAGCCCGGCGCGCGCGCCGAACGCCGCAGCGATCTGAGGGCCCGTCAGCTCGTCGCCGACGAGCTCGACGGCTCCGCCGGGCGCCTCCGTGGTGTCGAGCAGGAGCGCGGCGGCGACCCGGCCGACGTCCCTGACCGAGATCATCTTCAGGGCGACGTCCTCCGGCAGCGGCAGCCTCAGCACGACCTCTCCGTGCTCCAGGCTCGGTGCCATCTCCTCCATGAAGGGGGTCGGGCGAACCATCGCGGCCCTGAGGCCGGACTTCCTCAGGTGCTCCTCGATCGAGTGCTTCGAGTCATGGTGCGGCACACCCCGCTCCCGGTCCGCGCCGAAGACCGAGTTGAACACGACGTGCGGGACGCGTGCCGCGACCGCCGCGTCGACGAGCGCGGTGCCGATGCGGATCTCCGTCTCGACCTCTTCGAGGTTGTTCGCCTCCGGGGTCATGAAGTAGAACGCCTCGACCGCCGTCAGCGCGGCGGCCAACGACGCCGGGTCGTCGGTCCGGATGGCCGCCAGCTCGACGCCGCGGGCGGCCAGCGCCTGAGCCCGGTCGGATTGCGGGTTGCGGACCAGGGCCCGCACCGGGGCCTTGTGGTCCAGCAGCGCGTCGACCACTGCCCCGCCCTGTTGCCCCGTCGCGCCGAAGACTGCGATCGTGCCGGTCGTCTGTGTGCTCATCGCTGCCACCCTTCACTCAGGGCGTGAGCGAGGTGAGCACGAGTCCGGTGTTGACCTCGGCGGTGGGGGGAGGACGACGCGGGCGCGGCGTCCTCGAGCTTGATCTGTTGTGACATGTCTCCACGATGCGTCTGCGGCGCCAGGCGCACCACCGGTATCCCGCCAGGTTCTTCCGATAACCCGCCAGTGTCGGGTAGCCTCAATCGCGTGTCCGACCCCAGCGGCGAGCCGAGCTTCTGCACCGACGATGGGCCGTTGTCGGCGCCGCTGGCCCATGGCGCCGACGTGGCCGCGCACTTCCACGACTATGGCCAGCTCCGCTACGCCGCGCGTGGGGCCCTGGTCACAGCGACCCAGGTGGGCACCTGGGTGGCGCCGGCCAGTCGGATCATGTGGGTGCCGCCCTTCGCGGTGCACAGCAGCAAGGCGTACGGCGAGACGGACATCCGGGTGCTGTCGCTGCCCGTGACGCTGACCGGACAGCTGCCGGCCGAGCCGTCGGTTTTCGTGGCGAGCGCGTTGCTGCGCGAGGCCTATCTGGCGCTGATGAGCGAGGGCGAGCCGCTGGAGAGCCCCCGTGCGCGGCTGCTGATCGACGTCGTACTCGCCGAGCTCGCCCGCGCCGCACAAGAGCCGCTGCGCCTCCCGGAGCCGAGCGACCGGCGTCTCAAGGCGGTCACCGACCTGCTTCACGTGGACCCAGCAAGCCCGGCGACCCTGGCCGAGCTGGGCCACCGCACTGGCGCCAGCGAACGCACCCTGAGCCGACTGTTCGGCAGCGAGCTGTCGATGAGCTTCCACCAGTGGCGTACCCTGCTGCGCATCCAACGGGCGCTGATCGAGCTCAGCGACGGCGCCTCGGTCACCGACACGGCGATCCGGCTGGGCTGGTCGAACCCCAGCAGCTTCATCGACGCCTTCACCGTGCTGGTCGGTCAGACACCCGGAGGCTATCGCTCGTCGGCTCGGTCCTCCCGCAGCTCCCATGGGTGAGAGGTTGGCGGGGTAGCCGTAGTTCCTGGCGGAACATCGGTGGCAGCCCAATGTTGCGGGAGCCCACGCTGGAAGGGTGACTTCCTCCGCCACCACCCAGAGCTCCTCGCCAGCATCGGCGGCCTCGGCCGGTGCGACGCTGAGCGACCTCATCGTCCAGTCGCTGACGCGGCACAGCTCGTCGGAGGCGTTCGTCGCGGGCGACCGGCGACTGACCTACGCCCAGGTGAGGGACTTGGTCTCGCAGTACATGGGTGCGCTCAGTCGGCGCGGCGTTGGCCTGGGGGTGGGCGCCTCGAAGTCCAGCAGGAGATCGACGGGCTCGTGCACGGCGGAACCGCTCTCACTGCTCGCGAAGGTGTCGTCGTTCACCGGGGCGCTCCCGAACTCGAGTGCGCGGCGGCCGCCACCGAGCTGAGCACCGGCCGCGGGCGGGCGTTGGTGCGGACCGGCTGGAGGGCTGCAGCCGTTTCGCAGAGGGTGTCCATCTCACTCTTTCGGTCAGGTACGGCGTCAGGTTCTGCACGCCGAAGCCCGTAGGGCTTCAAAACGGCTTCACCCGGCTGCGAGCTGGGAAGGTGTCGAGTGGTCAGCCTGCTCGGCGGTACTCGTTGATCAAGCCGGCGACAGCTCGGCCGCGTTCGACCCGAGCTGCGGGCAGGGGAACGACGTTCGGGTCGTCCAACGGTGCGAGTTGGTTGCGAGCGCGGTGTGGTCGGTGGCCGTTGAAGTGACGGGCGTAGTCGTGAAGGACTCTCTCGGCGTGTCCGCGGTCGAACAGCAGCAGGCGGTCGGTGCACTCCTGGCGTACTGAGCGGATGAACCGCTCCGCGTGCGGGTTGCAGTTGGGGCTGCGTGGAGGGATCTTGGCCACGGTGATGCCCTCGCTGGCGTAGACGGCATCGAAGGCGGCGGTGAACTTCGCGTCCCGGTCGCGGACCAGGTGAGTGAAGTCGGCCGCGCGGTCGCCGAGCTGCCAGAGCAGCTGCCGGGCCTGCTGGGTAGCCCAGGCGGCGGTGGGATGGGCGGTGACTCCGAGGATGTGCACGGTGCGGGTGCGCACCTCCATGACGAACAGGGCGTACAGCCGCTGCAGCACGATGGTGTCGAGGTGGAAGAAGTCGGTCGCGAGCAGGCCGCTGGCCTGGGCCTTGAGGAAGGCAGCCCATTCTCGGCGCGCGGGATGACGGCGCGGTGCGGGGCCGAGGCCGGCGGCACGCAGGACGCGGCGCACGGAAGCCGCGCTGACCGAATGTCCGAGGCGGCGTAGCTCGCCGTGCACGCGCCGGAATCCCCACCGGGGGTTCTCGGTGCCGAACCGGACGATCAGTTCGCGCAGCGCGTCGGACAGCGGCGGGCGCCCCGGCGGGCGCGGTTGGGTCCACTTCCGCGTGTTCAGGCGCTGGTGCCAGGCGAGCAGGGTGCGCGGGGAGACGATCCGGTGACCGCGCAGTGCCCGGGGCAGGAGCCGGGCGAGCGCGGCCAGCAGCGCCCGGTCCGACCAGCCGAGCTTCGGCGCCGAGACCTGCCGGCGCAGCACCGCAACCTCGTGCCGCAGGATCAGAATCTCGGCGTTCTTCGCCGCGGTGGATCGGCACAGCAGAGCAAGCCACGTGAAGATCCTTGTGGCCAGCAGGTAGATCATCCGTACGAACACAAGGACCGATCATGCCCGACCACGGATCGAGCACATCGCCCGAGGTCAGCAGCTGTGAGGAAGTTTCGGAGCCCTACGGGCTTCGTCGGCGGCACCAACGACGCCACCACCGGCCTCACCCACCTCGGAGCCCGCGAATACGACCCAGCCAACGGCCGCTTCATCTCCGTCGACCCCATTCTCGACATCGCTGACTCGCAACAGATCAACGGCTACGCCTACAGCGACAACGACCCCGTCAACCTCAGCGACCCCAGCGGGCTGTACTCGATATTTGGGGTCCAGGTATTCCCGGATATTCCCAGCCCTAAAGAGATAGTCAAATCTGCGGGAAATATGGCTGCCGGCGCGTTCGACAGTGCCGTCGGGTGGCTGGCGAAGAACAGCCCGGGCGCGGCAATGAATAACGCCGCCGCAGAAATAAACAGGGAAGTCAGCCAACAGACCGGTGCTGGCCCGGTCATCCCCGGTATCGCTCCAATACAGCCGACCGAACATCCGGCAGCCGACTTCTTTGGCATCTCGCACGATGACCCGGCCTATAGGTTTGGGGAGATCCTTGAGACTCTCATCGAGACAGGCGCTGACGGGGTCGGAGCCGTCAAGGGCGGCGTCAAGGGCGTCAAGGCCGCCAAGAGCCTGATCGAACATTCCGGCGGGGCTAAAAAGGCACTCAAAAAGATCTTCAGCCCCTGCAGCTTTACGCCGGACACCCCTGTCCTGATGGCCGACGGTACCAGCAAGGCCATCGGTGACATCCAGGTCGGCGACAAGGTCAAGTCAGGCGACCCGGAACGCGCCGCAGGCGAAGACAGCGGAGACCGATCGGTTCTGGCCACCCTGGTCAACGACGACGAGGACCTCGTCGACGTAACAATCAAAACCGAAGGAGCCACCGAGAAGACCGTCCACACCACGTCCAACCACCCCTTCTGGGATGACACGACCCGGTCGTGGACCCCGGCGGGCGAGCTCAGCAAGGGGCACATCCTCAAGAGCGAATCCGGCGAACTCGTCGAGGTGGCAGCCGTGCGCCCGGTCGCTGGCCGCGCCTGGATGCACAACCTCACCGTAGACGACTTCCACACGTACTATGTACTCGCTGGTACGACGCCGGTGCTGGTACACAACACTTGCAAGACCTTGAATCTGGGCTCAGGCGACAATCCGATGCCTAATGCTGTCAATCTCGATATCAAACCGAACCCGGGTGTTGATATAGTAGCGGACGCAGAATCCCTGCCGTTTCGGGATGGAGAATTTGCCACGGTACACGCCATCAATCCCTTCGGTTACCAGCCGGTCTCACCCGAAACTGCCCGCGTATTGAAGAGTGGTGGAAGGCTGGTAGTAACGGCCGCTAAGTCGAACAAGTGGAGGAAGGCTAGTCAGCAGGCTATAGAAGATTCCGGGTTCGTGCTGGAATCGGTCGGTGAAATGACTCCAGAGCATGACTTTGGAATCATGAGAAGGGCTGATGGCGGAATTATCCCAGATGGTGCAAACTTTGAGACTCGAATCTACAGGAAGCTGTGATGACGGATATCGAAGATGTCGTTAACTATCTAGTCGAGCACAGGGCCCCGAACCTACCGCCCGGCTACCTTTCCGAACAGCTCTTGGCGCTCTCGTGGATTCTTGATGTAGAGAGTGGAAAGATTTTCGACATTGGTCGAAAGTGGCTGGAGTCGGGTGACGAGTTTCGTGTTGCAGTGGCGCTCGGCCTTAATGAGGCCTTCATGGCAGACTCTTGGGAAGAGCTGGTTGAGCTAGCCGAGTCTGTAAAGGAGAAGGTTCCTTCTTTGGCCGCCGATGTGGATGTCTGGCTGGAAAGATCGAAACGGTCTTACGAAAAGCTGAAGCAGAATCTTGCCCGCGGCGACAAGAGCCGTGATCTGATAGCGGATAACTGAAGCTGAAGCGGGGGCCCCGCGTCCCACAAGGGGATGCGGGGCACTTCAACGCCCTCCAGGTGCCTCAGTCCTTATGGACCCTCGTGGAACCATCTATGCCGGCGAAGGCCCCCGCTTCGCGGAATGAGGCACTGACATCCGAGTCGAACGCGTTTCGCAGGTTCTCGAACTCGCTGGGGGGCGTTCAGCGACAACTCCCCCATCTTGGCCAGGGCGTTCTGCAACAAACCTCGCAGCCTCGTGACCTGGGCATCGAACTCGGTTCATACGTAGCCCCAGTCGTGGTCCTGCGGGCGGTCGGAGCCGAGAAGAGCATCGCAGCTCTCGATGAGTTCCTCAGCCCACTCCTCCCAACCGCGGATCCCGTTCAGGGTCTCCTGGGCGGCGATCCCCTCGGCCACCCAGAGGTGCGCACCCAGTCCGCGGTGCTCGTGAAGTCGGTGCCGGCCGGCTCCCCGTGCAGGGATGCGGCGAGGATCGCGGCGTGGTCGAAGGCCAGCTGCTGAGGCAGGGCGCCAGCTGGCCACCAGCGGGCGGTCCGGGCGTCGTCCCCGGCGGCGATCTGGGTGTCGGCCGCGATCACGGCGAGGTAGGCGACGGTGACGTACCGGCAGCGCGGGTCGCGGCCCGGGGCGTCCCAGACGCCGAGCTGGCGCAGGTCCGCGGCGTTCACCCGGACGCCGGTCTCCTCCTCCAGCTCCCGGGCGGCCGCCTCGCGGCTCGTCTCGCCGGGGTCCACGTGGCCGCCGGGCGAAGCGAGCGGGTTCGCCGATTTCCGGGCGGGGAGTCGCAGGAACTCACGCGTCAGTGGTCCGTCGACGGCTTTAAGTATGCCGGGTTCGCGGTCGACCGGGACTGGAGGCGACGGGTACAAGAGGAGTCGCCTGGAGCTGGCATGAACACGATCGCTGCCGCTACCGCTCGAACAACGCTTTAACGCGCCGGCCCGATCCCCTCCGGCAGGACGGCGACCACGAAGGCGACGGCCTCCTCCGGCGTCTCGAAGCGCGCGAGCAACTCGCTCCGGTGCCGTACCCCGTAGAACCCCTCATCGTGCGGCCAGATCATGTACCCGACCCGTGTCGTATTCCATCGCGCCGTGGTACTGGTGGAGAACCAGAGGTTGAAGTGGCTGGTCACCGGCATCAGTTGGCGGAGCACCGGCTGGGTGTACGCGGCCGCCAACAGCGCATGCACGCGCGGGAACCGGTTCATCGGCGGCATGTGGATGCTGTCGATCTTGAGGCACCACGCCAACTCGACAACACCGAGCGGCTCCCGCTCGTGCGCGAGGGCCCAAGGGCGGAACTCGATGCACGGAGCTTGCTCCTTGGTCTCCTCGAGCCCCGCTCCGCCGGTCCAGGCCACCGCCGCCCTGACCACCTCGGCCGGATCGGCGGTCCACCCGCAGGCCAGGCGCCGGCCGTTGCTCTGGAGATACACCCAGAAGGCACGCCGCTGCTCGTCGGCCGGACGCACCGACACCCGCCGGCCGAGCCCCGCGTCGACGTACACCGCTATGCCGCTCCACTGCCCGTCCGGCTCAGGCAAGACGACCCCGAGGCCCTCCGCCACACGCCCCAGCGTCTCCTGGAGCACCCCGCCGCCCCAGTTACTCTCGCCGGACCCCACCCCGAAGCTCATCCCGCCAGTATGCCGCCGAGGGCATCGACGGTCCCAGTCGATCAGGTGTCAGTTCTCCCGGCTCCGGGCAAGGCGGCCTCGGAGTTCGGCCAGGTGCCCTTCAGTGACCCAGCTGGCCCGGGGCTCCTAGCTCTGTTCGGCCCGGCGTCGGCCGGCGGCGATGCCTTTCCGTCATCGGGGGATGGGGCCGCCACGGTGAGGGTGAGCCGTGTGGATGTACTTCATGGCCGAGGTGACGGAGATTCCGACGGTGTTGGTGGTCCCGGGGGTGAACGCGCGGGCGGCGATGGCGAGGACCGGGGAATCTGTGCAGTCGTCGGCCCTGCGGTTGCCGATCGCGAACAGGCGGATCTGGAGGCCGTCGGCGTCGAGTGCGGCGGATCCGCGACCGGCGCAGGCGAGTTCGGCAATCGTCTGGCGGGCGGGGGCCATCACGGCCTCGGCTGAGGCGGGGGCGGCTGCCGTGGCCGGGCCGGTAAGGCGGGTCACGGCGACGTGGGCGCCGGTGTAGGCGGCGAGCCAGGTGACCAGTCGCTGGGTGCCCTCGGGCGGGCCGAGGTGGTGGGTCTGTTCGATGAGCCGGCGGTCGAGTTCGGCGGTGCGCATCAGGCGGGCGTGGTGCTCCTCGGCGATCGCGTGGTGCAGGGAGAGCCAGGAGGCGGGGTCGTCGCTGATGGACAGCAGCGGTATCCCGTGCTGGCGTGCCGCCCCGCGTACTGCGGGCGGCACCAGGGCGCCGGTCGGCAGGGCGACGGCCACTGCCGCCGCGCGGGCGCGCTGAAGCATCGCCAGGAGCCGGTTCAGCTGGTCGCGCTCCTCCAGCCTCGGGTCGCGGCCCTGGACCACGACCAGTCGCTGGCGGATCCGGCGGCCTCGAAGCCTGGCAGGACGCCGCGGCAGCCTGTGTCGCCTCGCTGCGCGCCCACCGCGCCCAGCAGGCCCAGGAGAAACAGAGCGCGGGCGCGAACTGGGGTGCCGGTAAGAAAGCTGTCACCAGCCGCAAACGGCGGTGATCAGTCCTCTGGCCTGGTGGGTCGGGGCAGTTCTGCCGTGTTGGTCGACTCGACGAGCGCGAGACGGCCGCCCTTCAGTTCGGGCAGGTAGTTGTAGATGGTGTTGCGGGAGACGCCGAGGAGCTTCGCAATCGAGGTGACGGTGTTCTCCGGGCGGGCGAGAAGGTCACGGGCGTGACGTACCTGTTCGTCGGTCAAGGCCGGCGGTCGGCCGAGGCGGGCACCTCGGGCGCGGGCGGCGTCCAGGCCCTCGTTGGTGCCCTGGACGATGAGTTCGCGGATGAACTCTGCCAGGGCCGCGAAGACGTGGAAGACCAGGCGTCCGCCGGGTGTGGTCGTGTCGAGTGCCTCGTGGAGCGAGGTGAAGCCGATGCCGCGCTTGCGCAGGCCGGAGACGATCGCGATGAGGTCTTGGATGGAACGGCCGAGTCGGTCCAGCGACGCGACGACGAGGGTGTCGCCCTCGCGGAGGAAGTCGAGGGCCTTCCGCAGTTCCTCACGTTCGGCGTTCTTGCCGGACTTCTTGTCGGCGAAGATCCGGATACACCCTGCTTCAGTGAGTGCGTGGATCTGCCGATCGAGCAGCTGTGCCTTGGTGGACACGCGTGCGTATCCCACAAGGCCGCCGGTCCGTACGGCCGGAACGGGGGCGAGGAGATCGGCGGTGTCGTCGCCCTGGAGTGGCTGCACCCGCCAGATCGTACAGAAAAGGTGTTCCTCAAGTTCTTGAGCACATCGACTTTCTGACACCGTTTTATGGGCATGATCCGGCGTCGATCCGGCCGCACGCTGGCGCTTGTCGATCTTGCTCATCAATCGGTGGCCTCCGTGACGATCACCGTCCTGCCGCCCCCGCCACCCCACCCCGAACTGCCGGCGACCACCGTCCCCCAGTACGTCGGCCCCGGCAAG
>NZ_JBHTTU010000087.1:21110-27715 GCF_042794375.1 Kitasatospora sp. NPDC056531 | reverse complement strand
GTGTCCACGTTGCCGGGGTGGGCGGCCAACACGAGCGACTCGGCGGGGGTGGTGACCGGCGCCAGGTCGATGTCGCCGGTGCGCACCAGCACCAGGTCGGCGGCCTTGCCGGGCTCGATGGAGCCGGTCCGGTCGCCGAGGTGGACGGCGCGGGCGCCCTCGACGGTCGCCATCCGCAGCACGGCCTGGGCCGGCAGGACCGGCTCGCCGTCCGGCGTCTCGGCGCGGTCGGCCGCCAGCGCGAAGCGCATCTGGGTGAACAGGTCGCCGCTGGACTCCAGCTCGGTGTCGATGCCGAGGCCGGGGTTGACGCCCGCGGTGCGCAGCCGGCGGACCGCCACGTTGCCGCCCAGGCCGGGCATGGTCAGCTCGATCTGCGGGCAGATCGACACGGTGGTGCCGGAGTCGGCGAGCAGCTTGAGCGCGTCGGCCTCGGCGCCGTTGACGTGCGCCAGGTTCAGGTCCGGGCCGAGCAGGCCGGCCTGGTGGAGCAGCTGGATGCCCTGGTGCTCGGGGCCGGGGCGACCGGTGGACAGGTGCGTGGTGATCGGGATGCCGAGCTCGCGGGCGAGGGCGAAGTCCTTGACCGCGTTGTCGATGCCGGAGTAGTCCGGGCCCTTGGCGGCCATCGCCAGGGTGACCAGGCCGTCGTCCGAGGGCAGCAGCTGCTCGCGGACGCGGCGGATGTCGACCGGGTGGGTGGCGGCGAAGTCGAGCTTGGAGCCGATCGGCCAGGCGTGGCCGAACACCGCGCGCACGCCCGCGTCCTGGAGGGCTCGGACGGCGGCGTCGGCGTGCTCGGGCGAGTTCATCGCGTGCGCCCAGTCGAGCACCGTGGTGATGCCCGCGTTGAGCGCGGTGAGGGCGCCGAGGTAGGTGCCGGCGTAGACGTCCTCCGGGCGGACCTGGTCGCCCAGGCCGATCAGGGTCTGGCCGACGTACTCCATGATGGAGGCCTCGGAGTTGGACTGCCGGAGGCTGCTCTGCCAGGTGTGCCGGTGGGCGTCCACCATGCCGGGCAGGACGAAGGTGCCGGAGGCGTCGATCACCTCGGCGTCGGGGGCCGGCTCGAGGTCGGTGCCGACGGCGGTGATCCGACCGTCCTCGATGAGCACGTCGCCCGTCGGGAATTCGCGGTTCTGGGTGTCCATCGTGACGATCCAGCCGCCACGGACCAGGATCCGCTGAGTGGTCAAGGCAGTTCTCCCATTTTCTACGGTGACGGACCGGGGGTCGGGCCGTCGTTGTTCGGTTCGGTGGTCGTGAAGTGGTCGTGAGGTGGTCGTGCGTGGGGTGGTCGTGCGTGGGGTGGTGGTGCGTGAGGTGGTCGCGGGGATCGGCGGCCGGTCAGGCCGCGCCGGCCGAATCGGCGCGGGCGTCGACCGCCCACACCAGCAGTGCCAGCAGGGCCAGACCGGCGCCCACCGCGCACACCGCGCCCCAGCCGGCCGCCGCGTAGGCGGCGCCCGAGGCGGCGGATCCGGCGAAGCCGCCGACGAAGTACGTGGTGGTGTACGCCGTGGTGATCCGGCTGCGCGCGTCGGCCCGCAGCCGGTAGATCACGCTGAGGTTGGTGACCTGGATGCCCTGGACGCCCAGGTCGAGCAGGACCACCCCGAGCAGCAGGGGGATCAGCCAGTGGCCGCCGTTCAGGGCGAGCAGTCCCCAGCTGGCGAGGACCACGGCCAGCAGGACGCCGGAGGCCTGCCGGTCCAGCCGCCGGTCGGCGAACCGGCCGGCGATCCGGGCCGCGTACGCCCCGACCGCGCCGACCAGACCGACCAGCCCGATCAGCGCCGCGTCGAAGTGGTACGGCGGCCGGGCCAGCAGGAAGGCGACGGAGGCCCAGAAGGCGTTGAAGCCGGCGAAGGTGACGAAACCCAGCAGGCAGCGCCGCCGCAGGACCGGCTCCTCCCGGAGGATGGTCAGCACCGAGCCGAGCAGCGCCGGGTAGGAGAGCCGGACGGCCGGCTCGACCTTCGGCAGCCGCAGCCGCAGCACGGCGGCCAGCGCCAGGGTGAGCACCCCGGCGGCGACGAAGACCGCCCGCCAGCCGGCCCAGCTGCCGAGCAGCCCGCTGCCGGTCCGGGCGAACAGGATGCCGAGCAACAGCCCGCTCATCACCCGCCCGGAGACCTTCCCGCGTTCCTCCGCAGCGGCCAGGGTGGCCGCGAAGGCCACCAGCATCGGCCCGACCACGGTGCACATGGACAGCACCGCCATCGCCATGACCAGCACGGCGAAGTCGGGCGCGGCCGCGGCGGCGGCGCAGGCGACGGCCGTCACGGTGAGCATCACCACGACGATCCGGCGGCGTTCCGTGACGTCCCCGAGCGGCACCAGCAGGGCGAGCCCGGCCGCGTACCCGAGCTGGCCTACGGTGGTGACCAGGGAGGCCGACCCGCTGCCGAGCCGGAAGGCGTCGGCGATCCCGTTGAGCAGCGGCTGCACGTAGTACAGGTTGGCGACCGCGAGACCGCAGGCCCAGGCGAACAGGGTCACCAGGCGGGGGTCGATGCCCGCGCCGGGGTCGGCGGCGCTGCTCGGGGCCTCGGGGGGCGACGCCGGCGCCGCGTCACGGGCCGGGGTTCGGGGGGTCATGGCTGTCCTTCCGTCAGGACACGGGTGCGGGAGCCGTAGTGGGCAGGCGGTCAGTGGGCGGCGATGGGGGCGGTGACGGGCTCGGCGGGCCGGGCGCCGCGGAGGAAGGCGAGCACCTGGTCGGGGCGGTCGGCCCCGGCCAGCAGCGCGAGGTGGCCGTCCGGGCGGACCACCGCGAAGGCGGGGTTCCGGCCGAAGGTGCGGTCGAGGGTCCGGGCCGGCCCGCCGCCGACCCGGGCGAGGTCGAGCACCGTGATCGAGGGGTCGAGCTTCGCGCGCAACTGCCGTGCCCGCTGCGCCCATTCGGCCTTCGGGCGCCGCCCGGGCCAGAGCAGCACGGTGTAGTGGGCGGGGTCGATGGCCGGCATGCCCGAGTCCAGCTCCGGCGCGACGAACATCGGGACGCGCTGGCCCGGTTCGATCGGCCGCGGGTGGCGCAGCAGGATCGGCTCGGTGGCGAGCCGGCCGTAGCTGACGTCGATCTGACTGAGCAGCGGCACCACCATCCGGCTGACCAGCCCCGTCTTGCAGGCAACGGTGAAGAGCGTGTCGCGCACGGCGATCCGCCCGACGCTGCGCTGGAGGGCGAAGCGGGCCTGGGCCGCCGAGGTGCGGGACAGGCGGGTCGCACCGGCCTGCCGCTCGGGGGCGTAGCTCTCCAGGATCGATTCCCGCAGGGTGCCGTTGGCCACCCCGGCCAGCTTCCAACCGAGGTTGGCGACGTCCATCAGCCCGACGTTGAGGCCCTGTCCGCCGGCCGGGCTCACCACGTGCGCGGCGTCGCCCACCAGGAAGCACCGGCCCTTGCTGAAGGTCTCGGCGATGCCGAGCCGCGGGCGGAAGGCCCGGGTCCAGTCCGGGGTGCCGACCTGGATGTCGCGCCGGGAGCGGGAGCTGAGGATGTGCTGGATCAGCTCGCGGGAGGGGTTGCCGTCCTCCTCGCGCCGGTGCGGGGTGGTGGCGGCGAAGCGGTAGCTGCCGTTGCTCAGCGGCACGATCGCGGCGACGCCGTCCCGGCAGTAGTAGTACTGGCCGAGCGGCGGCACGTCCCCGGAGATCGGGACGTCGCCGATGGCGTAGGTGACGTCGATCTCCTCGCCGTCGAAACGGATCCCGAGTTCGGACCGCACGGTGCTGGCGGGCCCGTCCGCGCCGACCAGCCAGCGCGGCTCGACGGTCTCGCTGGTGCCGTCGGGGTGCTTGAGCAGCGCCCGCGGCTCGGCCCCGGAGCCGTCCAGCGAGACCAGCTCGACCCCGCGCTCGATGACCCCGCCGAGTTCGGCGAGGCGTGCGCGCAGGATGCGCTCGGTGTCGCGCTGCGGCAGCGCCAGGATGAACGGGTACGGCGAGTCGGTGAGGGTGCTGAGGTCGGCGGTGCCGAGCAGCCGGCCCTCGGAGTAGTAGCTGAGGCCGCTGGTGCGTCGGCCCTCCCGGACCAGGGCGTCGGCGACGCCGATCCGCCGGAGCATCTCCAGGTTGCGCGGCCAGACCAGGACCGCCTTGGAGTGCGGGTCGCTGGTGTCGATCCGCTCCTGGCGGTCGATCAGCCGAACGCCCACGTTCTGCTGGAGGAGTTCGCAGGCCAGCGCCATGCCGATGGGCCCGGCGCCCACGATCAGCACCTGCGGGGCAAGGGCGCGGCCGGCGTCCGGCTGGGCCGGGGGCTGCTCGTCGGCGGGCATCTGTGGTCCTTTCGTCTGGTGTGTCTTGTCGCGGCCGCGGGTCAGCGGGTGAGGGGTCCGCTCAGCGGGTCGGCGGTCCGGTCCCAGCGGGGCGGCAGTACGACCGCAGTGGGTCTGCGGTCCGGTCAGCGGTCGTGGAACTCCTCGACGGCGCTGCGCGCGACCGCCATGGCGTTGATCGCCCGGGGCACGCCGGCGTACAGCGCGACCTGACTGAGCGTCTCGGAGACCTCCTCGGCGGTGGCACCGTTGCGCAGCGCTCCGCCGACGTGGAAGCCGAGTTGGCCCTCGCAGCCACCGAGGGCGGCCAGTACGGCGACCGTCACCAGTTGGCGGGTGCGCAGGTCGAGACCGGGGCGGCCGACCACCTCGGCCAGGCCGAAGGCGACGGTGTCGGCGAGCGCCGGGGCGGTCGCGTCCAGCGCCTCCCAGGGCGCGGCGGCGGTGTCACCGGCGAGGCGGTGGAACACCTCGGCGGCCTCCTTGCGCAGCGCGGCGGCGGACTCGTGGTCGTTCATCTCTGATCTCCGGGAGGGTGGTCGGGGCGCCGTGGGCGGCTTCGGCGGGTCAGGCCGTGGACGGCTACGGCCGGTCAGGCTGTCGGCTGCTTCGGCCGGTCAGGCCGGGAGCGCGGCCGGGGTGTCGGCCCAGCAGGTCCAGCTCCGGCTGCGGGCCTGCTCCACCAGCGCGTGGTCGGCGTTGGCGACCACGACCGGGTGCCCGACCGACTCCAGCAGCGGCAGGTCGGAGATGTGGTCCCCGTACGCCCAGGAGCGGTCGAGGTCGAGGCCGTGGGTGCGGGCGGCCTCGGCGAGCGCCTGTGCCTTGTACCGGCCGATCATCGGGTGCGGGAGCTCCCCGGTGTGGACGCCGTCGGTGACCGTGGGCCGGGCGCAGATGACCAGGTCCGCGCCGAGGTGACGGCCGATCGGGTCGAGGCAGGGCGGGAAGGAGCCGGACACCAGCACGGTGAGGTGCCCCTGCCGCCGGTGCCCCTGGAAGGCCGCCAGCGCGCGCGGGTGGAAGAGCGAGCCGCCGGCGAGTTCCCGGGCGAACCACTCCCGGCCCAGCGCGGCGAGTTCGGCCTCCGGCCTGCCCGCGTAGTTGCGGTAGTAGATCAGGTTGGCCTCCTCCCGCCGGCCGTTGGCCCGGGCCTCGGCGAGCCTGGCCATGGCCTCGTCGAAGGCCGAGTCGGGCAGGCCGCGGGCGGCGAGGTCGAACCGGAGGAAGCCGAGCATGCTGACCACGGTGGTCAGCGTCTCGTCGACGTCGAAGAAGGCCGCCCGGCGCCCGCCGGCGCTCACTTCGCCCCTCGGGTCCCGGCGGGGACGCGCTCGGTCTCCAGTCGCAGGTCCTGGCCGCCGTAGTCGGCCTTGGCCCGCCGGATCGCCTCGTCGACGGGGATCAGCGCCGGCAGGTCGAACAGCTTGACGATCTGCTGCAGCCGCTCGGCGACGGTGCCGCCGATCACGTGGTACGGCATGCCCATCTCCGCGAAGCTGTCCAGCAGCATCTCGTCGCAGAGCCGCCGGAACTGGTCGTTCATCGGCCGGTGGCCGTCGGCCACGATCGGCAGCTCGTTGCGCAGGTGCACGAAGGTGTCGTAGGTCTTGGCGACGTGCTGCTTGAACGCGCTGCCGTACTGGACCATCACCTGCTCGAAGAAGTCCATCTCGGCCGTCCGGGGCACCGCTTGACCCTCGGCGAGGTGGGCGGCGGCGCTCGGGTTGATGCCCGCGCGCACCCGAAGGGTGCCATAGATCCACTCCTGCAGCGAGGAGCCGTCGGAGACGAAGCCGTCGCCGAGGAGGTTCTCGTGCACCGCGCGCTCGACGTGACGGCGCATCACCAGCTGGAGGAACTCCGGCGGGGTGCACTCCGCGAGCGCCTTGCCCGGCAGGGCTTCGGGAAGGATCTCCCGCATGGTCTTGGCCAGCGTCCGCGGCATGCCGGTCAGGTGCGACAGCGCCATCACCGTGAACGTCTTGCCGGACGAATACGTGCCCGAAACTGCCAACTTCACTTCTGCTCCCCGTTGTTACCGGTCTGCCGGTTCGTCGGACGGCGAATCCCGGGAGCCGGCCCGCTGTCCCCGCGGCCGCTCGCCTTCGCCTTGAAGAACGCTAGATCGGTTCGCTGCCGGGTGGCAGTGTCGGATCATGGTGGTGGTGGGAACACCAGGAACCGGATATCGGACGAACGCAGCGGGGGGGGGGGGGGGGGGGTGTGGGGCGCCCCCCCCCCCCGCGCCCCCGCTGTGGTGCGCGCCCCCCCTCCCACCCCACCCTCCCGCCCCCCCACCCCCCACCATGTGGACCTAGC
>NZ_JBHTTU010000087.1:0-21100 GCF_042794375.1 Kitasatospora sp. NPDC056531 | reverse complement strand
TGTGGTGGTGGGGGGGGGGGGGGGGGGGGGGGGGGGGGGGGAGGAAAAGGAGGGGGGGGGGGGAATGAGCGGGTCCGGGCTTTGTTCTCCCCCCCCCCCCCCCCCCCCCCGCCCCCGTCGGGCGCAGCGGTGGCCTGACGACCTCCTGGCGGACCGGCCCGTCGACTCAGGCCACCGCGCGGTCGGGACCGGCCAGTTGTCCCAGCAGCAGCCTGAAGGAGGCCGAGGCGGCGGTCTGTTCGTCCGGTGCGTACAGGTGCAGCCTCAGGTGCGGTGCCTCGCTGAGGTCCAGTGCGGTGTGCTCGAAGGTGAGCGGGCCGCACCGGGGGTGGGTGACGGTCTTGGTCGTCCGGGTGGCCAGGCTGATCTCGTGCCGGTCCCAGAAGGTGCGGAACAGCGGGCTCTCGGTGCGCAACCGCTGGGCGACGTCCATGAAGTGGTGGTCGTCCGGGTAGCGCGCCGCCTGGGCGCGGAGGAAGCCGATGACCTCCCCGGCCACCGCCTCGACGTCCGGGAACCTCGCGCGCCAGTCGGCGTCCAGGAAGAACCGGACCGCCTGGTTGTTGTTCTCGTCGGTCAGTCCGAACACCTCGCGGGCGGCCCTGTTGAACACCGGGATGTTGCCGTAGCGGTCCACCAGTTTCGCCGGGAACGGCATCCATCGGTCGACGATCCGCTGGAGCCTCGGCGGGATGCCCTCGGTGTGGGCGTCGCGCGGCAGCGGGGAGTTGAGGCCGGCCAGCCGGTGCAGGTGGGCCCGCTCCGGCTCGCCCAGCCGCAGGGCCCGGCTCACCGCGTCCAGGACCTCGGGCGAGACCTTGATGTCCCGGCCCTGTTCGAGCCAGGTGTACCAGGAGACGCCGATCCCGGCGAGGACGGCCACCTCCTCCCGTCGGAGCCCGGGGGTCCGCCGGAATCCGGCCGAGGGCAGGCCGACGCCCTCCGGCTTGAGGGCGGCGCGACGGCTTCGCAGAAAGTCTCGCAGTTCCGCCCTTCGGGCCTGCAGTGGATTCATCCCGTCAGGTAATTTCTGCATGTCACCCAGCCTAACCCCAAACTTTTCGGGCCAGCCGTCACCTGGCTGTCAATCGGGCCTCAGAAGCCGGTCCGACCTGCCGGTATAGGTTAATCGACTAGCTCGCACACAGAATACGGAACCTCAGGTTCTATTCTTGACGAACCTATTCCGGACATTTACCGTCCACGGTGGATCCGGGAATAGCGCGTCAGCGGCGCGCCGAAATGCCGGGCCGCCACGGCGGGAGCCCCGGGCGGGTTCCGGAGCTTCCGCGCGCGTTCCGTGTCGGTTCCGTGCGGGTTCCGCTGATCCCGTGAAGGCCGCCCGTCACCGCGGGTGGATGCCGCCGTCCAGCCCGATCACCTGGTTGGTGAGGTAGCCGTTGCGCAGCACTGACATCACCAGGTCCGCGACCTCCTCCGGGCGCCCGTAGCGGCCGACCGGGACGGCGGGCGTGAGGCTGCCCTCGGTGAGCGAGGGCAGCATCCGGGTGTTCTCGATCAACGCCGGCGCCACCGCGTTGACCGTCACCCCGTGTCCGGCGACCTGCGGCGCCAGCGAGTGCACCAGACCGTGCAGCCCCGCCTTGGAGGCCGCGTAGTGCGGGCCGACGATGCCGCCGATGAAGGCGGCCGTCGAGGAAATGAACACCAGTCGGCCGTACCGGCGGGCCATCATCGCCGGGATCACCTCCTGGGCCAGCAGGAACGGCGCCCGGAGGTTCACCGCGAGGGTGCGGTCCCAGGTCCTGGTGTCGACGGCCAGGCGAATCCGGCGCGGCGCGCAGCCGGCATTGGGAATCAGCACGTCGATCGGGCCGAGCGCGTCGGTGGCCTCCCGGACCAGCCGTTCCGGGGTCCGGGGATCGGCCAGGTCGCCGCGCAGGGCCACCGCGTCCAGCCCGATGTCCCAGGCCTCCTCGGCCAGTAACTCGGCCTCGTCGTAACGGCTGTTGGCCACGAAGGCCACCCGCGCCCCGGCCGAGATCAGCCGGCGGCCCAGCGCGCCGCCGATCCCGCCGGACGCCCCGGTCAGCAGCACCACCCGCCCGGCCAGACCCGATTCCTCCAGGTGCATCATCAGCTCTTCCTCCCACCGGTGCGGATCAACGACACCTCACCATGCGGTCGTCGGGCTTCCGGTGTCCAAGACTCATTCCCGAAGCTGTCATACCCTGCGGGCATCACAACTGAGGAGTGATGCCCGGTGGACCTGGACCTGAGGAAGCTGCGCTACTTCGTGGCCGTCGCGCAACGGCAACACTTCGGCCGCGCCGCCGAGGAGCTGCACATCGCCCAGTCCGTGCTGTCCCGTCAGATCATGGCACTGGAACGGGAGTTGCGCGTCCAGCTGTTCGTCCGGACCAGGCGCACCACCGGGCTGACCCCGGCCGGCGAACAGCTGCTGGCCGACGCCGGACCGCTGCTGGCGAACGCCGAGGCGATCCGCCGACGGGTCGCCCGGGCCGGCGGCTCGGGGCCGCTCGGCTTCACCGTCGGCTTCATGCCCGGCCTGATCGTCACCCCGGCAGTCAGGGTCATGTCGGAGCACCACCCCGAACTGGCCGTCGAGGTGCTCCGCACCAGCTGGGACGACCAGGTCCAGGTGATCAACGACGGCCGGGTGGACGTCGGCTACCTCCGGCTGCCGGTCGACCAGCGTGGACTGACCGTCCTCCCCCTGCTCACCGAACCCCGCGTGGTGGTGCTCCCGGCCGACCACCGGCTGGCCGGCCTGAGCGCCGTCACCCTCACCGACCTCGCGGGCGAGCAACTGCTGCAGAACCCCGAGGCCGTCCTGCCGCCGCAGGACGCGACCACCCTGCGGGACGGCCGGGCGCGGCCCTCCGTCCAGGCCATCCGCACCGTCGAGGAGAAACTGGAGTACGTCGCCGCCGGCCACGGCATCGTCCTGCTGCCGCTCTCCGTCGCCACCTTCTACACCCGCCCCGACGTCACCCACCTGCCCGTCCACGGCCTGCCGCCCAACCAGGTGGCGCTGGCGTGGGACCGCAACCGCACCAGCCGGCTGATCGAGGAGTTCGCCGGCATCGCCGTCACCCTCCAGGCCGCCCCGCTCAACCCCGTCGGCGCCCGCCCGGCCACCGCGCACGGCTGAACGCCACCGGCCTTCGCCCCGGCGGCAGTTGGGAAGGTCGGGGCTGACATCGGCCGGTCCGGTGGGCTATGGTGTCCGGCGATGACTACCGGGACGGCCTTGCGCCACGCACGAATTGGTGACCCGGCGCTCCGCTGAGCGCCGTACGGGCCACCGCGGGCCCGCAGTTCGATCGAGGATCCGGCGCCGTCGCGCGGGCTCCGCCTCCGTCGTGTTGACCACACGCTCGACACGTCAACCACGACAGGAGACCTCCCTTGCGCACCAAGACGCTGACGATTCCCACCCCGGACGGCCAGGCCGACGCCTTCGCCGCCCACCCCGACCGCGACGGGCGGCACCCCGGGGTGCTGATGTACGCGGACGCCTTCGGCATCCGGCCCGTACTGCGGGAGATGGCCCGCGAACTGGCCGGGCACGGGTACTACGTACTCGTCCCCAACTTCTTCTACCGGCACGGTCCGACACCGGTGGTAGAGCTTCCCGAGTACATCGGAGAAGAGGCCCGGCCCGCGGTCGTCGCCCGGCTGATGCCCTTGATCAGGACGCACACCGCCGAACGCGTCCTCAGCGACGCCGACGCCTACCTCAGCTTCCTCACCGCCCAGCCCGAGGTCGCTGCCGGACCGGTCGCCGTGACCGGCTACTGCATCGGCGGCCTCCTGGCGATGCGCACCGCCGCGGCCCACCCCGGCCGGGTGGCCGCCGTCGCCGGATTCCACGGCCCCGTGGGCTCCGACGGGCCCGACATGCACCGCCTCGTCTCCAAGCTCACCGCCCAGGTCCACCTCGGCCACGCCGAGACCGACATGACGCCCGAGACCCTCGGCGAGCTGAACCGCGCCCTGGACGCCGCGGGCGTCGACTACACCTCCGAGATCTACCCCGGCACCGTCCACGGCTTCACCATGTCCGACACCGACACCTTCAGCCCCTCCGGACTGCGGCTGCACTGGGAGCGCCTGCTGCCCCTCCTCGGCCGCACCCTGACGCACGACTGAGGCTCCGGCCCGGAAGGCGGGTTCGGCGGGCGGGCTCTGCGGGCCCGCCCGCCCGGTGTGCCACCGCCGATGGACAGGACTCGGGTAAAAGATCATCACTCCATTCACCAAAATGAGCTATTTCCCCCCTTCTCTGTATCCACCCCCGGCTATGATCCACTCCTCGTGACTGACCGTCAGACAAGCACAGCAGCCCACGGCTCCGCCGACGTCGTCATCCTCGGCGCCGGACCGGCCGGACTGACCCTCGGAAATCTCCTCCTCGCCGCCGGGATCGACTGCGTCGTCCTCGAACGCGCCGACCGCACCCACGTCCAGACCCGGGCCCGGGCCGGCTTCCTCGCCGCGAACACCGTGCGCGTCCTGGACCGCCACGGCCTGGCCGAAGGCCTGCACCGACGAGGCATTCCCCATGGCACCTGCGAGTTCCGCACCGAAGTCGGCCGCTTCCGGCTCGACTACAGCACCCTCGGCCGCGGCGAGCAGCACACCGTCTACCCCCAACAGGACCTGGTCACCGACCTGCTGACGCACTACCGGGCGGCGGGCGGACGGATCCACTTCGAGACCGAGGCCCTGACCGTGGACGACGCCGCCGGCGCCCGACCCACGGTCACCGTCCGCGACGCCGACGGCCGCCCCGGCCGGTGGCAGGCCCGCTACGTCGCGGGCTGCGACGGCCGCCACGGCGCGGCCCGGCGCTCACTGCCCTCCACCGCCCGCCGCCACCACCGCGACCACGGTGTCAGCTGGCTCGGCCTGCTCGCCGAGGCACCCCCGAGCCTGGACGCCGTCGGCTACGCGCTGCACGGACGCGGCTTCGCCGGGCACATGGCCCGCACCGCGGAGGTCACCCGCTACTACCTGCAGTGCGAGCGCGGCGCCGCGCCCGACGCGTGGTCGCAGGAGCGGATCTGGGACGAACTCGGGCTGCGCATGGGCACCGCCGACCACGGCCCGCTGCACCAGGGCAGGATCTTCCAACGCTCTGTCATCGACCTGCAGTCCGACGTCATAGAACCCCTGCGGCACGGCTCGCTCCTGCTGGCGGGCGACGCCGCGAGCCTGCCCGCCCCGGCCGCCGCCAAGGGCGCCAACCTCGCCGTCCTGGAGGCCGAACTCCTCGCCGAGGCCCTGATCGACGACCTCACCCACGGCCACCCGGCGACGCTCGACCAGTACTCCCAGCGCTGCCTGGCCCACATCTGGCGCGCCCAGGAGTTCTCGCACTGGATGATCCAACTGCTGCACGCCCCGCTCGGGTCGGACGAGGAATCGCACTTCCACGAATCCCTGCGGCGCGCACGCATCGAATCGCTGCGCACCTCGCGCACCCACCAGGACTGGTTCGCCGAGAACTACGTCGGCATCTGACCCGCCCGGCCCCACACCTCACCCCTCACAGCTTCGAAGGACGCCCCCACCATGACGGCGACACCTCCCGGCGACGCGGCCTACCTGCGCGCGACCGCCGACTTCGTCAGGGACCACGACACCGCGACCCTGCTCCCGCTCCTGCTGCCCGGTCTCGACGGCGCCGAACTGCGCTCGCTGGCCGGGCACTGCCGCTTCGCGCACGCCGCGCTGCTCCTCCTGCCGCCGGACGAGGAGACGCTGCGCACCCAACTCGTCGCCTGCAACCTAGACTTCGACGCGAATCCGCAGCCCAGCGTGGTGGTCCGCCGACGCCTGGCCGAACGGCACGGACGCGACGAGGCCGAACTCGACGTCACGATCCTGCGCCCGTCCGTACCCGGCGCCCCGAAGGAACGGACCGTCGAGATCTTCGCCCTGACCGTACCGCCCGGCTCGGACCTGGCCGAGCTCGCCGCACACGAACGCGAGCACCAGCACGAGTCCCACCTCGCCTTCGAGGTCCAGCACCCGGACCCGCTCGCCCTGCGCGGCCTGTGCGCACTGCTGGCCCGGCACGGCGCCGCCCCCGACGGCGGCGGCTACAACCCCCACGAGGACGCCACCGTCCTCTACTTCACCGCTCCCGCCGACTCCCGGACCGGCTACCGCCGCGTCGAGCTCCACGCGGGCGGCGACCACCCCGGCGTGCTCGCCGACCACCTCGGCTCCACCGGCGCCGACCGCGAGCACCGCTCGGCCGAGACGCTGCTGCACCTGCTCACCGGTGCGTGGACCACCCAGGCCCTCGCGGTCTCCGTCCGACTCGCACTGCCCGACGCCCTCGACACCCGCACCGCCGCTGACGCACCGGCGCTGGCCCACACCCTCGGCGCCGACCCGCAGAACCTCGGGACCCTCCTGCGCTACCTCACCATGCTGAACGTGGTCACCGAGCACCACGACGGCTACCGCCTCACCGAACTCGGCACCCTGCTGCGCGCCGACACCCCGGGCTCGATGGGAGCCCTGGCCCTGATGTACGGCGGCCCGTTCTACCAGTCCTTCGCCGCCCTGGAGCACACCGTCCGCACCGGCGAGGCCGCCTTCGACCACCTCTTCGGCGAGAACCACTTCATCCACTTCGCCCGCGACCCCGAACTGGCCTCGCTCTTCGACCAGTCCATGGCCGCCAGCGCCCGCATGTTCGACCCCGTCCCCGCCCACCCGGCCGTCACCGCCGCCGCCGCGGCACCCCGCCCGGGCACCGTCGTCGACATCGCGGGCGGCAACGGCGAACTGCTCGGCCGCCTGCTCACCGCCCACCCCCGGTTGCAGGGCGTCCTGCTGGAGCGCCCGCACGCCGTCGAGGCCGCGCGCACCCGACTCGACGCGCTCGGCTGCGGCGACCGCAGCAGCTACGTGACCGGCGACTTCGCCGACGTCCCCACGGGCGCGGACGTCTACGTCCTGTCCCGCGTCCTGCACGACTGGGACGACGCCCGCTGCGCCGAGATCCTGCGCCACTGCGCCCGCGCGATGCCCGCCCACGCCGACCTGCTCATCATCGAACGCGTCCTGCCCGCCGACTCCTCCACCTCCCTGGCCACCGCCTGGGACCTCCACATGATGGCCAACACCGGCGGCCGTGAACGCCGCGCCGACCACTACGCCCGGCTCCTCGCCGACGCCGGCCTCCACCTCCTCGACGACGCGACCCCCCTGCCCCTGGGAGCCACCGTCCTCCACGCCCGCCGCACCACCGCGCCCCTGCCCCACCCCGCCCAGGCCCCGGAGGCGACCCAGCCGGCCTGAGGAGACGAGCTCAGGTGCGGGGCCGAGGTCAGTAGATCCGGCCCGTCTGCGCCTCACACCGCGGGCCCGTAGGCACCGAAGCCGCGGCAGACCAGGCCGTCGCGGAAGGTGAGGACCTCGGCGACGGCCCACCCGCGCTCATTGCGGTAGTTGATGACGAGGGTGTCGACGGAGGCGCGGACGTCCTCGACCGTGAAGTGCAGATCGGGCAGGTGCTCCAGGCCCTTGGCCCAGTAGGCGCGCAGGGCGTCCTTGCCGCGCACCTCGCCGGACGGGTCTCCGATGATCTCGACGATCCGCGGCGAGGCGAAGACGACGTCCTCGGTGTAGTGGGCGAGGATGCGCTCCAGGTCGTGCGAGTTCCAGGCGGCGGCCCAGTCCTGGGCGAAGCGGGTGGCGAATTCGAGATCCATGACCAAGGACGGTACGACAACCGGCCCGTCCCCGCCCGCGATTCCAGGATCCGGTCACAGCGGTCACAGAGGTCACACCGGTCACCCGACGTCGTAGAAGCCGTCGCCGTCCAGGTGGCGCGCGGTCAGGATGTCGTGCAGCACCGTGCTCTGCGTATCGTGCACCAGATAGACCCGCATCGGATAGGTCCAGTCGTCCACCGACCGGTGGATCCAGCCGCCGGGCCGGACGGTCAGGGCGAGGTCGTGGAAGCTGTCGAGCGCGCGCAGCTGCGCCATCTTCGGATAGCCGCGCAGGATGCCGACCGCGGGCGAGACCATGTTCACGAGCCCGGCATGCCTGGCCAGTTCGTAGGCGTCGTCCCAACGCGCCAGGAAACGTTCGGGGTTGACGTACGCGTCGACGGTCCAGTCCAGCTGGCTCTCGCCGATCGCGGCCTTCACCGGGACGTGGAGGTCGGCGCCGCAGGCCCGGGCGGCCGTCTCGATCAGACGCGGCCCGTTCGGTGTCAGTTTGAGCTCGGTGTGCGCGGGGCCGTCGAGCACGCCCAGGGCGTCGAGGACCTGGCAGGTGTACGCGGCCAGGGCGTCCTGGTCGGCGCCGTGCCGGGGCAGCAGTTGGGCGCTGCCGCCGAGGTCGCGGACCCCGTTGGCGCTGATGTGGTGCATCATCCAGATGTCGGTGACGTGGTGCCTGCCGCCCAGGCTCACGGTGTTCACGATGTACTCGGCGCCGACGAGGTACTCCTGGGCGAGCACCGCGCGGTTCCGGGCGCCCAGGGCGCTGTCGGCGCCGATCAGCGCGTCGAAGGCCGCGCGGACCTGGCCGGCGTCGTCACAGAAGTGGATGCCGTCGTTGCCCGCGCTCTTGACCGGTTTCAGCACCACGCGGCCACCCGCCTTGGCGTACCAGTCGAGCAGGGTGTCCAGGTCGGTGGCCAGGATCTGTTCGACAGCGGGCAATCCGGCCGCCCGCACGGTCTCCATCATCCGGTACTTGTCCCGGCGGGCGCTGCTCAGTGCCGTCCCGTTGGTCCGCAGCCCCAGGCTCTCGCTCAGGACGTCGGCCAGTTCGACCCCGCTCTCGATGCCCGGCAGCAGGCACCCCGGCGCGAGCCGGGCGACGGCCTCGGCCGTGCGCGCGACATCGCCGTCGTGCACGAGGTCGGCAATGAAGTCGTCCGGCCGGAAGCTGCGCTCGTACGCGGGGTTGGTGGTGGCGGCGCTGCGTACGTGGACGCAGTCGAAACCGCGCTCCCGGAAGATCGGGGCGAGACAGCGGCCGCTGGAGTAGGCGTCGACGATCGCGACGACGCGGCGGGCGGGCGGCTGGTCACTCATCTGAACCTCGATGTCGTCTGGGCGGTTGCCAGGGCGGATTGGTGGTCAACCTGCGGCGGATTCACGGCAGTTCGAGCCCGGTGTAACGGGCGAGGAACGCCAGGATGTCGGCGGCCAGGGCGGCCACCCGGGTCATCGACCGGCCCTTGTGCCCCACCTCGGACTCGCTGCGCAGCAGGACCGGCGCACTGCCGCTCGTGGCGTGCTGGAGTGCGGCGCACATCTTCCGCGCGTGCATCGGATCGACCCGTGCGTCGTTCTCGGACACGGTGAACAGGACGGCCGGGTACGCCTCCCCCTCCCGCACCTGGTGGTACGGGGAGTACCCCAGGAGCCAGCCGAGTTCCTCGGGGTCGTCCGCGGACCCGTATTCGGCGACCCACAGGCGTCCGAGCCCGAAGCGCTCGTACCTGACCATGTCCAGCAGCGGCGCCTCGCACACCACCGCCCGGTAGCGGCCGGGCCGTTGGGTGAGCGCGGCGCCGACGAGCAGGCCCCCGTTGGATCCGCCGTGGATCCCGAGCTGGGCCGGGGTGGTCCAGCCACCGTCGATCAGCGCCTGTGCGGCGGCGTGGAAGTCGTCGAAGACCTGCTGCTTGTGCTCGCGCATCCCGGCCCGGTGCCAGTCCTCGCCCTCCTCGCCGCCGCCGCGCAGGTGCGCCACCGCGTGGACGCCGCCGGCCTCGACCCAGGCCAGGACCGACGGATCGTAGGCGGGGACCATGGACGAGCCGAACCCGCCGTAACCGAAGAGGATCGTCGGACGCGGCCCGCTGCGCTCCAGCGGCTCCACCACCAGCATGCGGACCGTCGTGCCGTCGGTGGAGCGGTAGGCGATCTGCGAGCTCCGCACCTTCGGGACCTGCACCATGCCGGGCGTGGCGGCCCAGACGCCGGTGGTGCCGGAGCGCGCGTCGTACCGCAGGATCGACCCCGGCGAGGTGCTGTCGGTGTAGGAGAACCAGGCTTCGTGGCCGCCCTCCGGCCGTTCGTGGAGGCCGCCGATCGCCCCGACGCCCGGCGTCGGCACGGTGCCGAGGCGGTCGCCGGTCTCCAGGTCGTGGACCGTCAGTTCGTTGACGGCGTGCCGGATCCAGCAGACCAGCAGGCGCGGCCGGTCCAGCTCGGGACCGTCCAGGATGGCGAAGTCCGTCAACACGGCCTCGGGGTCCTCCGGCACCAGGTCGCGCCAGGACCCGTAGGACAGGTCGGACGGGGAGGCCACGCAGAGCCGCGAGCGCGGCGCGTCCCGGTCCGTGAACAGGTAGGCCCGGCCGTCGCGCCACATGTACAGGCCGGTGTCGGCGTCGGCGCCCACCTGGACGGGGCGGAACACCGGCTGCTGCGGCGTACCGGCCGACAGGTCGCCGAGCCAGAGGTCGCTGCGGTTCTCGGTGCCCCGGGACACCCCGAGGCTCAGCCAGCGTCCGTCCTGGCTGACCAGGATGCCGAAGTCACTGGTGTCGGGCAGGCCGTCCCCGAACACCAGGACGTCCTCCAGCTCGGGATCGGTGCCGACCCGGTGCAGGTAGACCCGCCGCCCGCGCCCCGGCCCAGCGGCCGTCGACGTCCCGTCGCCGACTTCCGGCAGCTGGCGGACGTAGTAGTAGGCGGCGCCACCGGGCAGCCAGGCGACGGCCGAGTGGCGGGTGCGCGGGATGGGGCCTTCCACCAGTTCGCCGGTGGCGACGTCCAGCACGTGGAGGTGGGACTCCTCGTTGCCGCCCCGGGAGATCTTGTAGGCGAGCCGGCGCCCTTCCGGATCCGGCTGCCACGCGTCCAGGGTGGTGCCGCCGGAGGGGTCCAGCCGCAGCGGATCGAGCAGGACGCGCTCCTCCCCCGTGGGCTCCACGGTGAGCAGCACGGCGCGCTCCTGGTCGGGGAGACGGCGGGTGAAGAACTGCCGACGGCCGCGCCAGACCGGCGCGCTCACACTGCCGGTTCCCAGCAGTTCGGCGATCCGCCCGCGCAGTTCGGCCCGTCCGGGCAGTTCGCCGAGGACGCGGTCGCACAGGTCGCGCTGCGCGGCCGACCAGCGCCCGGTCTCCTCACTCCGCGGGTCCTCCAGCCACCGGTAGGGGTCCTCGACCACTCTCCCGTGCAGCTTCTGTGCTTCGGAACTCCGGTGTGCGGGCGGGTAGTCGAAGGTCATCGTTCAGCTCCTCGGGGGGCGACTTCTCTGCGGGCAGGTGCTGGGCGAGGGTGTGGAACCCACCGCCGAAGAAGACCAGGGGCCCCTCCCCCTCCTCCTGCGGATCCGGCCGGGCGAACGAGAGGACCTCGGCCAGGAGGATCGAGTGATCGCCGACCGGGATGACCGTCCGCACCCGGCATTCGATCCACGCGGTGCCGGCCTCCAGCAGCGGCGCGCCGCTGTCCTTGCCGGGCCTCCAGGGGTACCCGTCGAACTGGGTCTCCCCCGTCGGCCGGTCACGCTTGGCGAAGTGCACGGCGGTGTCCCGCTGTCGGGCCGAGAGCACGGTGATCCCCAGCGGCGATCCCTCGGCGACCAGGGCGTCCAGGCGCGAACCGCGCTCGACGCAGACCATGACGAGCGCCGGGTCGAGCGACACGGTGACGAAGGAGTTGACCGTGGTGGCGTGCGGGATCCGGTCGCGGACCGTCGACGCGACCGTCACGCCGGTGGCGAAGGCCCGTCCGGCCTGCCGCACCAGCAGCGCGACCGCTGCCGCCTCGGCCTTCGGGGTCTGACGGTCCTCAGGAGCCTCATGCTCCTCGGAGGGCTCGTGGCCCATCGGGGACTGGGGAGTCTCAGGGAACTCGGGAGTCCCGGGCGCCTTGTCCCCGTACCGCCGCAGCGCGGCGCCGCCGACCAACGCCGAGGCCAGGGCGGCGGCCGCGGCCAACAGCAGCAACACGGTGAAGGAACGCCGCATCGAGCCGGCTCCGGAGCCGGACCCGGATCCGGAGCCGGTGACCGCCATGAACAACAGGATGCTCACCGTCACGCCGGCGAAGGTCCCGAGGGTGAAGAGCCCGGACACCCGCCCGGCCACCGCGACCGGCTCGTTCTCCAGGATCCGCGACTGGAAGAGCACCGCGAACACCTGGCCGGCCCCCAGCATGACGGAGCTGGCGGGGACCGCGACCCAGGCGTTGGTCACGAACGTCATGCAGGCCAGGGACAGGGCGACGGCCAGGGCGGCGAGCACGCCCGGGCGCAGCCCCCGCTGCTTGCGCAGCCGTCCGGCGAGGGTGGCGCCGATCACCGCCCCGGCGCCGTTGGCGAGGTTGATGACGCTCAGCCAGGTGGCGCCGCCGCCGAGGAAGTCCCGTGCGACCACGTTCGGGTAGACGTTGATGAGCCCCGCACCGGCGTTCAGCGCGAAGACGCTGACCAGCAGCAGTCTGCTGCTCCCGGTCAGCCGCGGCCCGCCCGAGCCGGCCGCGACGGCACCGTGCTGAGCACCCGTGACCGCGGGTGCCGGCACCAGCCGGAGGAGCAGCAGCCCGGAGACGACGAAGGTGGCGATGTCCAGCCAGGTCAGCGTGGGCAGGTCGCTGACCTGCAGCATCAGGGGTGCGGCCGCGGTGCCCAGGATGAACATCGTCCAGTCGATCCGGGACACCGCCGCCAGTGCCGAGGGCATCCGTTCGGCTGGCAGGACCCGTCGCAGGTAGGCCGTCTGGGAGGCGGTGAAGAACGGCGTCAGCAGGCTGAGGAACGCCATGACGCCGATGGTGGCCGCTGAGGTGAAGCCGACGCCGGCCAGCTCGACGACGAGCAGCGCCGCGAGCACCCCGGCGCGCAGCGCGTCCAGCCCGATCAGGGTGCGCCGGGTGTCGTGGCGGTCGGCCAGGGGGGCCAGCAGCCGCGAACCGAACAGGATCGGCAGGTACACCAGCACGATCGCCGTGGTGAGCACCGCGTTGGAACCGTGGTTCTGGTTGTACGCGTAGTAGACGACCCCCGTGCGGAACAGCCAGTTGCCGAACTGGCTGACCGCGTACGCCGACAGCAGTGCACGGAGGGAACGACGCTCGGACTGTTCGCTGCGCTCAGCGGGTGGCACGTGGTGCTCCTTGTCGATGCCGGCGATGCACGCACCCGGACGCCGCGCGCTGTTTCGACGGGAGGTGTCACGGACGTCCTAGTCCGCCGCGGAGGCCGAGGCGTCGGACAGCCGGGCGTGCAGGTCGGCGAGGTCGACGGCGCCGGCACCGCGCTCGGCGGCGAGCTCGGTGTCCGCGCGGGCCCCGGCCGTGTCACCCAGTTCGAGGCGCAGCACGGCCCGGTTGTAGACGTAGTCCGGGTCGTCGGAGAGCTGGACCGCGCGGTCGAGGCAGTTCAGCGACTCCTGCGGGCGCCCGCTCGCGTGGAGGACGTGGGCGAGGTTGTTCCAGGCCTCGGTGAGCTTGGGGTTGCGGGCCACCGCGGTGCGCAGGCTCTCCTCCGCCTCGTCGGCGTGCCCGAGTTCGGACTGGGCCAGGCCCCGGTTGCTCCACGCCTGCGCGTTCCTCGGGTCGTGGTAGACGGCGGCGTCCAGGCTGACCAGCGCCTCGGTGGGATTGCCCCGCTTGAGGTGGAGCACCCCGAGCCCCAGGTGCGCCCGTGCCTCCCCGGGCTTGAGTTCCACCACGCGCCGGTAGTCGCGTTCGGCGCTGTCCGAGTCTCCGCGCTGGGTGTGCAGCCGGGCGCGGTTGAGGTGGGCCTCGTAGTACGGCGGGCACAGCTCGATGGCCCGCTCGTAGTACTCCAGGGCCTCCTCGAACCGTCCGGTGCGTTGCAGCATGTTGGCCAGGTCGTTGGCGTACTCCCCGTAGTTCGGGTCGAGACCGATGGTCCGCTGGTAGACCTCGTAGGCCTTCGGGAAGTCCTTGACCATCTCGTAGATCTGCGCGGTGTTGTAGACGAGGATCGACTGGTGCAGTGCGTACTTCTCGTCGCCGTAGATCTTCTGCATCCGGTCCATGCCCTCGGTGCAGAGCATGAGCGCCTCGTCCATTCGCCCCTGCCGGGCGCGGATGTAGGCGAGGGCGTTTTCCGCGAAGACCTTGATGTACTCGTATTTGGGGTGGTCCTGGAATTCCGTACCGAGTTTCTCCAGGTTGAGCAGGGCGAAGCGCTCGGCGGTGTCGAGGTCCGGCGGCGACTGGTACCGGCCGTGCGCCATGCTCTGTGAATAGAGCACCGTGGGCGTGTAAAGGCTCTGCGGGAAGTGCTGGTAGAAGGTGTCCAGGTACGGAATGGACACATGTGCCAGTCCGAGCGAGTACAGCACGAACGACATCCGCAGGTAGACCAGGTTGTGGGTCTGCCCGCCGCCGGGGAGGGTGCGCAGCTGGGGGTCCGCCCAGAAACGGGAGAAGAGGTCGAACCAGGTGTCGTAGAGGCCGATCTCCTGCAGCGAGATCGACAGCGGGGCGAGCGCCACCATCCGGTCGGCGGCGTCCCGCAGGCCGAGGTGGTGGATCGGATGGAGGACCTCCTCCGGCCCTCCGGCGAGGCCGGCGAGCACCTCCCGGTGGACCCGCTCTTTGGTGCCGCCGTCGTACGTCTCGTAGTTGCGCAGCACGATCGGATCGTCGTCCGAGCAGTGGGCCCGGACGTACCGCTCCAGCAGGTCGTACCTGGGCCGCTCGCCGAGCAGGCTCAGGTAGAGGTCGAGATGCGTCTCGAAGGTCAGGTAGTCGGGCAGCGAGACCTTCGCGTCGAGGCACCGCAGCAGCGCCGAGAGCCGGGCCGGCCTGCCCTGCGACAGCCGCCACAGGTCGTCGAACTGCTTGTCGGCCAGCGACCCGAAGCCCCAGCTCTCGATCAGCTCGCGGGCCTCGCCCTTGGAGAGCGGCGGCAGGGCGGCCCGGGCGGCGTGCTCGGCGAGGGCGACGTCCGGTTCGCCGTTGACCAGGAGGACGATCCTCACGCGCCGGCCCAGCGTGCGGCGGCGGGCGACGATGTCGAGGAACTGCGCCACCGTGGGCGACAGCCGCTCGGCGTCGTCGATGACCAGGGTGTACGGCTGCCCGGCCCGGGCGAGGAAGGCGTCGAGGAACTCGTACACGCCGTTGAGCAGTTTGCCCTGGTACTCGTGGAAGTAGAACCTGGTCCGCTCGTCCCGGCTGGCGACGCCGGTCAGGTCCTTCGGCACCCGGTAGGCCGGGGACTCGCGCTGCGGGAGGAGCCGCTTCAGCGACTGTTCGGCGGCCGCGACCAGCTCGGGGGCCTCGGCTTCCGCGACGGAGATCGCGTGGTCCAGCAGGGGCTGCAGGCCTGCCAGGTACCCGTGGGTCAGCTTGTCGCCGCTGCCCGACACCACGGTGCCCTCGGCTCGCGCGCTCGCCGCCGACGCCAACCACGCGCGCACCGTGTCGGCCTTCCCGGCGCCGTCCGGCGAGGTGACCAGGAGGAAGACCGGGCCGTCCGGTCCCGCGGACTCGAGTCGCCTTTCCGCGTCGTCCAGCTCTGCGAAGAAAGCAGGGCGCACCCGTGGGTGAAGAGCAGTCATGCCGGATTCTCCAAGGTCTCCCGAAGCGTTTCGTCCGAGGGAGTGGGAGGCCCGAAAGCGAGCGGACCTCCCACCGAATTCGCCTTAGCCGGCGACGTACGGCGTGGTGGTGCGAACGGTGTCCTGCTTCTCGGCGACCTTGACCTTCATCTCCTGTCACCTCCCCATCCTGTTGTAGGTGCCCGACTGTGGCCTCGGGCGCCCACAGCATGCGACCTAAGGCGTGATCATGTCAAGATTTTTCATTTGGACCATTCCCGCCTTTCCCACGAATCATCAATTACCCCCGGAATACCGGCTGTCGCAGCACTTTCGGGAGCGGTCCGGGTTCGGACGACGGAGGCGTGGTGAAAATCCGGTGACGGCCGGAAAGATCGTCATGGAATACCGGGTCTTCGAACTTAACCGTGCCCGGTGGGCACGGTCCGCTGTCAGGGCCTGACGAGCCGGGGTGATCCCCGCAGCCGACATCGTGTTTTCCCCTGACGCAGCATCGGTCGTCAGTCGAGGCCTTCGATGATGCGGAAGTCGCGCTCGACGCCGTCAGCAAGTACGGCCAGCGCCTCCTGGTAGGCCGCACTCGCGCGTGCGGCGACCGCCTGTTCGAAGCTGTCGAACTCGATCAGGACGGTGCGCTCGGAAATTCCGGCGTCGTGTACGACGACCCGGCTGCCGAGGGTGAGCAGCCGCCCACCCGCGGCCCTGACGGCTGGACCGGCCAGCTTGTCGTAGGCAGCCACCTTCTCGGGGTCCGCAACGGTGCGGTAGACACTGACCCAGTAGCCCTTGGCCACGGTACCTCCCGTGTTCGGAATTGATGCTCGGAAGCATGCTCAGATCCATGGCCGGCGCGCAATGGATCAGCGAGCCGACGGAGACGGCGTCGAAGTCGGACGGCTTCGATCAACCGGCTGGGGCTGCGATCGGATCGGTCTCGGGTGGGCGTCGGCGGGCGAGGACGAGGCTGGTCATCGTCGTGATCGCCATCGCGGCGACGCCGACCAGCGCCGCGGTGGTGTAGGCGCCGTCGTTCGGGAAGAGGCGGCCGGTGTCGGTGCCGGCGGCCAGGACCAGACCGCCGATGGCGCTGCCCAGAGAGTACCCGACGCTGCGGACGACGTAGTTGAAGCTCATGGCGCTCGACGTCTCGCTCTTGGGCGTGACGGCCAGGATGACGCCGGGCATGGCGGCCGAGAAGCTGCCGACGCCGAAGCCCAGCACGCCCATGGCCACGAGCAGTTCGGCCAGGTTGGACCGGGCCGCCGCGAACAGGACGAACCCGCCGCCGACGATGGCGGCGCTGCCGGCCAGGAGCAGGGGACCGTCGATCCGTTCGCGGACCCTCGGCGTGAGCTTGCCGGCGACGAACCCCAGCACGGAGAACGGGATGAGGACCAGCCCCGCCACGAAGGTGGTCAGCCCGAAGCCGTAGCCGGCGCTGTGCGGCGTCTGCGCGTAGCGGGTGATGAGCGTGAGCAGGAGGTACATGCCGCTCCCGCCGACGAACATGGCGATGTTCGCCCCGGCGACCGCCGCGTGCCGTACCGCCCGGACGTCGACCAAAGGCGTCGTGCTGCGCAGCTCGGAGGCGGTCCAGACGCACAGCAGAAACACGGCAGCGACGGCAAGGGTCACCGCCACGGCGAGGTGACGGCTCCACAGGCTCCTCTCGCTGGCCAGGAACAGGACGAGGAACAGTCCACCCGCCAGGACGAGCGCACCGGCCACGTTCACTCGAGCGGAGCGGCCTTCGGGGGCTGCGGGCATGGAGCGCCACGCGGTCAGGAAGGCGATGGCGGTGACGAGCAGGCCGAGGCCGTAGGCGGCCCGCAGTCCGCCGAACTCGGCGAGCAGCGCGGCCAGCGGGTAGCCGACGCCGGCTCCGATGATGGAGACCACGGAGATCAGGGCGATCGTGGCCGCGCTGCGCTCCTCGGGAAGATGGTCGCGGGCCACACCCATCATCAGCGCCGTGAGACCGAGTCCGACGCCTTGGGCCGCCCGGCCGACGAGCAGCCAGGCGAACGGCAGCGGCAGCACGGTGAGCGCGCTGCCCACGACGACGATCGCCAGCGTGGCGAGAATCGTGGCCCGTCGGAACGGACCGGCGCCGAGCCGGCCGAGGACGGGTGTGGCGACGGCACCGCTGAGCAACGAGATGGTCAGCGTCCACTGCGCGCTGTCGAGGGAGACGCGGAACGTGGTCGCCACGCTCGTGATGAGCGGCGTCCCGAGGCTGGCGACCGCCGCCACGACCAGGGCGATGAACATCAGGGCGGGGACCAGCAGACGTGCCTCGGAACGTATCAGGGCAGTACTCATGGGCTGGTCATGAGCCTGGGCCGCGGTCACCGGTCCGACTCCTCTCGGGCGTGGCTTTCGAGCTCTGCCAGATGCAGCAGCGCCGGAAGGGCTGCTGCCAAGGCCTCGACCTCGTCACCGGTGAGTTCGTCGATCAACCGCGCGTACGCGTCGACGCCCGCCTGGTGCCGTGTCCGGACGTACGATGCGCCGGCCTCGGTCAGGCACACCAGCGTGACCCGCTTGTCGGACGGATCGCCCTTCCGCTCGACCAGCCCGGATTCCTCCATCACCCGGACCAGGACGGTCATCGCGGGCTGGGTGACGCCCTCGGCCACCGCCAGATCGGTGATCCGTCGCGGGCCGGTCTTGTCCAGGGTGGCCAAGGTGGCGGCGGACGTCAGGCTCATGTCTCGGGGAAGGCGTCTCACGGCCCTGGTGGCCAGACCGTAGAGGGCTGACCCGATGGCATCGGAAGCGCCGTGCGCGGCGCCTTGGCGACTCATGCCTGAAGCATAGCAACTTTATATGCATCCTTTATGCATATCCCGATCAGGGGTCGTCGGCGCCGACCTCGACGCCGACCACCTCCACCCCGACCAAGCCGAACAGCCGCGCCGCATCGTCGGGCAAGCCCGTGGCCCTCCACGTGATCCTTCAAACGTCGCAACTCGACGAATCACAGAGCGTCACGGGCGTTCTGCACCCGTCAAGACCCTGACAGCGGACCGCGCCCACCGGGCACGGTTAAGTTCGAAGACCCGGAATGCCGCGCCGAATGGCCCCGAGGGCGACGGGCCGGATATTCGTACAGGGGAAGGGGCAACCGGTTCAGCGCGGCGTATCCGGCGCCCGGCCTCGCGGCCCCGTCCGTCGTGTCAGCTGTGCTTCCAGGTCACCGAGAAGGAGTTGCCCCCGCTCAGCCCGGAGGTGGTGGCCTTGGTGACGCCGCCGGAGGCCATGGTGATGCCGTCCGGGGAGAAGCCGCCCAGGCTCTGGCCGTTGGCGGTGGCGCCGGTGAAGGACACCGAGTGGAAGTCCGAGAGCGGGAGCACCCCGGTGGAGCTGGAGGGGGCTTCGGCGATCACCTCGGCCGAGGCGAGGGAAGCGCTCCTGAGGGACTTGTTGACGGTGTGGCTCCAGCCGGCCGTGGTATCGGAGAGGGTGAGGGTGAAGGAGCCGCTGCCGTTGGTGGTGACACTCGCGGTGAAGTGGTCGCCCGGCCGTACGGTGTTGCTGAAGTTGACCGGGTAGGCCGGGTACATCTCGTACCAGGAGGAGTACACCGGGGAGCCGTTCGAGCAGTCGGCCTCGGTGCCGGTCTGCTCGACGCTGTTGCTGCCGTCGCCGTCGAGGCCGACCCAGAAGCTGGACCAGGTGTTGCCGCCGGAGCAGGTGACGGTGGGCTGGACCCAGCTGGCGCTGACGCTGGTGAACCGGCTGCCGGTGGCGGCGTAGCCGGCCCAGTTGCCGCTGGTGCTGTGCAGGAGGCCGCCGCCGTGGTGGGCGAGCGGGGCCTGGACGAGGGTGGGGGCGGTGGCGGCGACGGCCGGTGCGGCGGCGCCCAGGACGGTCAGCAGGGCGGTGGACACGGCGAGGGTGCGCCGACGGGCTACGGACATGACTACTCCCTTGTGGGGGCGTGGAGTTGGCCGAGCGTCGACAAAGGTAGACCCGCCGGGCGAAAGCGGGGCGTTACGGGACGATAACGAAGCTGTGTTCAGCCCGTGGTGACGCCGCATCCGGCACCACCTCGTCGGCCCGCCGGACGAGCGCGGGAACGCCGCAGGGGCGGAAGTCGAAGTCGACTTCCGCCCCTGCGAGTTGGAGCGCCGGGCCCGAATCGAACGAACCCCTCCCACTGAAAGTGGGCGTGCTACCGCTGCACCACCGACGCCTGCTCCGGCCGGTCTTCGACCACTTCCGTGATCTTGTCCTGCCGACGACGAAGAAGTTACCAGCAGATGATCGGAAGATGGAAATCGCCGGTCGCCGGGACCGACTGGCCACCACCCCGGCAGGCGTCGTACCGTCACCGTCCCCTTACTCTCGGGCGGGTCACCGGGCCTGATGATGTAGCGGGAAGGCCTCGCCATGATGTGCGGGGAAGGCCACGTCGGCCGACAGGAGGAGAGCGTGCGCAGGAGGGAAGCGTGCAGGAGGGAGCGGTGGACGTGACCGCGATGGCGGGGAGTGTGTTCACGGGCGGGGGCCTGCCCGCGAACGAACGGTTCGACTGCTGGCGGGAGCTGGTCGGGCGGACCCGGGACAGCGAGATGACCAGTGCGCACGCCGACCACTTCGAGGCGGAGATGCGGCGCCTGGAGCTGGGGCCGGTGACCCTCCTCAGGTCGTCCTTCCCTCCCGCGCGGTTCCGACGGACCGCCAAGATGGTGCGGCGGTCGGACCCGGGGGTGTACCACCTGACGCTGGTGCTCGACGGCGGCCTGTCCCTGACCCGCGACGACCGTGCTCCGACGACCACCTTCAACCCGGGCGAGCTGTACGTGCTCGAAAGCTCACAGCCGTACGACGTACGGGGCGTCGGCGTCCGCGCCGCCGGCCGCACCGAACCTCGGATCGAAGCCGTGGGCCTGGACTTCCCCGTGTCCCTGCTGCCGCTGCCGCCCAGCCGCCTGCGCGAGTTGATGGGCCGGGCGTTCTCCGGACAGGAGGGCACCTGCGCGCTGCTCGCGCAGTTCCTCGTCGGCCTGGACCGGCAGGCCACGGCCCTCGGGCCGGTCGAGGCACCCCGACTGGGGACGATCGTGGTCGACCTGATGGCCGCCTGGCTGGCCCGGGAGCTCGACGCCGAGGCGGCGGTCCCGGACGACGCCCGGCAACGCGCCCTGGTGGAGAGCGTGCGGGCGTTCATCCGGCGCAACCTGCACGACCCCGAACTCTCCCCGTCCGTGATCGCCACCGCGCACCACATCTCCGTCAGCTACCTGCACCGTCTCTTCACCCAGCAGTCGCAGGGCGATACGGTCGCCGCCTGGATCCGTGGCCAGCGGCTGGAGAAGGCCCGCCGCGACCTCGCGGACCCGGCGCTGCGGGCCGTGCCGGTCCACGCGCTGGCCACCCGCTGCGGCATCCCCCGTGCCTCCGACTTCACCCGCTCCTTCCGGGCCGCCTACGGGATCCCGCCCAGCGAGCACCGTCGCCGGACGCTGTCCGGCAGCACGGGCGAGTAGTAGCGGCGGCGGGTGCCCGGTCCGGCGGGCCTGACCGGCTCGTACGGGCGGCGCGGTGGCCCGGCACGCACCCCCGTGG
>NZ_JBHTTU010000086.1:0-28329 GCF_042794375.1 Kitasatospora sp. NPDC056531 | reverse complement strand
TCCGGCGAGTCCGGTGCGCTGATCCGCGGCATCAACGGACTGGTCGCCCTGCCGCCGAGCCGCAAGGTCCGCTCCTCCGACGGCGGACCCGGCGGTGTCGACGGGCTGCCGACGCTGCTCTCCAACGCCGAGACGTACGCCCAACTGGCCATCGCCGCCCGGCTCGGAGCGGAGGCGTACTGCGCCGTGGGCCCGGACGCCGAGCCCGGGACGGTACTGCTCACGGTCAACCGCCCGGGCGCCCGGCGGCCCGTGGTGGTGGAGGCCCCGGCCGGGACACCGCTCGGCGCGGTGCTGGACGCCTGCGGGACCGGGCCGGGCCAAGGAGTGCTGGTCGGCGGCTACCACGGAATGTTCCTGGACGCGGCGTCGGCGGTGTCCGCCCCCTGCTCCCGGGCGGGGATGCGGCAGTCCGGTGGCACGTTCGGCGCCGGGATCGTCATTCCGCTGCCCGAGGACACCTGTCCGTTGGGCGAGGCGCAGCGGATCGTCCGGTGGCTGGCCGCGGAGTCGGCGGGCCAGTGCGGCCCCTGCCGGCGCGGACTGCCGGAGCTGGCACGGGCCTTCGGCGCGATGGTGGCCGGCGGTGGCACCCGGGCGGTGGAGGAGGTCCGCCAGCTCGCCGCCGCGGTGGTGGGACAGGGAGCCTGCTCCCACCCCGACGGCTCCGCCGGGTTCGTTAGGTCCGCGCTCAGCGCGTTCGCCGAGGACGTCCGGGCGCACACCGAGCGCGCCGGCTGTGGACGGCGGGTGCGCGCAGTGCTGCGGACCGCACCCTGGAGCCCGGACCGGGACGTCGCCGAGGACGGCCGGGTGAACCTGAAGGTGGACTGGGCGCTGTGCGACGGGCACGGGCTGTGCGCCGACATCGCCCCGGAGCTGTTCACGCTCGCGGCTACCGCGGCCAGAGACGGTCGCGACTGAGACGTACGCAGTCTTCTATGACAATCTTGAGGAGTACCTGAAGGGGGCATGGCCAGCCTGGACAGAACGGCGCGCGGAGCTGGTCGACTCGGGTGACGGCTTCCCGGGAAAGAACGCGCCTACCTACCGCGAAGCAGCCCGGACAGCCGATGAGGATCCATCCTTCCTTCTCGTGCAACTCATGGAGTACGTCAGGGCGCTTGTCGTCGCTCAGGCTTCAATTCGACTTAGGATTTCGTATCGATGGTCTTTCAGATCGGAGTGGCGCCGAATCCCGCTGTGGCAAGGCGCCCTTCGGCGAGAGTCAGCTTTATGTCAAGCTGAGCAAGCCTTTGGATCGTGAGCGCCTGCTCGCACCTGAGCTGCAGTGAGGTAACTCACCGCAGCTTACGCGCTTCTCACAGGGCGCTCGCGGACCGGACGCCATGAGACGTATCAGGCGCCATGCGGGGCCGGAGATATGCCATGACCAGCGATATTCGACCTGGTGAACATTGGTCGGATCATCGTTCGATGACCGGGGGGGCAAGGGGGCGCAGGTTCAAATCCTGTCGTCCCGACCGGAGTTCGCTCCAAAGTCGCAGGTCAGGGCCTTGTTTCACGAGAGTGGAGCGAGGCCCTTGATCGTTTTCTGGGCCTGCCTCTCACAACTTCTCACATCGGTGATAATCACGGTCAGTCGAGCAGCTCGCCGAGCTTCTCCGAGCCTGCCTTGAGGCTCTGCGGGTCGGGGTGCACGTATACCCGCTTCGTGAAGCTGAGGTCCGAGTGACCGGCCCAGGCGGAGACCACGGTGCCCGGGACGCCGTTGTTGGCCATCCAGGAGAGCGTGGCGTGCCGGGCGTCGTAGAGGCGAACCTTTCGAACGCCGGCGGTCTCGATGAGCTTGTACGCCTCGCGCCGGAGCTTGTCCGTCTTGAGCGGGTTTCCCAGCTCGTCCACGAGAACATATCCGGTGTCGTTGTAGGCGGTTCCGGCCGCGAGTTTCTCCGCCGCCGGGATGGCCTTGAAATTCTTCAGGGCCTTGAGGGCGGGTGCCGGCAGGGGAAGAGTGCGCTTTCCGGCTTCGGTTTTGGTGTCCTTCTCGACGACCTTGTTGCGTGATCCCTTCTCCAGTGTGCGGTCGTAGACGATGGTGCGGGTGTTCTGGGCGGCGATCGTGCCGGTTGCACTGAGGCCGACGTCCTCGTCCCAGCGCGCGCAGCAGACTTCGGCGGGGCGTTCGGCGATGAGTGCCAGCATCATTGCGGCGTAGAGGCGGTGACCCTTGATGGCGCTGAGGAATGCCTTGACCTCGGCCTCGTGCCACGGGTTGTTGTTGGGCTTGTTCGCCTCCGCCTTCTTCTTGGCCTTGCGTGAGATCGTGACGTGCTGGGCGACGTTGCGCACCACCAGGCCGCGGCGTACAGCGAGGTTCAGCGCGGCGCACAGGCGGCCAAGGACCACCGCCCCGCTTCGAGTGCCTGGTGAAGCGCGACATGAGGCATTCCTTAGCGGAGTCGAAAGTTCAGGCTGGAGAGCGCTCCACGCGCCGAAAACCGTCTATGTTCGTTCTCGCCAGGTCGCGGACCAGGGCAACTCGTGAGCCGATCTGGCCTCTTCGCGCGTACCCGGAAGAAGGCTGGGCACCACTCCGTGCCGGCGCGCAGACACCTCAACCACCGCGAAATACGGAGGCACCGACAGATGAACGTCATCCGTGCTGTTCCAGGACCCGCTGCTGGCGGGTCACCTCTCGGCCAAGTGGCTCGGATGCCTGGCCGACATGACACTGCAGCAGGGGGAGTGGGTGGAGGAGATGTTGCTGGCCCGGTTGGCGGGCGGCGGCACGCTCCCGACCGCCCGCCTGCTCCGCATCCACCCGCAGGCTGTACGGAACCGGTTGCGCATCCTGGAGAAGATCTTCGACAGCGGTCTGCGCGACCTCCGGGCCAGGTTCGAGCTCCTGCTGGCGTTGAAGATCGAGATCATGACGTCCGAGTAGTCGTGCCTGCGCCGCAGCGGGGGATTCGGTCTCTGCTCCAGGCGACAGGGGCCCAGCGGAACATCCGGACGAACGGGCGTTGAGGCCGGCCCGCTGACGCTGACCGATCCCTCACCGACGACGCACGGCACGGGGTGCGCTCCACCCCGGGACCGTCCTCGCCCTGACCGGGCCGGAGCGGCCGCCGGCGATGCTGTCCGCGATCAAGCCCGTCACACCGTCCGTGACGCCGTCCCTCGTGCCGTCGGCGATCCAACCGTTGATCTCGCTGTGGTTCCGTCGGTGGGCCTGGTCGTGATCCCTTCCGGGGCGACGCCAAGCGTTCGGAGCCGGACCGTCCCATCGTGGCAGCCGTCCCGTGCTGCCGCATCATCCCCTCGTCGGCCGCGCCGTCCGTGGACCGTTGCGCGTGGGTCATCACCGCGCGGACCATCGAGGCCCACCCGGACCAGTTCCCGTGGGTTCCCCACGGCCCTGACCTCCGGGTGCAGTAGAGGAAGAGCCCCATGTCATCCATGAGGAAGAAGCGTAGACCGGGAACAGCTGCCTACGGCCTCCCCCTGGTGAGCCGTCTTCCGAGGTCGTTCGCCACCCTCCTGATCATCGTCGCGATGATCCTCACCGCGGCGGCCCTGGTGTACCCGGTGGCGAAGTCGGCCGGTGCCTATCGCAGCGCGCCGGTGAGCGAGGACCAAGGAGTGACGCAGACGCCCACCGGGCCGCTCACCGCCCAGGACCGTGACTTCGTCAAGCGGGTTCGGCTGGCCGGACTGTGGGAGATTCCCGCAGGCCGGATGGCCCTCGCGAAGGGCACCAGCCCCGAGGTCAAAATGGCCGGCCAGCACCTGGTCCAAGGTCACACCGACCTGGACAAGGCGGTGTTGACCGCCGCCCAGACCCTGAACCTGGACGTGCCCAGCGAGCCCTCGGCACAGCAGCAGGGCTGGCTCAAGCAGTTGGACGCCGCGCAGGGCGCGGATTTCGACGAGCAATTCGCGAACATCCTGCGCAGCGCCCACGGGCAGGTGTTCGCGGTCGTGGCCCAGGTGCGCGCAAGCACCCAGAACTCCACGGTCCGGGATCTGGCGACCACGGCCAACGGCACGGTGCTCGACCACATGAACGTCCTGGAGGGCACCGGACTCGTCAAGTTCGACAAGCTCGCCCCGCTGCCGACCGGTTCGTCCGCTCCGTCCGCTCCGTCTGCGAGCGCCACGCCGGCGCCCGCCGGATCGCCCCACTACTAGGCGACGACCCGCTGGGCGACGACCCGGATGAAGGCTGTCCGTGGCCTGCCAGGCAGGCCCGATCCCGTCTGAGGAGTGTTGAAGTACATGAAGTCTCATAAACGTGGCACGTCGAAGCGAAGGGCCGGTGCCCTGCTGTCGGCGGTGATCCTGGGCGCCGGCGCGGCGGGGACGGTCGCGGCGGTGGCCTTCGCCGGCCAGCGTCCCCCGAGTGAGCCGTCGGCGTCCCCACAGCTCGGCACCGTCGCCTGTGCCGACGCCAGCGTGGCCCTGAACGAGGTGCCGGAAGCGTCCCAGGACGCGGTCGACAAGAACCTCGCCGAGCTCGACGTCCAGGTGGCGGACGCGTACAACCGACTGTCCGCGCCCACCCCGGGCGACAACGAGAATCGCGTCATGGGCGATCTCGCCAACAAGCGCGCGGACACCCTGAAGAAGCTGGCGGACAGCGCCGGTCCGGACTCCGGTCTGCCGAAGGACCTCTCGGGCATGGCGAAGTGCACGGTCAGGCACGACCTGGTGGCTCAGGACGCGGCCAAGGGGTTCAGCGCCGACGGCGTGGGCGGCGCCGTCGCCCAGACCCAGGCGGCCGCGCAGGTGAAGTCCCTCCCCAAGAACGGGTTCGTCGACATCAAGAGCGTGTCCCCGAACGTCCCGGCGCCCGTCAAGAAGGGGTCGGCCACCGGCTCCTTCACGTCCCAGTGCGGGCGCAACGAGAACCGCCACCTCAACCCCGACAACGTGATCGTCGCCCCCGGTGTGAGCAACGGCGCGCACCACATGCACGACTACGTGGGGAACGTGGCCACGGACGCGTTCGCCTCCAACAACAAACTCGCCGCCTCGGGCACCACGTGCACCAACGGCGACGGGTCGGCGTACTACTGGCCCGTCCTGCGCGTCTTCGACGGCACCAACGAGAAGGACGCCAAGGCGCCCGGTGGTGGCAAGGACAAGAACGTGGGACGGATCCTGCAGCCGGCCGAGGCGGACATCACGTACACCTCCAGCGTCGGGAACCCCGTCCAGCCGATGAAGCGGTTCATGCGCATCATCACCGGCGACGCCAAGGCCTTCACCAACGGGCCGGCGAACGCCCACGCGTCGTGGAGTTGCACGGGCTTCGAGAACCGCCAGGTCGTCGACAAGTACCCGATCTGCCCGCAGGGGAGCAGGGTCGTCCGGACGCTGAAGTTCCCGGACTGCTGGGACGGCAAGAACATCGACAGTGCCAACCACCGGACCCACACGGCGTTCTCCGACAAGTCGGGCGCGTGCCCGAAGAACTTCAAGGTGATCCCGCAACTGACGCAGCGCATCACCTACGACGTGCCGGCCGGGGTCCGGTTCGCCGTCGACAGCTTCCCCGAACAGCTCCACAACCCGATCACCGATCACGGTGACTTCATCAACAACATGAACCAGGGCCTGCTGGACCAGATGGTCAGTTGCATCAACCAGGGGCGTCGCTGCGGGTGACCCGCCCCTTCCGGGACCGGTTCCCGGAGAGCAACGGGCGGGCCCGGCCCGGCGCGGGGGAGCGATCGCGGCTCCCCGCCCCGCCAGCGCCGGGATCCCGACATCCGATCCGACAGCAGGTTCAGGACGAGGCCGGAGGGCTCAGCAATGGTGAGAGGGCAGAAGCGGCGGTCACGGCGGTTCGGCCCGGTACCGCGGGGCGTCGAGCGGGCCGGCCGGGCGCGCGCGGCGCCCCAGGGCGACCAGCCCGCGAAGGGCGGTCGCAAGTGGTCGAGCCCGTGGTCCCTCCTGTCGCCGCTGGCGGCAGGCCTGGGTGTGACGGCCGTCGCCGTCGACCCCAGACTGCAGTCGTTCCTGACGTACGCCGTCGGGGTGCTCGCACTCGTGTCGTTCACCTCCGCTGTCCTGTGGGGGCTGGCGGCGACCGACCGGCTGATCCTGAGGCCGACCCACCGGCTCGTCGCGCAGACCGTCCACCGTGCGATGGGCGTCGCCGGCGTCGTCTTCCTGGCCCTGCACGTCTGGATGAAGCTGGTCGTGGGACAGATCGGCGCGCTCGCGGCCTTCGTGCCGTTCGCCGACCCGGCCCGACCGGTGGTCCTGGGACTGGGCACCGTCGCCGGCTACCTGTTCCCCGCGGTGGCGCTCGCAGGGGCGGCCCGCGGGAGGCTCGCCCGCTCGGGCAACGTGCGCCGGTGGAGGGTCATCCACCTCTTCTCGTACCCGGCCTGGGGCGCTGGCCTGGTCCACGGGCTGCAATCGGGCCGGCTCGCGGCCTCCTGGGTGGTGCTGCTGTACGGCGTGGCCGTCGTGGGCGTGATCGTCGCGCTCTCGCTCAGGCTGCTCCTCCAGGACCGCTCCGGCCCGCGCCAGGCCCCCGTCCGGCCGCTCCCGCCGGAGGCCGGCGGCCCCGAGGCCACCTTCCCGCGCCTGCCGGTGGCCACGAGCCCCGAGATCACCGTCCCGCGCGTTCCGGTGGCCGCGGGGCAGGCCATGGCCGCCGGTCCGGGCCTGGCTGGCATCGGACCCGGACGTCGGCGGCAGGACGGGTGAGCGGCCTCCCCCCACCCGTCATCTGGTTCGGACGGCCGGTCCTGTTCGCCGGCCTGGAGAGCCTGGACCGGGTCGACTACCGCTCCCACCTCGTGGTCCACGGCCAGCTGCCGGCACTGCGAGCGGAGGAGCTGGCCGAACTGGCCGAGAACGTGGACCTGCGCGGCCGGGGAGGTGCCGGATTCCCCTTCGCCCGCAAGCTCAGGGCGGTCGTCAAGGCGGTCGCCCGGCGCCGCACCAGTCCGGTCGTGGTCGTCAACGGAACGGAAGGAGAACCGAGTTGCCTGAAGGACACCACGCTGCTCCTGCGCACTCCGCACCTCGTGGTGGACGGTGCGCTGATCGCGGCCGCCGCGCTGGACGCGGAACAGGTGGCGATCGGCGTCACGCGGACCGACACCGAGGAGTCCCTGCGCCGGGCGCTGGCCGAACGGCGGTCGGTGAAGCCGCCGGTGACGGTGGTGCGGCTGCCCGAACGGTTCGTCACGGGCGAGGGGAGCGCGCTCGCCCGTGGCATCACCAACGGGATCGCCCTGCCCCGGGGAGGCGGCGTGCGCACCAGCGACAGCGGTGTCGGGGGAGCCCCCACGCTGCTGTCCAACGCCGAGACGTACGCCCAGCTCGCGGTGGCGGCCCGGTGGGGCGCGCTGCCCTTCCGAGAGATCGGCACCCCCGAGGAACCCGGCACGGTGCTGCTCACGATCGCCGGCTCGACCGTGGTGGAGACCCCCACCGGAGTGCCGCTGGAGACCGTCCTGGCGGCGTGCGGCCTGGACGTCGGGCAGGGGGTCCTGGTCGGCGGCTACCACGGCAAGTGGCTGACCCCCGAGGCCGCCCGTTCGGCCGTGGTGTCCCGCCAGTCCTTCCAGAGCCTCGGCGGGGCGCTGGGTGCCGGGGCGATCCTGCCGCTGCCGGAGACGACCTGTCCGCTGTGGGAGGTCGTCCGGATCTCCCGCTGGATGGCGGACGAGACGGCCGGCCAGTGCGGGCCCTGCTACCTGGGGCTCCCCGATCTGACCGGGTCCCTGGAGGACCTGGTGCGCGGCGGTGGCCAGCGCGCGTTCGACCGGGTGCAGGCCGGGATGCGGGCGGTCACCGGACGGGGTGCGTGCAGCCACCCCGACGCCGCCGCCCGTTTCGTGGCCTCGTCCCTGGCCGTGTTCGACGACGACCTGGTCATGCACTCGTACCAGGGAGGGTGCGGGCGGCCGTCGCAGGACGTCCTGCCGCTGCCGGAGGTGGAGAGCGCCGGCACCATCGTGGTCGACTGGACGCTCTGCGAGGCCCACGGCCTGTGCACCGGTGTCCTGCCCGACGTCATCCGGCTGGGGGCGGACGGGTTCCCCGCCGCGGGCGTGATGCCCGTACCCGCGAAGCTGCTCTCCCAGGCGGCGCGAGCCGTCGACCGTTGTCCCGCGCTCGCGCTGCGGATCCAGTGAGGCCGGCGCGGCTCCGGGCGCTGCCGCTCCTTCCCGAGCGTGGCCCGTGCGGCCTGGGCCGCTCGTCGGGGCGGCGGGCCGAACGAGAGGTTCCGGAGGGCTATCGACCCTGAAACCCACATCCCGGGTCCGCGGACCGGCGTTCGACGCCGGACCGGATCACCGGGGACGCACACATCCACGGAAGGCCAGATTCCACCGATGGAAAGGCAAGGAACATGTTGACGAAGCGATACGGACTGGTGGGGCTCTGCATCCTGCTGGTCGGGCTCGTGGTGATGGCCCTGATGGGCAGCATGAGCAGCAGCGCGAAGACGCCGTCCGGGTCGGGCACCGGCCAGCTGGTGGGCGCGCAGGACGCCGCGCCGGCCGGATCCTACGACTCCTACGGCGGTGGCAGCGCGTCGCCGTCCGCCGGCGGTCAATCCGGCGGCGCGTCGGCGGGCGGGGGCCAGGCTGGGGGCGCGCTGACCGTGCGCAACGATGCCAAGCTCGGCATGGTGGTCACCGACGGCCAGGGCTTCACCCTCTACCGGTTCGACAAGGACACCGCCAAGCCCCCGATGTCCAACTGCAACGACGGCTGCGCCAAGACCTGGCCGCCAGTCACCAAGGAGGGCACGACCGCGGGCAGCGGGATCGACGCCGGCGCGATCGGCGAGGTCACGCGGGCCGACGGATCGAAGCAGCTGACGCTGGGTGGCTGGCCGGTCTACCGCTACGCGCAGGACACCGCGGCCGGCGACACCAAGGGCCAGGGTGTCGGCGGCGTCTGGTTCGCCGTGGCGCCCGACGGCAAGAAGGCGGCCGCCCCGGCCCCCGGTGCGTCGGCCTACCCGTCGGAGATGCCGACCGGTGCGGCCCCGACGTCCCAGCCGGCGCAGCCCGCCCCGGGTGGAGCCCAGGTCTCCGTGGCCACCCAGCCGCAGCTCGGCCCGATCGTCGTGGACGCGCAGGGCATGACGCTGTACCAGTACGCCAAGGACCCGTCCTGGCCGATGCGTTCCCTCTGCGAGGGCCAGTGCGCGATGACCTGGAAGCCGGCGCCCGCCGTCGACGCGACCCAGGTCAAGGGCGTGAACCCGAAGCTGATCGGCAAGATGCAGCGCCCCGACGGCACCTGGCAGCTGTCCGTCAACTGCAAGCCCGTCTACACCTACACGGGCGACAAGGCCCCCGGTGACGCCAACGGGAACGGCAAGGACAACCTGTGGTCGGCGATCAACCCCGCGGGGAAGCCGGTGACCGGTAAGTGACGGCCGGGGTCTCCACCGTGGCGGCCGTCCGGCCGCAGAGGACCGTCCGTCGCGCGCTCCAGTGGCTCGCGCTGACCGTCCTGCTCGTCCTGGGCGTCGTCGAACTGCTGGGCGGGGCAGGAGGGCTGCTCGCCTCGCCGCAGACGTCGGCCCACGCCGCCCGGGCCTCGGTGGAGGACCTGGCCCAGCGGATCGGCTGCACGGCCGACATCACCGCCGACACCACGGACCTCCGCCAGGGGCTGTGCACCCTCGGCGAAAACGAGGTCTGGATCGCCACCTTCCCGACCAGCGGGGCCCAGACGGCCTGGACGTCGGAGGCCGAGGCGTACGGAGGGTCGTACCTGGTGGGTGACCGGTGGGTGGTCGTCCTGTCCGACGCCACGGCGGACCTCCTGCACGCGAAGCTGGGCGGGGTCATCACCAGCGGCGCCGACCACACCGGGCACGCCGATCACGGTGATCACACCGGCCACGATCCGTCAGGAGCCGGCTGACCCTGGCGAGCGTTTGATCGATCGGGCGGTGGCGACGCCACGGGACTCCCCGGCCCTGGGCCGCGGAAGTCTCCGTGGCTCGCCACCGCCGTCGCAGCTCGGGCGTCCCCGGGGGCGCCCAGCCCCCGCGCAGGGCTCCGAAATTGCCTCACGCTGCTGACCTCGGGCGATGCGCTCGATCCGTAGCCGGGCATGATCGGTCCCCGTGTTCGTGCGGACGATCTACCTGCTGGCCATGCGAGTCCGCGGTCCAATCGTGCAGTGTTCGGCCGCAGTTCATACAGCACGTACCGGCTCGACCCGGCGATCGAACTCGGAGAAACCTCTCGCTGCGGTGGGCGCTCCAAGCGTGGCCGCACCCCTGCGCGCGGGTGCGCGGTGTCGCGGTCGAACCTCCGTGGCGGCCCAGACCCATGACGTCCGGCAGCCCCAAGCTGTTCCGGCCGCCATGTGGTGGGCGGCCCCATCCGTCCACCGATCACGGCGCAACGGTCACGGCCGGCGCCTGCGGTCACGACGCCCGACCCGACCCGGTTGATCCGGGCAGGAGGTAATGAATCCCATGCGTACCTCAACACAGCCGCGTCCACGCGGTCGAGTCTCGGCAGGGGCCCTCGCGCGACTTCGCGCGGCAGCCTCCGGGACTGCGCAGGAGACGTATCGGCTCACGTGAAGACACAGCCCGTGGTCGGGACGGTAGTTGACGTCTTGTTCAGATACCGGCTCTGGAGTGGTCGCCGTGGTGTCTGTGCCCTTGCGATGGCCGCCGAGGACGAGTTCTGCCGGCAGAGAGTCGAGAAGCCACGCCGATGGAGAGAAGCGATGGAGACACGCGAGCATTGTGAGGCGGGAAACACCGATGAGATCCCCGCGGACATGCCCACCCGGGCGTTGTGGCCGGTTGCTCCGGCGGCCCCCGCCCGTACCCTCATGGACATCATCGTGGCCGCCGCCGAGGCGTGCCCGCACGCGCCCGCGCTCGACGCCGCGGGCACGGTGCTCGACTACCGGTCGCTGCTGCATCAGGTGACGGAGTTCGCCGGACGGCTGGCGGCGCTGGGGATCGGTGCCGGTGACCGGGTCGGTGTGCGGGTGCCGTCCGGCACCGCGGACCTCTACATCGCCATCCTGGCCGTGCTGCGGGTGGGCGCGGCCTATGTGCCGGTGGACGCCGACGACCCGGACGAGCGCGCGGAGATGATCTGGCAGGACGCCCAGGTCTGCGCCGTGCTCGGTGCCGGGCGCGGTATCACCCCCAGCCCCGTGGTGCGTCCCGGCGGGCGGCCGTCCCGGCCGACGCCCGCGGACGACGCGTGGATCATCTTCACTTCCGGTACCACCGGCCGTCCCAAGGGTGTGGCGGTCAGCCACCGTTCGGCGGCGGCGTTCGTGGACGCCGAGGCCGGGCTGTTCCTGCGGGACCGTCCGCTGGGCCCGGGGGACCGGGTGCTGGCGGGTCTGTCGGTGGCGTTCGACGCCTCCTGTGAGGAGATGTGGCTGGCCTGGCGGCACGCCGCGTGTCTGGTGCCGGCGCCGCGTTCGCTGGTGAAGGCGGGCACGGATCTGGGTCCGTGGCTGGTGGAGCGCGGGATCACGGTGGTGTCCACCGTGCCGACGCTGCTGGCGCTGTGGCCGGCCGAGTGCCTGGAGCGGGTGCGGCTGGTCATCGTCGGCGGCGAGGCCTGCCCGCCGGAGCTAGTCGGGCGGATCGCCACGCCGGGCCGGGAGTTCTGGAACACCTACGGCCCGACCGAGACCACGGTCGTGGCGACCGCCGCGCAGATGTACCCCGGGCAGCCGGTGCGGATCGGCGCGCCGCTGGACGGTTGGGAGATCGCCGTCGTGGACGGCGAGGGCCGGCCGGTCGCCTGGTACGAGACCGGCGAACTGGTGATCGGCGGCGTCGGTACCGCGCGCTACCTGGACCCGGTCAAGGACGCCGAGAAGTACGGCGCCATCGGCTGCCTACGCAGCCCCCGCGTCTACCGCAGTGGTGACCTGGTGCGCGCCGAGCCCGAGGGCCTGGTGTTCGTCGGCCGTGCGGACGAGCAGATCAAGCTGGCCGGGCGCCGGATCGAGCTGGGCGAGGTGGACGCCGCGCTGCAGGCGCTGCCCGGGGTACGGGCCGCCGCGGCCGCCGTCCGCAAGACCCCGGCCGGCGGCGAGGTGCTGGTTGGCTATCTGGTGCTGCACGACGGCGCCCCGTTCGAGCCCGCCGCGGCCCGCAGCACGTTGCTGGAGCGGCTGCCGCAGTCGTTGGTCCCGGTCCTCGGCGTGGTCGACGACCTGCCCACCAAGACCTCCGGCAAGGTCGACCGGGGCGCCCTGCCCTGGCCGCTGCCCACCACCGGCCCGTCCGCCGAGGCCGGCCCGCGCCCGAGCGGCACCGCCGGCTGGCTCGCCGAGCAGTGGCAGACCCTGCTCGGCACCCCGGTCGGCGGCGACGGCGACTTCTTCGCCCTCGGCGGCACCAGCCTGGCCGCCGCCAAGCTGGTCTCGGTGCTGCGCGGCCGCTACCCGGCCATCTCCATCGCCGACATCTACGCCCGACCCGGACTGCTCGACCTCGCCGCCAGGCTCGACGAACTCGGCGGCCCTCCGCGCGAACAGCGCACCGTGCGCCACACCCCCCGCCGGGTCGGCCTGGTGCAGCTGCTGGTGCTCGCCGTGCTGTACACGGTGAGCAGCCTGCGCTGGGTCCTGGGCCTGGCCGCGCTGGACAACCTCACCGGCGGCACGCTGCCCTGGGCACCCCAGACCCCGTGGTGGCTGATCGTCACCGGCTGGCTACTGCTCTCCAGCGCCCCGGGCCGACTGGCCATAGGCGCAGGCTCGGCCCGGCTGCTCACCGCCGGGATGAAACCCGGCAGCTACCCGCGCGGCGGATCGGTGCATCTGCGGCTGTGGACCGCCGAGCGCGCCGTGGCGATGTTCAACGTGGCCGCGCTGATCGGGACGCCCTGGGCCCGCCACTACGCCCGGTCGCTCGGCTGCCGGGTCGGCCGGAACGTGGAGCTGCACGCGATGCCCCCGGTGACCGGCCTCGCCCGGTTCGGCGACGGCTGCTCCATCGAGCCGGAGGTCGACCTCGCGGGCTGGTGGCTGGACGGCGACATCCTGCACCTCGGCTCGGTGGAGATCGGCCCCGGCGCCCGGGTCGGCACCCGCTCCACCCTGATGCCCAGCGCCGTCGTCGGCGCTCGCGCCGACATCGCCCCTGGCAGCTGTGTGGTCGATGACGTGCCTGCCCATCAGCAGTACCACGGGTCCCCTGCTCGCCCGGTCGCCAACGCCGCCCTCACCGGCTCCGGTTGGCCCCACCCCGCGCACGATCGCACCCGCCGTTGGGAGCTCGCCTACACTCTTGGCCTGGCTGGCCTCGGCCTGCTGCCGGTGGTCTCCGGGGTGCCTGGCCTGGCGCTGCTGTACCTGCTGATAGACACCGACCGCACGCTCGGCGGCGCGCTGCTGCAGACCCTGATGGTCACACCGCTGCTGGTCGCGGTCTCACTCATCAGCTACGCCACGCTGGTGGTCGTGCTGGTCCGCCTGTTCAGCATCCCGATCCAGCCCGGCTACCACCCCGCCCACGGCAAGGTGGCCTGGTGCACCTGGGTGGTCTCCCGCCTCATGGACACCGCCCGGCGCTCCCTCTTCCCCTTCTACGCCAGCCTCTTCACCCCCGTCTGGCTACGCCTGCTCGGTGCCAAGGTCGGCCGCCGGGTGGAAGCCTCCACCGTCCTCACCCTGCCCAGCCTGATGCGCGTCGATGACGGCGCCTTCCTCGCCGACGACACCCTCATCGCCCCCTTCGAAGCCCGCGGCGGCTGGCTGCGCATCGGTGCCTCCCGGGTCGGCCGACGCGCCTTCGTCGGCAACTCCGGCATCGTCGGCCCGGCCCGCCACCTGCCCGACAACGCCCTGGTCGGCGTCCTGTCCGACGCGCCGCCGCACGCCGAGCCGGGTTCCTCCTGGCTGGGCCGGCCGGGCATCGCACTGCCTCGGGTGGCGGACACCGGCGACCCGAGCCGCACCTACGACCCGCCGCAACGCCTGATCCTGGCCCGCGCGGCGGTGGAGCTGTGCCGGTTCCTGCCGATCGTCTGCACCGCACTGCTCGGTGACCTCGCGTTCGGCGCACTGCAGGCCGTGATAGACCTGGACGGCCTGCCGGCCGCGGTGGCCTGCGGCGGACTGATCCTGCTCGCCGCCGGCCTCGTCGCTCTGCTCACCACCACCCTCGCCAAATGGCTGCTGGTCGGCCGGTTCAAGGCCGCCGAGCACCCGCTGTGGTCGAGCTTCGTGTGGCGCAACGAGCTGTACGACACCTTCGTCGAGGAGCTGGCGATGCCCTGGCTCGGCAGCACCCTGATCGGCACGCCGTTCCTCAACGTCTGGCTGCGCAGCCTCGGCGCGCGGATCGGGCGCGGTGTCTGGTGCGAGACGCACTGGATGCCGGAGACCGACCTGGTCCACGTGGCGGACGGCGCGAGCGTCAACCGCGGCGTGGTGCTGCAGACGCACCTGTTCCACGACCGGGTGATGCGGCTGGACGGGGTGCACCTGACCGAGGGATCGACGATCGGCCCGCACTCGATCATCCTTCCGGGCGCCACGCTGGGCCCGGGTGCGTCGGTCGGCGCGGCCTCGCTGGTCATGCGCGGCGAGGAGGTCCCTCCCGCCACCCGCTGGCTCGGCAACCCGGTCGCCGCCTGGCCACAGACACTGCCTGAAATCCCCGGCCGCCGCAGGCGCGGAAGACACCGCGCGCCCAGACCCGGACGGACGGCCCCAACGACGCCGCGCACGAAACCTCAGCCGATAGCGGCAATGAGCACAGACTGACGGTCTGTCCCGTGACCTTGCTCGACTGGCAGCCCGGCGCGTCAGCGACTCGGTGAGGGGTTGGTTGCAGCGCGCACGCAGCGGAAGACCGTCACAGGCCCGCCTCCATGTGGAGCTGCGGCCGGAACTCGTGCACCACCTCGATGCGGCAGACAATGTGCCGGTTGAACTCGTCCAACTCCTCCGCCGGCACCCACAGCCGAGGATCGTGCGTCCGCCGACCTGCTGGACCGGGTAGCGAGCGACGAAGGCGCTTCCCACTGTTTCCTGGTGTGTTCCTCCTGCGGGCTACGCACGCCGGACGACGGGGTGTCCCTGGAGTGCCGGGAGCCGCACGGGCCCGCGCTGGCGAAGAGCGACTACGGCGACCGTCCGTTCGCGCCGGACCGGCGCGCCGCCGGGATCCACCGCTACCGCGAGTGGCTGCCGATCCGCAGGGCCGTCGCCGAGACGGGCCGCTCGGTGGTCTACCGGAGCGATCGGCTGGGCCGGTTCCTGGGGCTGAAGGACCTGTGGATCGCGTTCAACGGCTACTGGCCCGAGCGCGGGGCCGACCTGATCACCGGCTCCTTCAAGGAACTTGAGGCGGCGACGGTCCTCGGCCGGCTGCCGGAGCACGCGGGCACGCTGGTCGTGACCTCGGCCGGCAACACCGCAGCCGCTTTCGCCGAACTCTGCTCCGTCCACGCGGTGCCGGCGGTCGTCATCCTCCCGGCGGACGCGCTGGGGCACCTGCGGTCGCGCGTGCCGTACGCAGAGCAGTCCGACGCGGTCCGGATCGTCGCCGTCGACCGGGCGGACTACACGGACGCGATCGCGCTCGGTGACGCCCTGGCCGCGCTGCCCGGCTTCGTCCCGGAAGGCGGGACGAAGAACGTCGCCCGGCGGGACGGACTGGGCACCGTGATGCTCGCCGCGGCCGAGGCCATGGACGGGCTCCCGGACTACTACGTCCAGGCCATCGGCAGCGGGGCGGGCGCCATCGCCGCCCACGAGGCCGCCGTCCGGCTCCGCCGCCGGTCCGGCGACACCCGCCCCCTGCCGCGCCTGATGCTGGCCCAGAACTCCGGCTTCGCGCCCGTGCACGAGGCCTGGCACACCGGCCGGCGGCCCTGGGAGGCCGGCGGGGCGGACGACGACCGGGCGGCCGCCCGGCGCGCCTTCGCTCCCGAACTGACCAACCGCAAGCCGCCCTACGACATCCCGGGCGGTCTGCGCGAAGCGCTGACCGAGACCGCGGGCGAGGTCTTCGTCGCGGACGGCGCCGAGGCGCGCGCGGCGATGGCCACCTTCCTGGAACTGGAGGGGATCGACATCGAGCCCCCCGCGGGCGTCGCGCTCGCGGCGCTGCGGACCGCCGTGCGCGACGGCCGCGTCGACCCCGAGGCGCGCGTCCTGCTCAACATCGCCGAGATCGCGGCGCTGACCGGCCGGCTCACCGCCGTCGGCGGGCGGGCCGCGGGACGCTGACCCTGGGCGCCGGCATGGTGTCGAGCGCCAGGGACGCCGTGACGCGATCTGCGGCCCGTGCGGCTCACGAAGCGAGCGGGCCGCGCTCGTTCGGAGCCGCACCGTCAGCCGACTGCCACACCTCAACGTCCGAAGCACGCCCGCGCCGGCGGCCGGCTCACCAGGTCACCGGCAGGGTGTGCAGGCCCACCAGATTCTCGTTGTCCTTGAACGACAGCTCCGCCATCGGCACCGCGAGCTGCAGCTCGGGGATTCGGCGGAAGAGGGTTCCGAGGGCCACCTGTAGTTCGACGTGGGCCAGTGCGCTGCCAAGGCAGTGGTGCGGCCCGTGGCCGAGCGTCAGGTTCCGCGACGGTGGCCGGCCGAGGTCGAGCCGGTCCGGGTCGGGGAAGGCCGACGGGTCCCGATTGGCGGCGTCCAGCTGGATCAGCACCCCTTCACCGGCCCGGATCAAGGTGGCGCCGATGACGACGTCCTCGGTCGCGACCCGGGCCATGCCGTTGTGGGCGACCGTCGTGTAACGCAGCAGTTCCGCCACGGCCTCGGTGATGTCGTCCGCGGCACGGAAGACGGCCAGCTGTTGCGGATGCGCGAACAGCGCCGCCACACCGGTCGCGATCGTGTACGCGGACGTTCCGTGGCCGGCGTGGAACAGCAACTGTGTGGTTGCCACGGCGTCCTCGTGGCTCAGCTCCCCGCTTCGCACCCGCTCGACCACCACCCGGCCCACCACGCCCGTTCCCGGACGGCGCAGTTGTGTCTCGACCAAACGGCGGAAGTAGTCCTCCAGAGCGTCCAGGGCCCGGGACGCCTCGTCCGGCCGCGTGGTGCGCGACGCCACGGTGCGGCACAGTCCGTGCAGCACTTGGCGGTCCTCCTCGGCGTCCACCCCGAGGACCTCGCAGATGACGCCGATCGCGACCGGCGTCGCGAAGGCCGCCACCAGGTCGGCCGGACGCGGGCCCGCGAGCATGGTTTCGACGGCGTCGTCGACGATGCCCTGCAGCCGGGGACGAAGAGCCTCCATCTTCCTCGGGGTGAACTCCCGCATGAGCATCGCCCGCTGGGTCTGGTGTACCTCGTCCTCGCGGAGCGGGTACGGCAGCACGCGCTCCAGTTTGGCCGCCGTGGACGCCGAGGCGAGCGGGAACCCGGGGAGCCGGGCGTCCCCGCTGAGCCGGGAGTCGCCGAGCGCCTGCACGGCCTCGTCGTACTGGGTCACCAGCCAGGGCCTGCTGCCGTCCCAGATCCTGACCCGTGGCAGGACGGCGGATCGCTGCGAGCGCAGGTAGGCCGCGGGCGGGTCCAGCGGACAACGCGGGTCGCGGGGGATCGGGTAGCGGGGGATCCCGTCGGGGATCTCGTCGGGTTCGGTCATCGGAGCCTCGCCTCGTTCGGTGAAGGGGAGAGCCCGGCTTCGCCGGCGCGTTCGGCGCGAGGGAGCAGCGCTGAGAGAGGTGCATCCGGGGTGACGGTCGTCGAGCGGAGCACCTCCTGATAGGCCGTCAACACCTCCTGGACGTCCTGCTCGTGCAGGGCCCCGGCGCCGTACTCGCCCCACACCACCAGGCCGTCGTCCGCGCTCTCCACCACTCTGACGGTCAGCTCGAACTTGCCCGGTCCGTGGTCCACGGGAAGCTCCCGCACCGTACAGCCGGGCAGTTCAAGGGCGCCGAGCGAGCCTGCCGGATGGTGGGCGAAGTTCACCTGCACGACCGGGGACCGGCCCGGGACCCCGGGCGGGGCCAGCGCTGCGACCAGTTCGTCGAACGGCAGGTCGCGATGACCGTGGGCCGCGGCGACCGTGGCGGCCACGCGCGTGAGCAGGCGGTCGAAGCCGGGATCGCCGGTGAGGTCGAGGTGCAGCGCGACGGTGTTGACGAAGAACCCCAGGACCCGCTGGACCTGCGGCTGGTCACGGTTGGCGACGGCGAGGCCGAGCACGAGCCGTGGTTGGTCCGCGCGGTGCGCCAACGCCACGGCGAAGGCCGAGAGCAGCACGGTGAACACCGTCTGCCGCTGCGTCCCGGCCAGGCCCCGGACCGCCGCGCCGAGTTCGGGGCCCAGTACCTGACGGATCCGACCGCCGTCGGGCGACGGCCGCACCGCGGGGTCGGGGGCCTCGGCCTCGGCCCGCAGGTCGAGGACCAGCGGTGCGCCCGCCAGCTCGGCGCGCCACCAGTCCAGCAACCCGGCCCGCCGCGCGGAGGTCAGCTGCTCGTACTGCCAGGCACCCCAGTCGGCGTACTGCACCGGCAGCGGCGCCAGCCGGTCCTGGCCGGGGGAAGCGGCCAGGGCCGCCCGGTACAACAAACCCAGCTCCTCCAGAAGGACGTTGTGGGACCAGCCGTCGGCGGCGAGCAGGTGGGCGGAGAGCACCAGCATCCGGTCGTCGGGCCCCAGCGGCAGGACCGCGATCCGCAGCAGTGGCCCTTCGGCGATGTCGAACGGCCGCCGCAGGAACTCGGCGGCGCGCCGCCGGGCCGCGGCCTCGTCGCGTGCCCCTCGAAGGGTTCGGACGGCGATCCGTCCGGCAGGACGTACGCACTGCACCGGGCCGTCCGCCGTGTCCGGGAAGACGGTGCGCAGCGCCTCGTGCCGGGCCGCCAGGGCGTCCACGGCCCGCTGCAGGGCGCCGACGTCCAACGCACCCGTCACCCGGAACCAGCGCTCCGTGCTGTGCGCGTGGCCGGTGGGGTCGAGTGCGTGCAGGAACCACAGCCTCCGCTGGGCGAACGACAGGGTGAAGAGGTCACCATCGACGCCGGTCATCGACTGCCCCTCACCTGTCACCCGCCGCGTGCCTGGGCAGCCGGCTGATCGGTGGCGCCGGGGTCGGCAGCTGCGGGACGGCAGCCGCCAGCGCGGCGATCGTGCGCTGGGCGAAGACCGTGCCGAGCGTGATCTCCCTGCCCAGCTCGGCGCTCGCCTCGGTCGCGAGGCTCATCGCCTGGAGCGAGTGCATGCCCAGCTCCAGCAGATCGTCGCGCACCCCGACCTCTTCCACCCCCAGCGTCTTCGCGGCCAGTCGGGCCAGGACCCGCTCGGTGTCGTTGCGCGGCCGGGCCACGGCGGCCGTCCGGGCGAGGACGGGCTTCGCCAGCCGCGCCCGGTCGATCTTGCCTGCCGGGGTGAGCGGCCAGGAGTCGAGCACCTCGACGATGCTGGGCACCAGGTGGGCCGGCAGCCGGTCGGCGAGCGCCTGGCGCAGCCGGGTGCCGGACGGGGACCGGCCGGGGACGGCGACCGCGTACCCGATCAGGCGGCGGTCGCCGGACGCCTCCCGGTCACCCAGGACCAGGGCGTCCGCGACGTCGGGCAGGGTGCGCAGGGCGGCCTGTACCTCTCCGGGTTCCACCCGGAAGCCCCGGATCTTCAGCTGCTCGTCGCACCGCCCGAAGAACTCCACCACTCCGCCAGGCAGCAGCCGTCCCAGGTCCCCGCTGCGGTAGAGCCGCCCACCGGGCGGCGGGGCGAACGGATCCGGCACGAACCGCTCGGCCGTCAGACCGGGGTCGCCGAGATGACCTCGGGCGACGCCCGCTCCACCGATGCAGATCTCGCCCACCACGCCCAGGGGGAGCGGGCGCAACGCCTCGTCGACGATCACCACATGGGTGCCGGGCAGCGCGCTTCCGATCGGGACGTGCGACGCGGTCGGGTCGGCCCACCCCGCGGCCGACTGGGCGGTGGCGATGACGGTGGTCTCGGTGGGCCCGTAGACGTTGATCACCGTGGTGCCGGGTATCCGTCGGGCCGCGCGGAACGCCTCGGTCGAGATCACGTCACCGCCCACCAGTACCCGCTCCGGGCCGGCCAGGGCCTCAGGCCGTTGGCGCACCAGTTCGTGGAAGACGGCCGTCGGCAGGATGGCATGGGTCACCGTTCCGTCGGTCAGACAGTCCGCCAGTGCGGGAACGGACCAACCCGGCGGCAGGAAGCGGACGGCGGCTCCGTTGAGCAGCGCGCCCCAGACCTCCAGCACCGACATGTCGAAGGACGGGGAGGCGACCGCGAGCATCCGGGCGCCTGGCCGCAGGCCGGTGACCTCCGCCCGGTGCAGCCGGGCGGCGACCGAACGGTGCTCCACCTGGACGCCCTTGGGCTCACCAGTGGAGCCGGAGGTGTAGAGGACGTAGGCCAGGTCGTTCGGACGGCCGTCGGGCAGCGGCGCGGCAGGAACGCCCAGCCCGGCCGCCCCGGCCGGGGCGTCGGCCGGGCCGACGAAGAGCACTGGCAGGCCCGCCGGCACCGGCACCCGGTCCGCCAGCTCCGCGGTGGTGACGAGCGCGCGGGCCCGGGCGTGGCGTACCAGCGCGGCCAGTCGGGGCGACGGGTGGGCGGTGTCGAGCGTCAGGAGCACGGCGCGCGCCGTCAGCACGGCTAGTTGGGCGATCACCGACTCCGCGGAGTGCGGGGCGCCGACCGCTACCGTGTCGCCCGGCCTGACGCCGGCCGCCACGAGAGCGCGGGCCAGCGTGTCGGCGGCCTCCTTGAGTTTCCGGTACGTCAGGGGCCGCTGCCGCGAGAGCACCGCGGGTGCCTCGGGGGTCTCGGCGGCCCAGCGCGCCACCATCGCGGGGAGCCAGCCCTCGACGGCCTGGAGTTCCGGACCGCGGCCGATGGCCAGCACGTCGGCCAGGGCGGACAGGTCCAGCAGCTGAAGGGCGCTCAGCGGGGTGTCCGGCCGGTCGGCGACAGCCTCCAGCAGGTGCCGGTACGACGCGGGCATCCCGTCGATCAGTACCGGTTCCACCAGCCCCGCGTCGAACTCCCAGGCGAGCGTGATGCCGTCCAGCACGGTGCGCGGAGCCGGCCCCACCTGTTCCGCGGACGCGGGTACGTGCAGCACCCCGCCGGGCAGACGCGAGATCCGGCCGGGGGCGCGGTAGCGGGGCACGGCGATGACCGAAACGGCGAACTTGGCCGAGCCGTTGCTCAGCCCCTCGATGAGCGTGACGTCCAGCGGGTTGCCGGTGACCGTCCCCAACACCGAGTCGTGGCAGGCGAACTGCGCCTGGATGAGCGGGTTGGCGTCGGCGCGGTGCCGGGTCGCCCCTGACTCCTCCAGGATCAGCTCGAAGGGGAGTTCCTGGTTGTCGTACGCCTGGTGGACCATCCGCCGCACCCTGCCGAGGAACGCCTCGAACGTGGGATCCCCGTGCATCCGGCCGCGGAACACCAGCGTGTTGACGAACATGCCGAGCAGGCCCTCCGACTCCTGCCACCGGCGGTCGGCCACTGCGGACCCGACCAGCACGTCCTGCGAGCCGCTGTAGCCGCCGAGCAGCAGGAAGTACACCGCGAGCAGAACGGTGAACAGGGAGGTGCCGTTGCGCTCGGCCAGCGCGTTCAGCCGGCGGGCCAGGTCGCCGGGGATCTCGACGCGCGGCGCCGGGCCACGGAAGGACCGCGACGTTCCCGCGCCGCCGTGCGGGAGGCGCAGGACCGTCTCGGCCCCGGCCAGTGCCCGACGCCAGAACGCGCGTTGCGCGGCGGCCTCCGCGCTGTCCAACCACTCCCGCTGCCACCGGGCGAGGTCGTAGTAGCCCACGAGCGGCAAGGGGCGTTCCACCTGGGTGCCTGCGACGTGGTCCGCGTAACCCTGAAGCAGCTCGCGGACGAAGACGTTGAAGGACCAGCCGTCGTGCACGATGTGGTGCTCCGCCATCACGAAGACGTGCTCGGTGGACGAGAGCCGGATCAGCAGCCAATGGAACGGCGGGTCGTTCGCCAGGTCGAAGGGCTCGGCCAGGACGTCGCGCACCGCCGCTCCGAGCAGTTCGGCATGTCGGGCCGGATCCTGCTTCGAGAGGTCCAGCACCTCCACCGACACCTGCCAGGGCTCCACCACCTCGCACCGCAACTGTCCGTGGGGCGACGGGAAGCGGCTGCGCAGCACCTCGTGCCGACGCACCAGGTCGGTGAGGGCCGCGTTGAGCGCGGCGCCGTCCAGTGGCCCGGCGAGCCTGATCGCCGCCTGGGAGTGGTACGCGTGCGCCGACGGGGCGAACTGGTGCATGAGCCACACCCGTTGCTGGGCGAAGGAAGGCGCCGGGCCGTCCGGGGCGGCACCCGGCCGTGGGCCGTGCGTCGCGGTGCCGCCCCGGGCCTTCGCCAGCGCGGCGATCCGCGCCACGGTGCCCCCGTCCAGCACCTTGCTGAGCGGTACCTCCACTCCCAGGGCGGCGCGGACCCGGGCCGCCAGCTGGGCGGCGAGCAGCGAGTGGGCTCCCGCGGCGAAGAGGTCGTCGTGGATCCCGATCCGATCCAGGCCCAGAAGTTCGGCCGCCATCCGGGCCACGCTCTCCTCGGTCCGGTCACGCGGTGCGGACCGCTTCCCCAGGACGGGCCCGATCGGGCGGGGCAGCCGGGAGCGGTCCACCTTCCCGCTGGTCAGCAGCGGGAGGGCGGCCAGAACCACGATTTGATCGGGCACGAGGTGACCCGGCAGTTCCGCGGCCAGCGCCGCGCGCAGGGCCGGGCCCGCCACGGTGGCCCCGGGCGCGGCCACCACGTATCCGAGCAGGCGCTGCTCCTCGCCGCCGTCGACCACCGCGACCGCGTCCCGTACCCCGGACTGCGCGGCCAGAGCCTTCTCCACCTGTCCCAGTTCGATCCGGGCCCCGCGCACCTTGACCTGGTCGTCGATGCGGCCGACGAACTCGATGTCGCCGCCGGGCAGCCGCCGGCCGAGGTCACCGGAGCGGTACATCCTGGCTCCGGATCGCGACCCGAAGGGATCGGGTACGAAACACCGCTCGGTGAGGCCGGGTTGACCGAGGTATCCGCGTCCCACCCCGTCGCCCGCGATGCAGATCTCGCCGACGTCGCCGTCCGGGACCTCGCGCAGGGCGTCGTCGAGGAGGTGGACGCGGTATCCGGCGATGGGACGGCCGATGGGAACCACCGCCGGCCCGGCGGTGTCCGGCCATCCGTCGGCCGGCGCGTCGTGCATGGTGGTGCAGACCGTCGCCTCGCTCGGTCCGTAGCCGTTGATGAACCGGTGCCGGGCCGACCACCGGCGGGCCGTCTCCGGCAGGCACACGTCACCGATGCTCGCCACCGCGGCGAGGTCCGGAAACCGGCCCGGCTCCAGCGTGCGCAGCACCGGAGCAGGCAGTACGGCGATGGTGACCTGCCGCTCGCGCAGCAGATCGGCGAGCGGTTCCCCGCCCGAGGTGTGGCGGGAGTCGGTGATCTCCAGGCGGGCGCCGTTGGCGAGGGCGAGCAGGATGTCGAACAGGGCGGCGTCGTAGGCCGGGTGGAAGAACTGCAACACCCTGGCGTCCGGTCCGAGGTCCCCGCCGAAGTAGGCCCGTTGGGCATGGACGAGGTTGGTCACCCCCCGCTGCTCGATCATGACCAGTTTGGGTTTGCCGGTGGAGCCCGAGGTGCAGATGACGTACGCCAGGTCGTCCGGCCCGTGGACCGCGCGGGTCGCGGTCGGGTTCGAAGGGGAGGGTGCGGGGTCGGAATCGTCCAGGTCGGTGAAAGGGATGCCGGGGACGGCGGCGCTCGCGCCCTGACCCGCCACCAGGACGGCGCCGGCGGCGCGCACCACCCCGGCGCGCCACGCGGCGGGGTCCTCCGGGTTCAGTGGCAGGTAGGCGGCGCCCAGCCGCCAGATCGCCAGGATGGTCTCCACGAACCGCGGCCCACGGTCCGCGACGACGGCGACCAGGTCGCCGGGCCGGAGGCCGAGGGCGCCCAGCGCGGCCTCCCGGGCCTCGACCCGCTCGCGCAGCTCGGCGTAGGTGAGCTCGGTCGCCGCGTGCGCGATGGCGACGCGGGAGCCGTGCGCACGCATCTGACGGTCGATCAACTCGCTAGCAGTGGACCGGAGGGCCGGTTTCGACGAGCCGGGTGCGGTCGCTGCCGGGGCCTGGACGCCTGCCCGGTGACCGCCGGCGGGCGTGCCATCCTCGGGATGCCCCGGACGGGTCGCCCAGGGCTCCTCCAACCGCAACCCCGCGAGCAGCCGCTCATAGGCGGTCCACAAGGGTGGGTGGAGAGGTGGCAGGGGGCCGTTGGACATGGAACTACCTCCCTCGGATGCCGTGGTAACTCACGGACAGGGTGCTTTCCACAGGTGGGCGCGCCTACCCCTGGCACGGAGGGGCGGACGTGGGCGGGGATCTCGTCGTCCCGTTCCGCCCGGATCGTGCGGGAGGTCTCCCTTCCTGGGCGAGGTGGCCCACCAAGTCGGTTGTCGACAAACGTAGTTGTTCGGCTCGGTTCCGGTTGTCTCTTCGCGCACTCGTGATTGACCACCTGCGCACGAGAGGTCCGGCAGGTGCCCCGCCCGCGTGTGGTGGCCGACCTGCGTGAGCGCGACCGAAGCGGAAGCGCCGGGTCGCCCCTTCCACGGGAAGGCGACCCGGCGCGGCTCTCCGGGGGGCGCTCGGCCGGTCAGGCTGCGGCGCGGCGGGTGGCGAGGTCGTCGAGGATGGTGGCGGTGGCGGTGGCGCCGAAGCGTTCGGCGCCGGCGGCGACGAATTCCAGCATGCGGTCGAGGGTGCGGACGCCGCCCGCGGCCTTGACCTTCATCCGCGCGGGCACGTTGGCGCGCATCAGGCGGACGTCCTCCAGGGTCGCGCCGTTCGGGGCGAAGCCGGTGGAGGTCTTCACGAAGTCCGCGCCCGCGAGGGTGCTGAGCCGACAGGCGCGGATCTTCTGCTCGTCGTCCAGGTAGGCGTTCTCGAAGATCACCTTGACCAGGACGTCGCCGGCCGCGACGTCCACCACGGCGGTGATGTCCTCGGCCACCGCGTCGTCGTCGCCGCTGCGCAGTCGGCCGATGTTGAGCACCAGGTCGAGTTCGACGGCGCCCTCGGCGAGTGCGTCGGTGGCCTCGCGCACCTTGGCGGACGTGGTGGTGCCGCCGTGCGGGAAGCCGATGACGGTGCCGACCGCGACGTCCGTGCCGGCCAGTGCCTTGACGGCGAGCGGAACGTCGGCGGGGCGTACGCAGACCGAGGCGACGTCGTACTCGGCGGCGAGGGCGCAGCCGATCAGGACCTCGTCGGTGGTCAGTTCGGGCCGCAGGAGCGAGTGGTCGATCATCTTGGCAAGCTGCGGGACGGTGATGCTGGTGAGGTCCATGAGCCTGTCCTTCGGGGTGGAGGGCTGCGTGCTTCGACCGGCGGGGGTGTGACTCGGTGGTGTCGGCTGGTTCGGTCCGACCGTAGCCTTCAGGTGTCTAGCTGTCTATACGGCTAGCCCGATCGGCCCAGTCTCCCCGCCGTACAGGAATGTGGCGCACCTCACTCTGCACGCCACTTGCCATCCCTTCGATTCGCCCGGGTTCATCCTGATGCGTACCCGTCCAGGATGGTTGACTAGACAGCTAGACGGCGTACTCTCAATTTCGGAGGTCTCACCTTTTGGAAACCGATTTCGCGCCCAGGTACCACCAGATCGAACAGGCGCTTCGAAGCCGAATCGCCGACCACCGGCCGCATGATCCGCTCCCCTCGGAGGCGGAGTTGTGCGAGGAATTTGGGGTGAGCCGCATGACCGCCCGGGCCGCCGTGCAACGGCTCGTCGCCGAAGGCCTGGTGTACCGGGTCTCCGGGCGCGGGACATTCGTCGCCGAGCCACCCACGCACAGGCGCGTGGAAAGCCTCGTCCGGTTCAGCGAGGAAATGCGGCGCCAGGGCCGGAAGCCGTCGTCGCGGCTGATTTCGGCGGGTGTCCGCCCGGCCGCGCCGGAGGAGGTCCACCGGCTCCGGCTGTCGAAGGCGGCCGAGGTCGTGGAGATCGTCCGGGTCCGGCTCGCCGACGACGTCCCGACCGCGCTGGAGCGGGCGGTGTTCCCCGGGCGACTGTCCGCCCTGCTGGACGTCGACTTCCGGACCGCCTCGATGCACGAGGCGCTGGCCGGGCTGGGCCGCGTCCCCACCCGGGGGCACTCGTCCGTCCGGGCCGCCGCGGCCGGCGAGGACGAGGCCGGGCTGCTCGCAGTGGCGCCGGGCGCCGCGTTGCTGGTCGAGGAGCGGCTGATCCTCGACCAGGACGACCGGCCGCTGGAGCTCACCGAATCCCGGTACGTGGGTGACCGGTACGCACTCGACGTCGCCTTCGAGGTCGATTCCTGAGGTTTCCGGGGAACCGATTTTCCGGCGAACAGATGAACAACCAGAAAAGCGCCACCAAAGCTAGCCCCCGACCGCGCTCCGAGTTCCACCACGGAGAATTCACAGCACGATGGAGGGATATTTGTGTACGCCTATCTGATGACTTCCCCCGGGAAGATCGTTCACGCCATGGTGCCCGATCCGGAATGCCAGGAGGATGAGATCCTGCTGGAGACCGAAGCGGTGTCCATCTGCTCCACCGACGTTTCGTACTTCCGCGGCCACCTCTTTCCGGAGGCCTGGCCGATCATTCCCGGCCACGAGTACGTCGGCCGGGTCGTCGAGGTCGGCAAACGGCTCCGCAACGACGTGCGCCCCGGAGACCGGGTGACGTACTGGGGCCAGACCGACTTCGGCGGCATGGCCCAGTACCGCGCCCTGCGGCCGCTCTTCCCGGGGCGGCGCGGGGTCGAGACCTCCTGGTACACCGAGCGCAACTTCTACGACGCCGACCAGGCCGCGGCCGTGGTCCTGCCGCCGAGCGTGCCCTCGGACCTCGCCTCCGTGATCGAGCCCCTGACCTCCGTCCTGCGGTCGCTGCTCCTCAACCCGCCCAAGCCGGGCGACACCTGCGTCGTCCTCGGCTGCGGCCCCAGCGCCCAACTGGCCGTCCAGGTGCTGCACCGCCACCTCGGCGCCGGCCCGATCACGGTGCTGGACCGCAACGACGACCGGATGGCCGTCGCCCTGCGCAACGGGGCCGCGCACGCCTTCAACACCGAGACCCAGCGCGCGGAGCTGGAGGCGTACGTCCGCGAGCACCACGACCAGTACGCGGACTACGTGTTCGACGCCCTGCCGCACATCAACCCCCCGGGTGAGCAGGGCAAGGACATCCGCGAACTCGCGATGGGCCTGCTGCGCCCCGGCGGCGCGTACGTCATCTACGGGGCGACGGCCGTCCCGCAGCGGCTGAACACCTGGATGATCCTCGCCAAGGGCCTGCGGCTGCGCTCCACCCCCTTCGACGTGCGTTCCTTCCCGATGGCCCGCTCCGCGCACGTCACCAGCGTGGCGCTGCGCCTCGTCGAGTCGGGCCTGATCGACCCGGCGCCGCTGATCACCACCCGGGCCTGCCTGGACGACGAGGGCGCCGTGCGCGAGGCGTTCGCCGGTTACGGGCTGGGCGCGTCGATGAAGACCTCGCTGCTCGCGCCGTCCGTGCTGCTGGACCACGTCCGCCGTACGGCCGCCGCACGGACCGTCCCCGAAGCCCTCGCCGGGCAGGCCGGGATCCCGGGGTGACCGGCGACGGCCTCGCCCCCGCCGACCATCCGCCCCCCGCCTTCACCCGCGACCGCCTGACCACCCTCACCTACGCCGGGCTCGCCGTCTACGCCTACCTGCTCTACGCCCTCGGCCCGCTGCTTCCCCTGCTCCGCCACGACCTCCACCTCTCCTACGCGATGATGAGCCTGCACTCGACCGCCTTCGCGGCCGGCGCGGTGCTTACCAACCTGCTGTTTCGCCGGGCGCGGCGGCGCTTCGGCCACCGGCCACTGTTCTGGTCCGCCCTCACCGCCCTGGCGCTGGGGGCGCTGCTGCTGGCCACCGGCGTCTCGGCGGCCGCCACGCTCGGCGGGGCCGTGGTGGGCGGCATCGGCGGGGCGCTGCTACAGACCACAGCCCTGGCGGCGCTGGCCGAGCACCACGGCGGGCACGAGGCGCTGCGGGCCCGGGCCTTGGTCGAGGCCAATGCCGCCGCGAGCCTCAGCGCACTCGCCGCACCGCTGGTGATCAGCGGCCTCCAACTGGCGGGCGCCGCCTGGAACTGGTCGCTGCTGCTGCCCGCCTTCGCGCTGGCGGCGCTGTACCCGGCCTTCCGCCGCGAGCCGCTGAGACCCCGCGACAACCACCCGGCCGGTGCGGGGGGGGGGGGGGGGGGTCGCGGGGTGTGGGGGGGAGACCGCGGCCGCGTCCGCGGAGGCGCCGGCGTCGGCGAGCACGGCGAAACCCGCGAACGCCCCGATCAGTACGCGCTTCCAGCGTCGACGGT
>NZ_JBHTTU010000085.1:28040-28553 GCF_042794375.1 Kitasatospora sp. NPDC056531 | reverse complement strand
CGCCGGCACGCTTGCCGCCTACTACGTCCTCAGCTACCTGGCCATGAGCATCCCCGCCGTCCTCGCCGGCCTGCTGACCAACCTGTACGGCCTGCAGACCGCCGTTTCGCTCTACGCCGTGACGGTCGTCCTGCTGACCCTGACCGGCCTCACCCGCGCCGTGCGGCAGCCGCGCACCGCCTGACCGAGTCCCGCCTTCCCGCAACGCCCCGCCCGCCCGAAAGGACCCACCGATGAGCACCGCCACGCCCCGTCAGGCCACCCCCTTCGCAAGTGCGGGATGGAGCCTCGGCGACATCGCCGTACGCCGCGTCGACGAGATCGAACTGCCCCGGCAGACCGGACCGTGGTTGCTGCCGGACGCCACCAAGGAGGTGCTGGACGAGGCGCCGTGGCTGCGCCCCGACTTCGCCGACGCCGACGTCCCCCGTCTGGCGAGCCACAGCTTCGCGGTGGAGGCGGGCGGGCTGCGGATCGTCGTCGACACCGGCATCGGCAACGCCAAGCCACGCG
>NZ_JBHTTU010000085.1:11607-28030 GCF_042794375.1 Kitasatospora sp. NPDC056531 | reverse complement strand
CTGGAGCCCCTGGCGGCGGCCGGCTTCCCGCCCGAGTCCGTGGACCTGGTGATCACCACGCACCTGCACACCGACCACGTCGGCTGGAACACGCGCCTCGTCGGCGGGGACTGGGTCCCCACCTTCCCCAACGCCCGCTACCTCACCGGCCGCACCGAATGGGACCACTGGGCCGCCACCGACCTGGATGAGGCCCGCCGCCAGATGTTCCGCGACTCCGTCACCCCCGTCCGCGACGCCGGACAGTACGACCTCGTGGACGTGCCCGAGCGGGGGCACGAGGTGGCGCCGGGCGTCTTCCTGGCCCCTGCCCCGGGCCACACCCCGGGGCAGGTCGCCGTGGAGCTGCGCGGCAGCGACCGCCGGGCGCTGATCACCGGCGACAGCATCCACCACCCCGTGCAGCTGTCCCACCCCCACGTGAACAGCTGCGTCGACATCGACGCCGCCCAGGCGGTCCGCACCCGCGGGCAGTTGCTCGACGCCCTGGCGGACACCGACGCGTTGCTCCTGGGCACCCACTTCCCGCAGCCCACGGCCGGCACCGTCCGCCGGGAGAACGGCCGCTACCGGCTGCTCGCCGAACCGGGCGTCGGGATCCCGGCCACCGCGGCCTGATCACGCGGCCGCTGCCGCCCGGCCGCCCCGTGCGGGCCGCCGACCAGCTGCGGCGCCTGCAGCCATCTAAAGCTAATCCTTGGCCTTTATGGCCTCGGTTACTCCGCCGCTCAAACCTCGACCGAGAAGGAGAACATCCATGTCCACCGTCGAACTCACACCACCGGAGGCCGCCCGCTGGGCCGCCCGCGCCGGACTCGTACTGCCCGCCGAGCGCCACGCCGCGGTCGCCGCGGTCGCCAACCACATCCACGGCGTCGTCGCGGTCCTGCGCGAGCTGGACTTCGCGGACGTCCCGCCCGCCGCCGCCTACCGCGCCGGAGAGGAGAAGCACGATGCAGCCGTATGAGCTGTCCCTCGCCGCCGCCGCGGACGCGATCCGTGCCCGGCGACTGTCCCCCGTCGAACTGGTCGACTCCGTCCTCGATCGCATCGAGAAAGTGGAACCGCACCTCGGCGCCTACGTCACGGTCACCGCGGAGCAGGCACGCCGGGCGGCGCGCGAGGCCGAACACGAAGCGGCGCACGGCCGTTACCGGGGACCGCTGCACGGCATCCCGATGGGACTCAAGGACCTGATCGACGTCGGCGGGATGGCCACCACGGCCAGCTCCCGGGTGCGCGCCGACCATCGCGCGACGGCGGACAGCACGGTCGCCGCGCGCCTGAGCGCGGCCGGCGCGGTCCTGCTCGGCAAGACCCACACCCACGAATTCGCGTTCGGCCTGACCACCCCGCAGACCCGCAACGCCTGGGACCGCGGCCGGGTCGCCGGCGGCTCCAGCGGCGGCTCCGCGGTCGCCGTCGCATCGGGCACCGCGACCTTCGCCCTGGGCACCGACACCGGCGGGTCGATCCGGGTGCCCGCCGCGCTCAACGGGGTCGTCGGCCTCAAACCGACCTACGGTCTCGTCCCCCGCCACGGCGTCACCTCCCTGTCCTGGTCGCTGGACCACGTCGGTCCGCTCACCCGCACCGTCGAGGACGCCGCCCTGGTCCTGACCGCGCTGGCCGGACACGATCCGCGCGACCCCGCCTCGCTGTCCGTGCCCGCCACGGACTACCGGCCCGGTGCCGGAACGGACCTGACGGGGCTGCGCATCGGCCTGCCGCGCACCTACTACTTCGACCACGTCGACCCGCGCGTGGAGACCGCCGTCCGGCACGCCATCGGGCAGCTGGAAACCCTGGGCGCACGGCTCGTCGAGGTCGACATCCCGATGACCCGCTACATCCAGGCCACCCAGTGGGGCCTGATGGTGCCGGAGGCCGGCGCCTACCACGAAGGCAGCCTGCGCACGGTCCCCGAGCTGTACCAGGAGGACGTCCGCATCCTCCTGGAGGCAAGCGAGTTGATGAGCGCCGGCGACTACGTACGCGCTCAACGCTCCCGCTCGCTCATGCGCGCCGAGTGGGCACGGATGCTGGAGGAGGTCGACGTGATCGCCGCCCCGAGCGTCCCGATGCCCGCGGTCGGGGCCGACGAGGAGACGGTCACCTGGCCCGACGGTACAGTCGAGGGCGTCTCCGACGCCTACGTGCGCCTCTGCGCCCCCGCCAACATCACCGGAGTGCCCGCCCTGACCGTTCCGGTCGGCCACGACTCGGCGGGCCTGCCGATCGGCATGCAACTGCTCGGCCGGCCCCTCGGCGAGCCCACGCTCCTGCGGGTCGGCCACGCCTACGAGCAGACGCAGCCCGCCCGGGCACTCGCCACGGCGGCCTGAGCGAGCGCCCCGGGCGGCGGGTTCCCGCCGGTTTTGCTGTCCGGGGTGGGGGAGTACCGGCCAAAGGGTTCAGCGGCTGCCGGGCTGCAGCCGTCGCGGATCTGTCCGTCGATTGCCGGCGGGGCTCATGGTGGACCGTCCCCCTCCCACGTGCGTGGTGGGCCCGGTCACCACGCACGCCGTCGCCCTGGCCGCCGGCGTCGACCACTACCGCCACCGCAGCCGGCGCGAGCGCGTCGGCCGGTGCGTCGGGAGTTCGCGCAAGCACCTGGTCGCAGCCCAGCACGGCGTCCATCTCTACACCGAGGGCCTCGGGGGTTGTCCGACGGGCCACGTCGGACATGGCGACGGCGGTGGTCGCCAGGCGTGTCGAGCCTGGTGACCGTCGAGGGCGGCCTGGACGGAGCCCCGTCAAGGCACCCCTCACCGCCCGTCGTCCGGCCCCAACCTCGGGATGTCGGCCGGAAAGAGGCTGACCAGCAGGCCGTAGGCCTCAGCGGTCGGACTCTCGCCCGCCCCCAGCTGTGCCGCCCGCACCCCGGCGGTCTGCAGTTCGGCGGCGTGCTCGCGGAGCCGGTCGGCGACCAGGGCGGCCTGCTCGGGAGTGAGCCAGAGGTGGCGGAGCTCGGTGTGCTCGGTGCCGCCGTGCACCTGGCGGCTCTCGGCGAGCTCGACCAGCCCGGCCTCCCGTAGCACCCGTACGTGGTAGCCGAGGGTCCCCTTGGCCATGCCGAGCGCCTCCGCCAACTGCCGCAGGGTGGCCGGGCGCTGACGCAGCATGTTGACCAGGCGGTGGCGCAGCGGGTGCCCGAGGGCCTTGAACTGGGCCGGCGACCGGATGACCAGTGGCGGCGGGCGGTCGTCTTACCTCCTGCACCACCCCACCTGGGACACCGCCGAACTCCTCGCCCAGGACGACGGCCACTTCATGGGACCCGCCCTGTCCTGGCCCGAGCTTGCCACTGTTGCCGACAACATCCCGCCCGACCCCGGCATCCTCGACCCCGACCACCTCGCACTCCTCCTCCTGGAACAGCAGGGGCAACCCGGCCCGCCCGCTGGCGGACCACCCACGACGGGGGACGAACCGACGACGGCCGCTACTCCTACCGCAATCCCGCCGACTCCTTCGCCCTCCCACAGACCCGCCTCCCCAGGGTCTCCGCCGCGCTCACCCCATGACCGCATGAACCGGCCCCACCACTGTGGCGGGGCCGGTTCGCGTCGAACGATGTGAGACACGGTCTCGAACGAGCCAAGCCCGTCCTACCAGGCCACCCCGAGGGCCTCCGGCTGCCCGCGCTGCTCGGGGCTGAGCTTGTCCCGGCGGGCCTTCTGGTTGTTCAGCCAAGTCCCCAGCGACGTCCCGCCCTCCATGTGCGTGCGCGGCACCGAACTCGGCGCCGCTCCACGATCCAGCTCCTTCGTCGGCGGTGCCGGTGGCAGGGGGACCGTAGATGTCTGCGGCGGAGATGGGGGGAGTCGGGGCGGGCCCCACTGGTAGGTCCCGTCGCTCGGATGGCGCAACCCCGGGCGCTCCCGACTCGCCATCGGACGGCAGGTGGGTGAACACGGCGTGGTTCTCCGCCTCGCCCGGCGGCCGATCGGCGATAACGGGAGGCAATCCGGGTCACGGCCACCCGCACGTTCAGCCGAGAGGACGACAGATGCCCCCGATCAAATACGGTGTGCTCGCCGCCAGAGCCGTCGACAGCATTCGCGAGGCGGCGAACGTCTCGACGCCGCACTACCAGATCCACGTGCGTGACGACGGTGGTACCGACTACCGGATCGCCGTGAACGTCAGGTCCCAGGACACGCCGCCGAACCTGCTGTACGTCGCCATCGACGACTTCCACCACCCACTGATCCAGCTGCTTCCGCCGGCCGGCAGCGGGTGGCACCCCGAGCCGTCCCGGCCCGGCACGGCCAGCCTCGACTTCATCCGCGGGAACCTCTTCGACCCGGCCGCCATGCGCGTCCTGCCGCCCGACGTCCCCGGCCCCGACAACGACCTGGAGGACCTGCTCGACCACTACATCCAGCGTGCCATCGCCGACCAGACCATCGCCCTCTACGCCTTCGGCCAGCGCTGGCCCACCGAGGCCAGCGACCCGGTGTTCCACTTCCCGCCCGGAAACGGCGTCCACGACATCCACATGAACCAGGGCAACGACGCGGCGCACGCCAACGAAGACGGGGTCTGGCAGGACGGCGGCCTGCTGATGCATGTGGCCCCGGAGAACCGCTGGGTCGCGATCTTCCTGGCCTTCCAGTCCCAGTCGTGGCACACCGACGACACCACCGGCCACGCCCTCGCCCCCGCCCGGCCCACCACCCCGCACCAGGAGCCGGTGCGGATCGCGGCCGCGCTGGTCAACCCGATCGCCCCGGCGGCCGAGACGGTCACCCTGGTCAACACCTCGGCCGCGCCGATCAACCTCCAGGGCTGGCACCTCAGCGACCAGCAGAACATTCCGCTCCCGCTGCCCGACACCGAGCTCCAGCCCGGCGCCTCCACCACCCTCCCGGCCGCGAACGGCTTCCGGCTGGGCGAGGACGGCGGCGTGATCACCCTCCTCGACCCGGCCGGCCTCAAGGTGCACGGTGTCGCCTACACCAGGAAACAGGCGTCCGTCCCGGGCCAGACCCTCACCTTCTGAGCGTCCGGGGCGCTCGACAACCCGGACGGCGACCGGCTGCTCGCCGTCGAGCAGACCGATGCGGATCAGGCCCGCCGGGTGCGGGTGGCGGCGGAGCGCGGGGCCGCCGCCGAGGCCGCGGCCGCCGAGGCGAAGCGGCGCGGTGCCTGGTGGCGCCGGTCCTGACCCGGCCTCACTCCCCGGTGCGGGCCGCTGACCTGCACCGGGGAGTTTCGCCTCGGGGGCGGTGAGCTTCGCCCCGGGGCAGCCGGTGAGTTTGCCCGCCCCGGGCGCGGCCGCCCTGGCCGGAAACTCCCCACCGCAGCTCAGGGGCGCTGGGTTCCGCCCGGCGTGGTCCGTGCGGGTGGCGGCCGGGTTCGGCGCCGTGGTTGGCCGGGCAGAGCCTTCGGCATGACGACCGGCATGACGACTCCCACCCGGTCCCGCCGCCGTCGCGGACGCCCTCGCCCGACCACCTGGACGACGGCGCTGCGCACCGGCGACGCCTCCCGCAAGAACGGCCTGACCAACCCCGCGGCCGGTGCCTGGGAGCTGGAGCCGTGGGTCCGGCGGCACACCGTCCTGCGCTCCCGCTTCGAGACGGGCGAGTGGTTTTCCCTGCACCACTTCCAGACCCCGGCGGGAGAGCCGCTGTGCCTGCACGTGAACTTCGAGCGCCCGGTGCGGACCCGGATCGGGGTCGACACCCTGGATCTGCTCGTCGACCCGGCGGTCGATCCCGACCTGTCCTCGGCGACGTGGAAGGACGAGGACGAGTACGCGCACGGCCGCCGCCTCGGCTTCATCACCGACGACGACCACCGCCTGGTCGAGCAGGCCCGCGAGCGCGCCCTCGGCCTCCTCCAGGACCGCTCCGGCCCGTTCGCAGCCCCGTGGCCCACCTGGACGCAACCAGCAGCGCGGAGACAGTGACGTGCAGGTCCTTCAGCCGGGCCTCGCCGCCAGTGACCGACGTGAACGCCTGGTCGGCGCCGGTCCAGGAGACACCTCCAGCAGCACCTCGGGCAGGTCGCCCCTGGGCAGCATCGCGTTCACCGCCGCCCGAAGCTCCAGCAGCGAGGCGGGCTCTGGCTCGAGCGCGGCGAAGTGCAAGCCGGACGACGGGGCTGTCGGTCAGCCGCGTGAGCTCGTCGTACCGCTCGACGATCCGCGCCCACTGGGTTTCCTCGGCGTTGGGTGCTCGGCACTGATGATCTTTGCCTGGTGATGCCGGACGGCCACCAGTGACCATGCACAGCTCCTGCCCGGAACGGCAACAGATCCACCACCCGGGCAAGAGCCATCCGGCACTACCTAAACGCTCTGCAGTCCCTTCACCAGCGCGGCGCCGTCCGGGACGCCCCAGCCAGTGACGGCGTCGTACCCGGCCTTGACCGGGTAGCCCACCGCCGGGGGGTTGGATCTGTTGTCGTGGCCGGCCGAGATGTCGCGACAGACCGCCTGGCCGAGCGGCTGCCCGTTGGCGCCATTGCCCTTGTAGAGCAGCGGGGTGAGGAAACGCTGCCGTTTGCCGGCCGACAGTGCGGCGTCGACGCGGGCGATCAGTGCGGCCCACAGCGGGGTGGCAGCGCTGGTGCCGCCGGAGGGCTGGGGCCGGCCCTCAAACGTCAGGTCGTAGCCGGGACTGCCGGCGAGCGCGGCCACGTCCGGTACGACCCGCCCTTCGATGGCGTCCTGGTTCAGGGAGTCCACCTGGATGTTCTGCTGCCACTGCGGTCGCTGGACGATGGCACTGACGCCACCCCCGCTCGCGCCGCCGTCGCCGCTGCGGCGACCCGGCGCTTCCCACCAGGACACTTCCCGGCCGGCGGAGTCGATCATGGTGCCGCCGACGCAGAGGACGAACTCGCTGGTGGACGGGAAGCTGACATGGGCAGCACCGTCCGGGTTCTGGGCCCCGGCTCCATCGTCACCGGAGGAGACACAGACCGTGATCCCTAGGCCCGCCGCACCCTCAAGGCGCTTGTAGACCTCATCACGGGCGGCGGGCGCCAAGTGGGGATCCTCTTCCGGAAGCCCGTAGCTGATCGAGAGGGCCACCGGCCGGTCCGCGATGGCCTGGTCGATCAGATCGATCCACCCCTTCTGCGTCCATGGGACGAAGTAGACCGGGATCCGGGCTGCCGGGCAGAGACCGGCGACGATCTCCACGTCCATCATCACTTCGAGCGTGTTGTCCTCGGCGTCCGACGACAGTTGCTGAGCCGCCTGAGGGGACCGGGGCGGGTCGAAGCCGAGGGGCACGACATCGACTTGTGGCGTAGAGAGGTTGTGGCCGTCGCAGAAGACCCGCAGATCGTCGTCGAAGTAACCGCAGGGGAAGAACTCGGCGATCCCGATCTTCTGGCCGTCCCCCTGGCCTTCGGGGAAGTTGTAGTGGCGTTCGAGGTCGGCCGGCGAGAACGACCCTTGGAAGCCCGTGCCCGTGCCTTGTGCGGCGGCCCGTCGCGCCACCCGCCGCTCGTCCAGCCCGAAAACCCCGGTCACGATCCCCTTCAGCTCGGACGGGATCTTCAACTCGCCCTCGCGGCCACGGAGCTCGCCTTGCCCGGCAGTGCGGTAGATGCCGAGGTCCGTCTGGAAGGCGGCGTTCATGGCGCTCACCGGACCAGTGGCCACGACACTGCCCGGCTGGAGCCGGACTTCGTCGACCGTGAGGCCGTAGCGTTCCAGTACGGCCTTGGTCTTCTCGGCGTCCTCGCGCCGCTCGTCGGGGATCCGGTCGTCGGTGACCACCTTTCCGCGCAGGGTGACGGTCACGCTCACCGGAGCCTGGGCGTTCGCGTCCGCCACCCGGGTCGCATCGGCCATGGCGGGCCGCTTGCTTCCCTCCAGCACCACATGTTGTTCAGTCATCGTCGTCTCCTTGGGCCGACTCGCACTCAACAGCCCCTGTCGTCGCATGGGCATCGAGCCGGATCAGCTCAGCGGAGAACGCCGTGTCCGGCGGAACGAGCAGGGGCGAAGCATCTGTATCCGGGCGACGCCGGGACCACCTGCCGGAGCAGACCCGGCCACCTGGAATAGGGCATCGCTTGCTCGATATGGAGTACGCACGGCCATAAGCCGGCCGTGGTCGAACAGGGCCTGCCAGGCGGTCAGCCCCGAGATCGGCAGTGCGGCGGCGGCCGTGTGGTCGACGTCCGCCGGTAGCGGGGCCAGATTGCGAGCCTCCACCGCGGTGTACTCGGCCAGCGAGCCGTCCCGGGTCCAGTCGGCCAGCCCGAACACCCGCTGGCCCACCGAGAGACCGGTGGTGCCGTATCCGAGTTCGGCGACGACGCCCGACAGCTCGTGTCCGGGCACGCTCGGCGTCCGGTCGCGCCCGGCGCGATCCGTCCACGTTCCCGGCCAGGTGAGTTCCCCCGGGGTGAACCCGGCGGCGTGCACGCGCACGATGACGTCGTTCTCGGCGAGGTGGGGGTAGGGCACCTCCGTCAGCGACATTCCCTCGACACCGGCGGCGCGGTCTCGAACGGTGACGGCCTGCATGCCGGGTCCTCTCTCCAGCGGTGAGCCCCCTTCGGGTCGGAAACAGGCTGCCACGAACTCCCGCAGCCCGCCTGCTGTCGCTTCTGACGGACTGCCGACTGTGACGCCCGATCAGGCCACGTTCGGCGCTGGACGTCACCTGCCTTCGACGGTGGCGGGAACAAGGACCTCAGCAATCCTCATTCTCACTGGTCAGAGGCACTTTCTGCCTTCTTGACCAGTGGCCGGACAGCCCGGTTCGTGAAAGCGCGAGACTAGCGGGTACCGCGGGCTGTCTTCGGCTCGGGCCACCAGGCTGCGTTCGAGATCGGGGTCGCCGGTGAGCCGGTGAGCCGGGGGACGACGTCGGTGACCACGGAAACCTCGCCCCTCTCGATCGCCTGGTACCACGAGATCCAGGTCTCGATCTGTTCCCCGCTCATGCCCAGACCCCATCGCCGGGCGAAGGCGTCCTCGAGGGTCTCGGGTTCGAAGCGGTAGGGCCGGCCGGTGGCTGCGGCGATCCTGGTGACCGCTTCGTCGAGGGTCAGGGCCTCGGGCCCGGTGATCTCAAGGGTCGCGCCGTCGTGCTCGGAGCGGGGACCCTCGTCGAGGGTGACGGCCGTGATCACGTCGGCGATGTCCTCGTGGGTGACGAAGGCGGCCCTGCCGGTGCTCGCGGGCCCGCTCACGAGGAACTCCTCGTTGGCGAGGGCGGCCGGCGTCGAGGTGTAGAAGCCCGCCCGGAGCACCGTGTGGCGGATCCCGGCCCCTGCCAGGAACCGTTCGGTCAGCCACTGGTCGCGGGCGTTGGTGTAGGTGGCGGCGGGCGCTGCGCTGACGAGGGACACGTACAGGACCCGGTCCACGCCGACCGCGATCGCGGCCTCGACCGCGGTGGCGTGTTCCTCCAGCCGGCGCCCCGTGCGGTGTCCGGAGACCAGGATGAGGGTCGACGCGCCCTCGAGCGCCATGCGCATGGCGGAGGCATCGGCGTAGGCGGCCGGACCGCGCCGCTGGGCGCCTGGCAGTTCGGGCATGCGGTCCGGGCTGCGTCCGACGAGGAGCTGGGGGACGCCATGGCCGGCGAGTCGGGCCGCGATCCGGCCGCCCAGCGCCCCGGTCACCCCGGTGACCGCTACCGTGGCATGGTTCTTCTCAGACATGGGTTTCCCTCCGTCCTGGGCCGCTGTCGATCGCGGAATCCATGGTTCCGATTCGGTAAGCGGATGGCTTCTCAAGGCATGGACTCCCGCCTCAGCGTGGTGGTCCTGATCGGTACAGTGAGCGGTGGCCGTGAGGTGCCGCATCGGAAGACTCATCCGGTCAGGTCCGGATCGTTGGGGTGTGACTGCAGGGCGGTGATCACCGCCGTCGCCCATGGCCACAGGGGCAGGCTTCCGAGGACCTTCTCACGCAACTCCGCCTCGTCGTCGGCGCGCCACACGCCGATGACGCGATCCTCCCCGACCGGGCGCCACAGCCGGAACAAGTGACCTTCGGCGGCGAGCTCCTTGGCTCGCACAGCTTCAGCGGTGCGGCGCCGGTCGACTTCTGCTTGGTCGGTCCCCTCGGGCACACTGGCGGTCAGCTCGACCAGGAACTCCTTCATGGTCTCTGCCTCTCTTGTTTCTTCGGGGGATGCAGGGCCTCGCGACCCTCCGCGAGGGGCCCCGAGGGTGCTGGAAGAGTCGGTTCTGCCCGCATGCAAACAGGCCGCTATGTGGAGTGCGACTGCCGCCTTGAGGTCCACGACTGCATCTTCGACCGCTTCGGTGGCGATCGGGTCGCGGCGAGCGGTGTTCCGGAGACCCGCCGTCCCTGGTATGCGTCCCGGCTGGAATGCCCATCCTGTGGGTCCCGGCCGATCCGGAGCTCATCGCGTCGGTCAACGACACTGTGAAAGTTCTCCTCGACCTGCGGCACCACGGACCACGCGCCATCCGGGGAGCCGTCGTAGGTGTGGCCCAGCGCGTCGGGGCACTCGCCGTCGCGGTGTGGTGCGTCTTCCAGGCCGGTCAGGTGGTCAGCCGCTCACTGGCTACCTTCGACGACTAAACGGTGCGGTAGAACTCGGCTGCGGTGAAGGTGGCGGGGACGCCGAGTTCGGCGGCGACCGTGGCGATCGCGGTGTCTGCGGCGGCGAGGTCGGTTTGGCCGTCGGTGGTGAAGTACGGTGCGATGAACTTCTCGTAGTGCGCTCGGACTTCGTCTGCGGTGTGTCGGCCGAGGAAGGTCTGCATGTGCCGCACCGTGGTGTCGGGGTCGTTGTGGATCATCTGCAGGGCGCGCCGGTGGGCTCGTACGACCGCCTGGACCGCGGGGTCCTCCGGGTCGGTGTAGGTGGGGTCGACGGCCACGCCTACGGTGGGAATCTGGAAGTGGTCGCCGACAAAGGCCAGCACCTGCCAGCCGTGCTCGGCGGCGATCGCCTCCGGTGCCATGGTGTCGCCGACCACGGCGGCGTCGATACTTCCGTTGTGCAACCGGCGCAGGTCCATGCTGTAGTCGCCGGGCCAGCGGACGATGTTCTGCACGTCGCGGTCCGGGTCGAGACCGGCCTGGCGCAGAATGATCCGGGTGAAGACCCCGGGGCCGGTGTGAGGAGGGGTTACCGCCAGCCGTTGGCCGGCCAGGTCGGCCAGGGAGGTCAGGCCGGAGCGGGCGATGAACCAGAACAGTGGGCGGGCGGTGTTGACATTGAGCGCGACCCAGGGGATGCCATCGTTCAGTCGGGACAGCAGTGTCCGGCCGAGTCCGATGACTGCGCCGCGGCGCAGCCGCTCCGCGTCCCAGGTGCAGCCGTCGCGCAGTGCGACGTGGACGCCCTCGTCGGCGTAGAAGTCCTGCTGGTCAGCGATGTAGGTGACCAGTTCCTCGTGCGGGCCCCGCCCGACGTAGGCGAGGTCGATCGTGTGCATGAACGTTTTCCTTCAAGGTGGCGATGTGCCGGATGCGGTCCGGCCGTCGGCCGGACTGGGACGGTATGGCCCCGTGCGCGCAGGACAGCGGGGTCAGTACATGGACATGCCGCCGTTGACCGCGGCCGTGTGCCGGTCATGAAGGTGTTGTCCTCGCTGGCGTAGAAGGCGACCGCTTGGGCGACGTCGGCGGGGTGCGCCAGACGGCCCAGAGGGGTGGCGGCCACCTGCCGCTGGTTGTGCTCCATTGTCCCAGTCGGGCTGCCCGGTGCGCTCGCCACCGCGGTGTCGTACAGGTTCTTGACGGTGATGCCGCGGGTGTTCATGACCACGACGGTGCCGGGGTGGTCGGCGTCCGCCGCGATCACGTTGCTGCCGCGCCCCAGGATGACGGGGCTGTCCTGGTCGTGCCGTGTGTGGTGGCGGCGTCGCGGCTCGCTCCCACGTCCGACCGGCCGTGGCCGGTCGGACGTGGGAGCGGCGCTCGCCGGGGAGGGCGCTGCCTCACAGCGCATCGGCGGCCCTTGACCGCGGGCTGCGAGGGCGGGCACGTCAGGCGGGCAGGGCGGCGAGCCAGTCGGTCAGGAGGCGGTTGATCTCGGCGGGGCATTCCTGCTGGATCCAGTGGCCGAAGCCGTCGACGATGTGGGAGGAGACCAGTCCCGGCAGGGTGGTCGGGTATGCCTTGATCGCGTCGGCCAGCCAGGCCGTGGAAGCGTCCATGCTGCCCCCGATGAACAGGGACGGCTGGGTGATGGGGGCGCCGTGGAGGGCGGCGAGGTCCTCCCAGTCGCGATCCATGTTCCGGTAGCGGTTGAGCGCTCCGGTCACACCGGTGCGTTCGAACTCCCCGGCGTAGACGTCGAGGTCGCTGTCGTCGAGCCAGGCGGGCAGCCGGCCGAGCGGGAACCTGTCGCGCAGCGTTCCGCCGCTGCTGACGAAGTGCGGATGGGGGACGCCGGGTGCGGGCATGGTGTCCGCGGACAGGGCCGCGTAGAAGCCCGCGAGCCAGCCGCGCACGTCGGGCTCGATCTCGGCCTCGGCACGGCCCGGCTCCTGGAAGTACGAGACGTAGAACTCCTCGTCCCCGCCCAACCGGGCGAAGACGTCGCTCGGGCGGGGCCCGCCGGGCGGGGTGTAGGGAACGCTCAGCAGCCCCACGGCGCGGAAGACATCGGGGTGGAGCAGGGCGGAGGTTGCGGCGATGGTGGCGCCCCAGTCGTGGCCGATGACCACCGCCGAATCCTCGCCCAGGGCGCGGACCACCGCGACGTTGTCCTCCACCAGGTCGAGCATTCGGTAGGCGTCCGTCGCGAGGGGCTTGGAGGAGCGGCCGTAGCCGCGGATGTCGATGGCGACCGCACGGTATCCCGCAGCCGCAAGGACCGGCAGCTGGTGGCGCCAGGAGTACCAGGATTCAGGGAAGCCGTGGAGGAGAAGCACCAGCGGCCCGGCGCCCTGCTCCGCGAGGTGGATCCGGCCTCCCGGCGAGGGGACCAACCGGTGGGTGATCTCCGTGACGTGCTGCGACATGCCTCTCCTCCAGGATCGTGAGTCCGCGGTGTCCCCGGACGGCGCCCTTCCGCCGTCTTCGTCGGCTCACCTGTCGATCATGCGGAAGCCCTTGTTGAAAAGGCGAGGTTGTTTGCCGATTCAGCAAACCCGGCCGTGGGCGGTGGCACTGGGGCCTGCGCGCCGCCGCCCACACTCCAGGGATTCTCGACGGCACCGTTACGCGATTGCGCCGGTCGCATTCGCCGGGGCGGGGTCGATGCGGCAGAAGGCGCTCCAGACCGGGTCGGCCCCTGGGGTCAGATGCCGAGGCCGTAGAGGGCGGCCGCGTTGGCCGACGAGAACTTCTCGCGGTCCGTGTCGGAGGCGAAGTGGCCGAGGAAGGTCGCGATGTAGGCTGTCGGGCGGGCGATGGCGCAGATGCCCGAGGTGGGATTCGCCGCCGCGGTATCCGGACCGCACAACCTTCATGCCGTCGTACAGTGCCGCGACCTCGACGAACTGTTCGAGTTCACCACCGATCGTGTCGGAAGCCTGTCCGGCGTCGAAGGCATGGAGATCAGCCCGGTCCTCCGCCAGCTCGAACAGGCCGGAACCCGAGTGGACGGTGACCGCCTGACCGACCCGCCGATCCTCCGCGGCCGCCGCTGACACCCTCGCGGCGTGCGTACGTGCCGGTCTCCAGGCTCGACGCCGAGTCGAGCTGTCCGTCGCGCGGGCCGTCCACTACCGGCTGGCTGGGAGCCAGCCGTCCTGAACGGCATGGACGCCGGCTTGGAAGCGGCTGCGGGCGTCCAGCCGGTCCAGCAGGTCGGCGGCGATGCGGCGGGCGGTTCGCGGGGAGACGCCGAGTCGTTTGGCGATCGACTCGTCGGTGTGTCCGTGTGTCAGCAGCTCCAGCGCGGCCCGTTCCTGGGGGGTCATTTGATCGGGCGGGATGGGGGAGGGGGTGCCGAGCGTGGTCGCGTCGGTCCAAATGCTTTCGAACAGCGCGCTCAAGGCGGTGACGGTACCGGCGCCGGTCAGTACGACGGCGCCGGCGCGGGCGTCGTCGGTGTCCAGGGGCAGGACCGCGTGAGTGCGGTCCGCGATGATCATGCGGATGGGGAGCGTCGGGACGGTGCGGACCTGCCCACCCAGTTCGCCGAGCCACGCGACGTGGTCGAGGGTGGGCTGGTGGTTGCGGATGCTGTCGAGGTAGACCGTCCGCATCCGCACTTTGCGTTGCAGTAGGCGGGCGTTGGGTTCGCGACTGGCGTGCAGGTCGTCCTCGGTGTGGGCGCCGCCGGGGGGCGAAGGTGCTGATCTCGTGCCTGACCTCGTCGGCGAGGCGGGCGAGACGCTCGCGGATCGCGTCGGCGCCGACCAACTGCTCGACGTGGTTGCCCGCCGGGGCGGGTCGCAGCGCCGAGCACTCCGCGATCAGCTGGGCGGCCGCCGCGCGCGAGGCCTCGATGCGCATCTGGTGGGCGGCCAGTTCGGCCTGCTGGCGCGCGAGGAGGAGCTCCATCGCGCTCTCCGGACCGATCGCCCGGAACCCGGCGCCCTCGGTCCGGGAGGGATGGATCAGGGCCATCGAGCTGAGCCGGCCGAGGGCGGCGCGGGTGTCCGGGTCGGTCAGGCCGGTGCGGGCGGCGATGTCGGCGACCATGTCCCCCGGGCAGGCGAGCATGGTCCGGTAGACGCGTTCGGCGTCGACGTCCAGGCCCAGGACCTCCAGCACGGACTCCCCTTTCGTCGGGATGGCGATGCGGATGTTTGCTGACCGTGTGTACGGCTTGAGTGCACGGAGTGTATGGGATTGACGCGGTCGCGTCAGCTGGACGGTTTATGCGGTGTCATAAACCGGTCATCCTGGCCTGTTGGTGATACTCACGCGGCCCTTTGACGATCGGGGCATGTATCTCATCCACGCACGCCTGGGCCCGGGCGACGCCGCGCTGCTGCCGCCCGACGCCGCCCGTGTGTTCGCGTCCTTCGCCCGCCCCACCGAGCGGGTCGAGCATGTCGTCGTCCATCGCGACCACGTGTCAGGCCCGGTGGTCGGTCTGTTCGTAGCCGCAGCCAGCCTGACCGAAGCCGAGCTCAGCGCCTCGGAGGTCTGCCGGCGGGCCGTCGCCGAGCACCCCGCGCTACGAGGGGTCAGCATCGTGGGATGCGGCGCGGTGCTCGTGCCCGGCCCCTGGGACCGGGAGTGGACGAGCCCCGCCCCCGATCCGCCGGGCTTCGCCGACCCCCCTGGCCCACTTATGCCACTGCATAGTCCGTCCAGCCCGAACCCGTTCCACCTGTCCTGAGGATCCGCCACAGTCATGGCAACGGCCGAAGCGGCGGGAAGGAACCCTCCGGGAAACCGGGGAGGCCCGGGATGGAAATCACCCGGGAATCCTGCCGCGGCCGGCCGGACCGGCCCACGAAATGGGCGCCGGGAAACAGCAGCCGTACTGCCAGGAGGAAACGATGACGGTTAGGAAAGTCGCCTCGATCACCGCTGCGCCCGCCTTCGTAGTCGATCGCGGAGCCGTTGTCGCGGCCTGGCAGGACACCTTCCACCGTGTCGGCGCGGTCGTCGCCGACGCGGCTCCGTTCGGTAGCACGGCCCTTGTCACGCCCCCGTCGCCGGGCGACGTGACCTGGGGCGGCTGAGAACGCGCCGCAGCCCCTTCGCGCACAAGGGCGCGCGACGTGCGGGTGGGCACGGCTGCGGCACCCTCTGCCCGGATCAGGAACCGGATCAGGTAACGGGCAGACCGAAATCCATCCCTCACACCGGAATTCCCGGACAAGGAGTCTCTTCGTATGGCGCGATCCAGGTGGACCTCTCGCAATCGGCGCCCTCTCCGGAGCGGTCTCGCCGCAGCCGGAATCGCCGCCGCCTTTCTCACGGTGATACCTGCGGCTTCGGCCTCGGCCGCCCCGCAAGCCCAATCCAAGGTGATGATCATGAGCGGCGCCTTCCCCGGCTACGCGCTGTGCGCCAGCCCCACCGACCAATGGGTCTGGCTCAAGAAGGTCGACACCGGCAACCCGGACCGCTTCTGCCTGTGGAAGCAGCTCGGTCCCTCCGACCAGTTCACCCTGTACAACCCCGAGAAGGACCAGATCATGGCCTACACCGGTGGCAACGAGGGCGCCGTGGTGATGGAGGACTCCGGGACCTCGAAGCTGGGGTCGAACGGCGAGCTGTGGTCATGGGGAGGACGGGAGGACTGGGGGGCTTACGCACTGCAGTCCTTCTGGGACAGCGGACAGAACGTCGACGCGAAGGACGGCTTCTCCAGCCCCCGCACCGACTCGGTCCACACCCGCGGCTGGCGCCACGGTCACCAGCGTGAACTGACCTGGAACGCGGTCACCCCCGGCTGATGACCCGTCGGGTCCAGGATCGGGGGGGGGCGGGGGGGAAAACCCGCCCAAAACAACCCCCACAACCCAGCGGGGGAGAAACCCCAACTACAAAGGAAAAATTGGCGGGGCAGGGACACCCCCTCCCCCCCCTTTGTTACCTCTT
>NZ_JBHTTU010000085.1:0-11597 GCF_042794375.1 Kitasatospora sp. NPDC056531 | reverse complement strand
GGGATGTACTGAGAGTGTTGTCCCCCTTGGCGGGTGCCTGGTTGGTCCGGGGGTCGCTTCGCACGGCCCCCCCCCCCCTCCCCCCCCCGATCCCGAGTCCTGGATGGAGCGGATCCACGGCTGACGAGGGCCCGTTGAGCGGGCCGGGACCGTCGCTGACCGCGCGTTGATCGCTCGTCTACCGGGCACTTCTACGGTCGGGCCTTCGGCAAGTTCCGCACTGCTCAGAAGGATTCCCATGATTGACCCGGCCGCGTCGTCGCGGGGTGACACACCCCGGATCGGCGACGATCCGCGATTCACCGAGTTGCGCGCCGCCTACCGCAGGTTCGTGTTCCCGGTGACGGCGGCGTTCCTGCTCTGGTTCCTGGCGTACGTCCTCTGCTCGGCCTATGCCCGCGACTTCATGGCGACCAAGGTCGTCGGGAGTATCAACGTGGCCCTGGTCTTCGGACTGCTGCAGTTCGTCTCGACCTTCGGCATCGCCCTGGCCTACGGCCGGTTCGCCGCCCGGCGGCTGGACCCGCTGGCCGCGGCCCTGCGGAGCGCGGCGGCGTCCCGTCCGATCGCCCCGGCCCCGGCCCCGGCCGGCCGCGGCGGCGACCTGGAAGTGACGGAGAACCAGGCATGACACAGCACCTTCCGCTCGCCGCGGCAACGGCGCAGTCGGCATCGAACAAGGGCCTGACCATCGGCCTGTTCGTCGCCCTGGTGGCGGTGACCCTCGTCATCACCCTCTGGGCACGGCGGAGCACCCGGGGCACCGGCGGCTTCTACACCGGCGGCGGCCAGTTCTCCGCGCTGCAGAACGGGATCGCGATCTCGGGCGACTACCTGTCGGCGGCCTCCTTCCTCGGCATCGCCGGGATCATCGCGCTCTCCGGGTACGACGGGTTCCTCTACTCGATCGGCTTCCTGGTCGCCTGGCTGGTCGCGCTGCTGATGGTCGCCGAACTGCTGCGCAACACCGGGCGGTTCACCATGGCCGACGTGCTGGCCGCGCGGCTGCGCAGCGGGCCGATGCGGACCGCCGCGGGCGTGTCGACCATCGTGGTCTCGATCTTCTACCTGATCGCGCAGATGGTCGGCGCGGCCACGATCGTGGGGCAGCTGCTCGACGTCAAGGGTGCCTCCGCGCAGATCTGGACCATCGTCGGGGTCGGTGCCCTGATGATCGTCTACGTCGTGGTCGGCGGGATGAAGGGCACCACCTGGGTGCAGATCGTCAAGGCGGTGCTGCTGATCGCCGGCGCGGCCGTGATGACCCTGTGGGTGCTGGCGAAGTACGGGTTCGACATCAGTCACCTGCTCGGGGACGCCGCCACTGCGTCCAAGAAGGGCGACGCCTTCCTGCAGCCCGGCCTGAAGTACGGGTCGACCGACGGCTGGTCGAAGCTCGACCTGGTCAGCCTCGGCGTCGCCCTGGTGCTGGGCACCGCGGCGCTGCCGCACGTGCTGGTGCGCTTCTACACCGTCCCGACCGGCCGCGACGCGCGCAAGTCGGTGAACTGGGCGATCGGCATCATCGGGGTCTTCTACCTGATGACCCTGGTGCTCGGCTTCGGCGCGGCCGCGCTGGTCGGCACGGCGACGATCAAGGAGAAGGATCCGTCCGGCAACACCGCCGCCACCCTGCTGGCCGAGCACCTCGGCGGTGGCGCGGGCACCACCGGCGGCTCCCTGATGCTCGCCTTCGTCGCGGCGGTGGCGTTCGCCACCATCCTCGCGGTCGTCGCCGGGCTCACCCTGACCTCGTCGTCGTCCTTCGCCCATGACCTGTACGCCAGCGTCATCCGCAAGGGCAGGGCCACGGAGCGGCAGGAGCTGGTCACGGCGAAGATCGCCGCCGTGGTCATCGGCGCGGTCGCGGTCGCCCTGTCGATCTTCGCCAGGGACCTCAACGTGGCGTTCCTGGTGGCGCTGGCCTTCGCCATCGCGGCCTCGGCCAACCTGCCGGCGATCCTGCTGACCCTGTTCTGGAGGCGCTTCACCACCTTCGGCGCCAAGTGCGGCATCTACGCGGGCCTGGTCAGCTCGATCGGCCTGGTGCTGCTCTCCCCGATCTGCTGGGGCGGCGCGAGCGGCACGGTCCACGCCGTGAAGCTGACGGCCGCCCAGGCGAAGGACTGCGGGGTGGAGGCGTCCAGCAAGCAGGTCGGCAACGCCACGGCGCTGATCTCCTGCACCACCACCGCACCGGTCCCGCTGCAGAACCCCGGGGTCATCTCGATCCCGATCGGCTTCGCGGCCGCCGTCCTCGGTTCCCTGGCCGGCGGCCGCCGCCGGGACGAGGAAGCGGAGGGGCGTGGCTTCGCCGAGCTCGAGGTCCGCGCGCTCACCGGCGTGGGGCGGTAGAGCGTGGAACCGGGATCCAACCTCGACGAGTTGCTCTCCGACCTCGCGCGCTACTGCGCCGCGGACGTCCTGACCGCCCAGCTCACCGCGGACACCCTGCGTAAGTACCTGCGGGCCGGGCTGATCGTTCCCGACGACCTGTGCGCCGGTGACACCGACGGCTACTCGCAGCGGCTGCTGCACGCCGGACGGACGCACTCCGTGGTGGCCCTGACCTGGCTGCCCGGGCAGTCCACCCCGATTCACGACCATGTCGCCTGGTGCGTGTCAGGTGTGGTGGAGGGCGTCGAGGTGGACGAGGCGTACCGGCTGTGGCGGCTCCCCAGATCCGGTCGCAGGGTGCTGGTGCCGTCCGGCCGGACCACCTGCTCTCCCGGCCGGGTGCAGCTCCTGCTGCCGCCCGACGAGGACATCCACCGGGTGTCCAACGGCGGCACCGGTCGCGCGGTGTCCCTGCACGTCTACGGCGCCGACATCTCGCTGAACGGGAGCAGCTCGATCAACCGGGTCTTCGGACAGGACGTCGTGGACCTCCCACCGGACGGGGCCCGTCTGGTGAGCTGGCGGACACCGTCCGACCTCGCGCCCTGACCGACACGTCGCGCACCGACGGGCCGTCCGCTCCGGACGGCCCGTCACCGCTCCCGTCCACGCGGTCCATGCGGCACGGGAAGTCTCACCGGCTCGGTCTTCGCCGCGGACTCCGACACCGCTGACGCGCAGGTCGACGAAGGAGCGGGCTCGTCCGGAAACAGAGCCCGATGGCAAGGAATTGGACGGGCACGACGGCCACCACTTACGGCGATTGGCAGGGCCTGCCGCTCTGACCGTCCCCCGCGGCCGTTCGGGACCACTCCCGGTCGGCCGCCGGGCATCGGGCTGACAAGTGGCGCTGGCGTCGGCTGGGGAGGCCGGTCTGACCAGGGCGGTCGTCACCGCTGCCCGCTCGTGCTGCATGATGGCCGTGATCACTGGGGGGTGTCATGGCGTTGTTCTCGCCGAAGTGCCCGGTCGGGCCGGACGAACGGGTCTGGATAGAGGGGTCCATGGCCTGGCTGACAGCCGAGTTCGGCCGTGACGTGCTGAACCGTGCTCCGGTCCTGCCGACCGCCGAATTCTTCCCGGGACCGTACGAGGGCTCCGACGAGGACATCCGGAGCATGATCGCCCAGCTCTGTGGATACCTGGAGGTGGCGCCCAACCGCCTGACGATTGAGATCGAGCCGGACGACGGCGAGCAGGTCATGGTCGCCGGCCTCCGACTCGACCACAAGTCCCGCTCCGCCGCCGGGCACTACCGGCGTGAGAACGGGCGCCCGGTGATCGCCATCGACCAGCGCCAAGCCGCCCGTCCGGTCGCCCTCGTCGCCACCATCGCCCACGAGCTGGGCCACGTCCGCCTCCTCGACGAGCAGCGCATCTCCACGGACCGGCGCGACCACGAACCACTCACCGATCTGCTGACGGTCTATTTCGGCCTCGGGATCTTCACCGCCAACTCCGCCTTCAACTTCAGCCAGAGCAACCACGGCTGGTCGTACTCGCGGCTCGGCTACCTGACCGAGCAGATGTTCGGCTACGCGCTGGCCTGCTACGCCCACCTGCGCGGCGAGACCAAGCCCAGCTGGGCCCGCCATCTGGCCACCAACCCACGGGCCTACCTCAAACAGAGCCTTCGCTACCTGGGCCAGAACCCGCCGGGCATGTGACGGAGTGGGAGCCGTCGGACGCCTCGATCCGACGGAGTCGGGCGGAGCCGGACCGCGTCGTCAGTGGCTGTCGGCGGCGCGGGCGTCGGGTGGCAGGAAGGCGGTACGGCTCATCGCCGCGGACGGATCCGATGCGGCGCCGCCGACATGGGCGCGGGCCCCTCGCCGCCGCCGGGACCATCACTCCGGTGCCCGCCGCGCCCGCCGCCTTCGCCGCAGCCCCGTACGGGTTGCTCGAACCGGTCTCGGTGGAGCGAGAATAGCGGCGCGATTCGAGTCGAAAGGAAGCAGATGCCCAGAATCCCGGTGGAGGTCGACACCCCGGACATCATGGTCGATCTGGACGTGCTGGAGCGGAACATCGAGCGCATGGCAACCGCGCTTCGGGCCAAGGGCCTGCGGCTGCGCCCGCACGCGAAGACCCACAAGATGCCGGAGATCGCCGCGCGACAGCTCGCGGCCGGGGCGGTCGGGCTGACGGTGGCGACCATCGGGGAGGCCGAGGTCTTCGCCGAGCACGGCGTCACCGACCTCTTCATCGCCTATCCGCTCTGGATCGTGCCCCGGCAGGCGGAACGGCTACGCCGACTCGGCACCGGGGCCAGGATCGCGATCGGGACGGACTCCGTCGAAGCGGCCGAGGCGGCGGGTCGGCACCTCGGGGACGCGGCCGGCGACATCGAGGTCCTGGTGGAGATCGACAGTGGCCACCACCGCAGCGGTGTCAGCCCGGCGCAGGCCGTGGAGGTGGCTCGGGCGGCGGCCCGCGCCGGGCTCCGGGTCGGGGGCGTGTTCACCTTCCCGGGCCACGGCTACGCACCGCAGATGCCCGCGAAGGCGGCCGTGGAGGAGGAGAAGGCGCTCGCGGAGGCCGTCGAACTGCTGGTCGCCGCGGGTTTCGAGGTCACGCGGGTGAGCGGCGGCTCCACGCCCACCGCGGAGCTGACCGGGACCTCGTCGATCACGGAGGCGCGGCCGGGCGTCTACGTGTTCGGCGACGCCCAGCAGTTCGAACTCGGCCGGTGCTCCATCGAGGACATCGCGTTGACGGTGGCGGCGACCGTCGTCAGCCGGCACGAAGGGGACGGCGCCACACCCCGGCGGGTGGTCCTGGACGCGGGCAGCAAGGTCCTCGGCGGCGACCGACCCGCATGGACGACGGGCTTCGGCCGGCTCATGGACCACCCCGAAGCCCGTATCACGGCGCTGTCCGAACACCACGCCACAGTGGTCTGGCCCGCCGACAGCGACCTTCCCGCGCTCGGCGAGCGGCTGCGCGTGATCCCCAACCACGTCTGTGTGGCGGTGAACCTCGTCGACGACGTCGCCGTGGTCAGCGGCGGCAGGCTCGTGGACCGCTGGCGGGTGGCCGCACGCGGCAGGAACGCCTGACAGAGGCCCCGTCCGCGGTGCGGATCGGTCAGTCCCGCGGGATCGGAGGACCGCTCCGAAACGAGGGAAACGAGGGAATCGACCTTCGCCGCCCGACCGGGGCCCGGGCGATGTCGCGGTTGGCCGTTCCACGGTTGAGTGGTTCGGCCACCTCCCGTTCCCGGGGCGCCGGTTGGCCGTCGTAGCCGCGGCGGCCGGACGGTCCCGAGCTGCTGCAGGGTGAGACGGCAACCTGAGAGTCCAGGGTGTGGGTGGGGTCGAGGTCGCGCAGGCCCTCGGCCGGGCAGACGGCGGGGTCTCGCTCGCAGACGGTGAGGTCGGCGAGGCGGCCGGGGGCGAGGGTGCCGCGTGGATGCTCTTCGCCGAGCAGGCGGGCGGCGTTGGTGGTGTGCGGGGCGACGGCCTCGTGATAGGCGATGGCGTGCTGGGGGTCCTGGACGCCGATGACGGTTTCGCGGGTGGTCATGCCCCACACGGACCAACTCGCGGAAGGTGGTCGGCTTCCGGCCGGTGACCTTCTCCACGTCCCCGTCGGGCGGTGATGCCCGAGGTCAGGGCTGGTGGGCCCGGGCGCGCAGGTCCTCCCGGGCGGCGGCGAGTACCTGGTCGGAGAGGTCCGGATCGGTGGAGGCGACCGCGCGGGCGAGCAGCAGTGCGCCCGCCATCTGGCTGAACAGGGCCAGCGCGCGCCGCCAGGCGTCCGGTTCACTCAGGCCGGTGGCTTCCTGGACGGCGCGGGCGAAGATCCGCATGTTGGCGGTCAGCCCGGCCGTGTAGTCGGTGCGGGCCTCCTCGTGGAGCCGGGGGGCGTCGCCGAGGAATCCGGCGTTGGGGCAGCCGTGGTCGACGTCGGCGCGGTGCTCGGGGGACAGGTACCAGTCGATCTGGCCGTCCAGCAGGTCCTGGCCCTGCTGCCGGGAGTGCTCCAGGAGGGCGGCGAGGTTTTCCTCCCCCTTCGCCATGGATCCGGCGACGACCTCGTCCACCAGGGCCGCCTTGGAGGCGAAGTGGTTGTAGAAGCCGCCGCGGGTCATGCCGGCGGCCGCCATCAGCTCGACCAGCCCGACGGCCTCGACGCCGCGTTCGCGGAACAGCGTCTCGGCGGCTGCCACGATCGCCCTGCGGTTCTGCGCCGCCTTCTCCCTGGACACCCCCATGCGGGCACCTCCTTCTGTCTGTCAAGGCTAGACGATGTCGATTGACATTGACAATGAGCGGCGGCGGGCGTAGAACAATGTTGACCGACATCGTGATGGGCGATGGAAGGAGACCTCCATGAATCCCGCACCGTTGTTCACGCCGGTCCGCATGGGCGACCTGGAGCTGCCGAACCGGATCGCGATGGCCCCGCTGACCCGGATGCGCGCCGACAACCCCGGCCACGTGCCGACCGAACTGCACGCCGCCTACTACGCCCAGCGCGCCGCGGCGGGGGTGATCGTGGGGGAGGCCACCGCGGTCAGCCCGGACGGCTTCGGCTGGCACGACACGCCCGGGCTGTGGAGCGGGGAGCAGGTAGCCGGCTGGCGGCGGGTGACCGAGGCCGTGCACGCCGCGGGCGGCCGGATGATCGCCCAGCTGTGGCACACCGGCTCCATCTCGCACCCGGACCTGCGCGCCGGGGCGCTCCCGGTGTCCGCGTCGGCCGTCGACCCCGTCCAGCGCAGCGTCACCGCGGCCGGTCGGGTGCCGACGGTCACCCCGAGGGAGATGTCCGTAGCCGAGATCCGCCGGACCGTGGCCGACTACGCGACCGCCGCCCGCAACGCGATCGCGGCGGGATTCGACGGCGTGCAGATCCTGGCGAACTTCCTGTACCTGCCGGCGCAGTTCCTCAACAAGGCCACCAACCTGCGCACGGACGCCTACGGCGGGTCGATCGAGAACCGGGCCCGCCTGACCCTGGAGATCGTCGACGCGGTCGCCACCGCCGTCGGCCCGGAGCGCACCGGGATCAAGCTGAGCCCGATGCACGAATCCGGTCCGTTCCAGGCCAACGACGAGACCCTGCCCGCCGCCGAGTACGTCGTCGCCCGCCTGACGGGCCTGTCGCACCTGCTGCTGATGGGTGCCACCCACGACTTCACCGGAACTCCGCTCCAGGACCTGGCCGGTGACGGCATGTTCGCCCACTTCCGCCCACTGTTCGACGGGACGCTGATCGCCAACACCGACATGACCGGCGAACGCGGCGCCCGCCTGATCGAGACCGGCCTGGCCGATGTCATCGCGTTCGGCCGCCCGTTCATCGCCAACCCCGACCTGCCGGCCCGCCTGGCCGCCGGCGCCCCGCTCGCGGACATCGACTGGAGCACCGTCTACGCCGCCGGCCCCGCGGGATACACCGACTACCCGCTCCTCCCCGCGTACGACCGGGCCCACGACCACACCCACGGCCGGGCCCAAGACCCGGCCATCGTCCAGAGCTGAGCCACCCCGAAGGCCCCGAGGACCGCTGACCGCTCGCTCCCACGCATGGAACGCGCGCCCGCAACGGCCGATCCGGCCGGCCGCCGACGGTCCCGTCCCGGCGAGCCGATCGCCCGCCGAGGCCCCACCATGGGTCGGGTAAGAGCGCGGCCACTGCACCCCGGCGGGCAGAGCCGTCGCAACGTGGCGACAAGACGAGGTCCTCCATGCCCGTGCACCGCGTCGGACTGGTCGTCCACCAGGGCCGCGGCGCTGCCCGCGAGGCCGCCCGCGCCGTGCACGCCTGGTGTGAGGCGCACGACGTCCCCTGCGCCGAGGTCGACGTCTGGGCGCAGGACCGACGGCGCGGCTCCGGCCGCGACGAGGCCCGCGCCGCCGGGGACCCGGACCTGGTCGTCACCCTCGGCGGGGACGGGACCTTCCTGCGCGGCGCCCGGATCGCCGTGAAGACCGGAGCCAGCGTGCTCGGTATCGACCTGGGAAAGGTCGGTTTCCTCACCGAGGTGCCGGCCTGCGACATCACCGTCGCCCTCGACGCCGTCCACGCCGACCGCGCCCCGGTCGAGGAGCGGATGACGCTGACCATGCGCGCCTCCAGGCCGCCGGAGGTGCCCGCGGAGATGGAGGCCTTCCTCTGCTACGGACGCGGCCCCGCCCTGCCGTCACCGCAGGTGCGGCCGGAGCACACCGTGGGCGACGGCTGGGGCCTGCCCTTGGACGTCAACGCCCTCAACGACGTGGTGGTGGAGAAGCTCGCCCGGGACCACCAGATCAGCGCGGGCGTCTACATCGCCGGCAGGCTGCTCGCCGCCTACTCGGCCGACGCCCTCGTGGTCGCAACGCCCACCGGCTCGACCGCGTACAGCTTCGCCGCCGGCGGCCCCGTGCTCTCGCCGCACATGGACGCGGTGGTGTTCACCCCGATCGCCGCCCACATGACCTTCAACCGCACCGTCGTCGCCGCTCCCGACGAACCGATCGCGCTGCGCATCCTGCCGCACTCCGGTCGCGCCGCGGTCAGCATCGACGGCCAGCTGCGGGGGATCATCGACCCCGGAGACTGGATCGGCGTCTACCGCGCCCCGCAACGCGTGCGGCTCATCCGTCTCCAGCCCACCGACTTCTACGGTCGGCTGCGGGACCGCTTCCGACTCACCGACGCTCCCGCCACCGCGACCGACGGGGAGTCCGCCCCGTTCTTCCGCCCCGACTCCGCCGTACCCCCGGACCTCGCGGGCCTGCGGCTGCCGCCGCCCACCGCGGCCCGCTGAACGCGTCCCGGCCGCGCGGGCCGCCCCCCCCGTCGCGCCGCTGAAGCCCCGCGGGCGGGTGCGCGGCTTCCAGGTGTCCGTGACCCGAGGCACGTCCGTCCGGGTGATGTTCTCGTCGGTCGGGTTCGGCTTCACCGGGACGGGTCCGCCGCTGGTGGTTGGCTGTCCGGCGGGCGCGCGTCGACCGGTCCTGACCGTGGCTGTGCGCAGAGCCGGCGACCGCCGGCTCTTCCGTTCGGCAGGGAACCGGTGAACCGCGCTGCCACAGTGGGGGCCGGGTCGGAGGTGGCGGGTGGTCGGGGCTCGGCGTGGTGGTGGATCGCGTGGGAGAAGCCGGTGGCGGCGCGCCGCCGATCCGCTGCGGCGCCTCACCCGGGCCGGTGGCAGCACCTGGCGCGGCGCGGTCCGGGTCGTCGGACGGACCCGTGCCGCGGTGGGTGTCCGACTGTCGGCGTTCTCCCGCGGGCTCGGGCAGGCGCCCGCACCGCCCGGACCGTTCCGCCCGGGGTTCTGGCGCAGTCCGATCCGGGGGCCCTGGCTGACGTCGGTGTTCGGGCTGGTGCTGCTCGTCGGGCTCCCGGTCCTCTTCGTGACCGGGGCCCTGTCCTATGCCGCGTACAACCCGGACCTCGGCCTGCTCAACGACCAGACCCCGGGCAAGGGCGTGCTGGGCTTCTACCTCTTCGACTGGCCCACCCACCCGTCCTGGCTGTACCGGCTCACCCAGGGCGTGCACGTGACGCTCGGCGTGACCCTGGTGCCGGTGGTGCTGGCCAAGCTGTGGTCGGTGATTCCGAAGCTCTTCGAGTGGCCGCCCGTGCGCAGCGCCGCCCACGCGCTGGAGCGGCTGTCGCTGCTGATGCTGGTCGGCGGGGTCGTCTTCGAATTCGTGACCGGGATCCTCAACATCCAGCTCCACTACGTCTTCCCGGGGTCCTTCTACACCCTCCACTTCTACGGCGCGTGGGTGTTCATCGCGGCGTTCGCCGTCCACGTGGCCCTCAAGCTGGCAACGATGGTCCGAGCCCTGAAGTCGCGTTCGCTGCTGGGGGAGTTGCGGACCGGCCTCGCCGACACCAGGCCCGAGCCGCCCGACGCCGACGGCCTGGTGGCGCTCGCCCCCGCCGCCCCGACGATCGCCCGGCGCGGCGCGCTCGCGCTGGTGGGCGCAGGGTCCCTGGTCCTGTTCGCGGTCACCGCGGGGCAGAGCATCGGCGGCCGGCTCCGGACCACCGCACTGCTGGCACCCCACAACCGCGAACCGGGGGACGGTCCGAACGGCTTCCAGATCAACAAGACGGCCGCCGCCGTCGGCGTCTCGTCGGCGATGGTCGGCCCGGACTGGCGGCTGGAGCTGTACGGCGCCGGTGCGGTGCGGTCCTTCTCCCGTGAGCAACTGCTCGCGATCTCGCAGCAGTCGGCCTGGCTGCCGATCGCCTGCGTGGAGGGCTGGTCCACCGCGGACCAGCACTGGAGCGGACTCCGGCTCGCCGACCTCGCCGCCATGGCCGGTCTGCCCGAGGCGTCGAGCGTGCTGGTGGAGTCGGTCCAACCACCCGGTCCCTACAGCTCCGTGGTGCTGCGCGGCAACCAGATCCGCGACCTCCGCTCCCTCCTCGCCCTCAGGGTCAACGGAGCCGACCTCTCCCTCGACCACGGCTATCCCGCCCGGATCATCGTCCCCGCCAACCCCGGTGTGAACAACACCAAATGGGTCCGCCGACTCACCTTCAGGACGTGACCATGGCCCGACTCGCCCGGCTCACCCGCTGGTACGGCGCCGGCCCGATGCACCTGCTCGTCCTCCTCGCGTCGCTCGCGCTCACCGGCTACGCCGTCGAGCGACTCGTGGCCGACCGGGCTCTCGCGGTGGCGATCTGGTTCGTCGGCGCGGCCGTCGCCCACGACCTGATCCTGCTGCCGCTGTACTCACTCGCCGACCTCTCGGCCCGGGCCGTGCTCCGCCACCGCCGGGAGCGGGCCGCCGCGGTCGAGTGGATCAACTACCTCCGCGTACCGGCCTTCCTCTCCGGTCTCCTGCTACTCGTCTGGTTCCCGCTCGTCCTCGACCTGTCCGAGCCCTACCCGGGAGCCACCGGGCTGTCGGAGGAGGTCTACCTCGGCCGATGGCTCGCGATCACCGGGATCCTGTTCGGCGCGGCGGCCGTCGCTCTGGCGCTCAGGCTGCGCGCTGCCCGTCGAACCGGGCGACGCGAGCCGCGATGAGCGGCAAGCACCGGCGGTACGGCGGGCCTGCGCTCGCGTACGGCGTCCGCGAATCGTAAGGCTCCGACTTACGGAGCCTGCCGCGGCCGGCTCCTACAGTGGCCGGGACGTTCTTCCTCTGAGAGGCGGTAGAGATGACGGTGCATCAGGAAGAGCCGTGGGCCGAGCTGGGTGTGATCGGCGGTTCGGGGCTGTACGCGCTGCTGGACCACGT
>NZ_JBHTTU010000084.1:0-28726 GCF_042794375.1 Kitasatospora sp. NPDC056531 | reverse complement strand
GGTCGCAGAGTGGCGAGTCGGTGGTGTTGGGTGTTGGGGTGCGGGCGCCCCCCCCCTCCCCCCCCCCCACGACGCCGAACCGGTGGCGCCCGCCTACGGCGGCGCCGGGCGCAGGACACTGCCCCGCTACCGCACCGACTCCGTCGCTCTGCACGAACTCGCCACCGAGGGCGGGCGCCGGGCAACTCGGCAGGTCACCTGGCGCCAGGGCAGCCGCGGGGCGATGCGCTCGCGTTTCCGCGTCCTGCAGGTGAGACCGGCGGGGAAGATCCCCCGGACGCTCGCGGCCGCCGCGGGCGGAAGCACCGCCTGGGACGGCGTCCTGCCGACCGAGACCCTGCTGGTCGAGTGGCCTCCCGGTGAGGACGCACCCGCCGAGTACTCCCACGCGTTCCTGGCCGTAATGGCCTGCCAGGAACGCGGAAAGGGGGCACCGAACGGGACACGCCCGACCTCGTGGACCTCACACCGGCCGAGATTCGCCGTCTGCTGGCAACTGGACCCCGCCACCGTGCTCCGGACCGCGGCCACGCACTGAGCTGGTCCCGCCGACACCAGGCACAAGCCCGCCGCTGCCACTACATGCGGCGCGGTCACCCGATGGTGGGACGGTCCGGCCAAGACCGTCCCCCACACTCCTCCGAACCACTACACTCCCCACTCCCAGAGCGTTGACCAGCAGGAATGGAGAAGCGCGGCTGGAGTACTAGGAGGCCGCGACCGGGGTGAGCCGCTCACCGATCACCTTCAGGACGGCCTCCTGCTGCGCCGCGAGGAAGAAGTGACCGCCAGGGAGGACCTCCAGGTCGAACTCCCCCGAGGTGTGGTCGCGCCAAGCCTGGGCCTCGCCCATCGAGGTCCTGGGATCGGCGTCGCCGGTCAGCACGGTGACAGGGCAGGCCACGGCGGCGCCGTCGTCGCAGCGGTAGGTCTCGATCGCCCGGTAGTCGCTGCGGATCGCCGGCAGGACCATGCGCAGCAGTTCCTCGTCCCCGAGGACCCGGGCGTCGGTCCCGCTCAGCAGCTGCAGCTCCTGGACGATGCCGTCATCATCCCTGAGGTGCACCGTCTCGTCACGGGTGCACGACGGAGCCCGCCTTCCCGAGGCGAACAAGCGGACGGGCGTCACACCGAGCTCGCGCTCGATCCTTCGCGCGACCTCGAAAGCAAGCACCGCGCCCATGCTGTGCCCGAACAGAGCGAGTGGCCCGTCATCCCAGATGTCCGTAGCCCGGAAGATCCGGTCGGCCATGGCGGGGACGTCGTCGACGCAAGGCTCCAGCCGCCGGTCCTGCCGGCCTGGGTACTGCACCGCCAGCACATCGATCCTCGGCGAGAGCACGGCAGAGACGGGGAAGTAGAAGCTCGCCGATCCTCCCGCGTGCGGGAAGCAGACCAACCGCACCTTACTGTGCTCAGCCGGGTGGTAACGCCGCAGCCACAGATCGTGGTCAGCCGTCTCGGTCATGCCCGTCTCGCTTCCTCTCTACTGCAAACCCTGCCCACTCGGCGACTACGATCGGCCGCACACAAGGTCGCTCACCAAGATTTCCGCCCAAACCGACAACCCGCAACCCCTCACCCGGTCGAATTCCTAGGGGCCGTCATAGGGGTTCACCACCCTGCGGGTCACGGTTAAGCTCGGCGCCTGACACGACCAGTCATGCGAGTGTCTTTGTATCGAGGAGGAGCGGTTTTGACGTCCACCGAGAGGTTCAATGCACTACTGCGCGGCGGGCCCAAGGGTTTGTCACCCCGGACGGAATACCGGCGCGTCGAGGATCTGACGGAAAAGGTCAAGGTCTTTCAGGGAAATTATTACGACCACTACGAGCCCACCGCCGAGAGCGAGTTGCACGGTGACCACCCATGCCGGGTCTACGTCTGGATCGGGCGCACCTACGTCGCCGAATAGCGTTCCACGGTCGGTCCGTCAGAAAAGTCAGTGAAAGGTCAGCATCAATCCTGCCAGACCTTGCCGAACCCAGACACAGACAGGAATGGCCAGGCTCACTCGTCCACCAGTCCGAAGCTGCTCACTCCCGCTCGCAGCGCCAGGAACGAGCCGCCTGACAACGGTCAAGTCCGTCTTGGCTTCGCCGGGGACAAAAGACCGGGTCAGCGCTGGCGCCCCCGGGGCTTCAGCGGCGCCGCCGGGAGTTCCGGGGCGGGGAGGCGGTTGCCGGCATAGCCGTGGACCTCGCCGAAGCGGGTGCCCGCCATCCAGTCGGCGCGGGCCCGGGCGATGTCGTCACCGGAGCGGCCGATGAAGTTCCACCACATGACGATCCGTTCCTCGAAGGGCTCGCCGCCGAGGAGCAGCACCGAGGCGTCGGAGCGGGCGAGGAGGGGGAGTTCGGGGCGGCCGCAGCCGAGGTAGAGCATCGAGCCGGGTTCGACCGGGACGCCGTCGACGTCGATGCGGCCCGTCATGGCGAGGACGGTGTACTCGAACTCGGGGACGAGCGGGAGCTTGAGGTCCGCGCCCTCCGCGAGGGCCAGGTCGGCGCCGACCAGCGGGCTGTAGGTGGTGCCGGGCGAGGTGGCGGTGTCCAGGGTGCCGAGGATGACGGTGGCCCGCAGGCCAGGGGCGGTGACCACGGGCAGGTCGGGGTGGTGCTCGAAGGCGGGGGCGGCGTGCCGGTGCGCGTCCGGCAGGGCGACCCAGAGCTGGGCGCCGTGCAGGTAGCGGGCGTGCGGGTGCGGGGACTCCTCGGAGTGGGAGATCGCCCGGCCCGAGGTCATCAGGCCCAGTTCGTACGGCCGGACGGTCTGCAGGCTGCCCAGGCTGTCGCGGTGCAGCACCTCGCCCTGGTGCAGCCAGCTGACCGTCTGCAGGCCCATGTGCGGGTGCGGCGGGACCTGCATGCCGGGCTGGTCGGCGATGTCGTCCGGGCCGTAGTGGTCCACGAAGCACCAGGCGCCGACCATCCGGCGGCCCAGGTTGGGCAGTAGCCGGCGGACCACCGTGCTCTCACCGAGCGGGACTTGACGGCCCGTCAGCAGATCCTTCACCGGGCCGTGGCTGGCCTCGCGGCCGCAACTGGTCTGGGCGGGCTTGAGGTCGAGGTTGCTCATCGCGGTTCCACCACCGTACGAGGAAGGCCGGGCGGAGAGGGGTGCGTCGTCACCGATCATCCATCACGGTGCGACGTTCCTCCACCCGCGCCCGGCCATCCGGCGGTGCCAGAGTCAGCGGTGCCGCGAGGAGCAGGACGTCAGTGCTCGCAGGCCCACCAGGCGTCCGCGCTCGCCTTGGCGGCCAGCTCGCGCAGGTTGCGGACGGCCTCGGCCGGGTCCTCGGCCCCGTACACCGCCGAACCGGCCACGAACACGTCGGCGCCGGCCTCGGCGCAGCGCTCGATGGTGGAGGCCGAGACGCCGCCGTCGACCTGCAGCCACAGCTCCAGGTCGTGCTTGGCGATCAGCTCCCGGGTGCGGCGGATCTTCGGCAGCATGATGTCCAGGAAGGCCTGGCCGCCGAAGCCGGGCTCGACCGTCATGATCAGCAGCATGTCGAGCTCGGGCAGCAGATCCTCGTACGGCTCGATCGGGGTGCCGGGCTTGAGCGCCATCGAGGCGCGGGCGCCCTTGGCGCGGATCTCGCGGGCGAGGCGGACGGGCGCGGCGGCGGCCTCGACGTGGAAGGTGATCGAGCCGGCCCCGGCCTCCACGAACTGCGGGGCCCAGCGGTCCGGGTCCTCGATCATCAGGTGGCAGTCGAGCGGGATGTCGGTGGCCCGGGCGAGCGACTCGACCACCGGGACGCCCAGGGTCAGGTTGGGCACGAAGTGGTTGTCCATGACGTCCACGTGCAGCCAGTCGGAGCCCCGGACGGCCTCGGCCTCGTCGGCGAGCCGGGCGAAGTCGGCGGAGAGGATGCTGGGGCTGATCTGGGGCATGGCCGACTACCTTCGTGCGAGGGGCTTGCGAGGGCGGGGCACCCGGTCGGCGGGCACCTCGCCCCATCATCTCGCGCCGCGCCGCCGCCGACCGCACCCCCCGGCCCCCACGTGACCGTCATCACACGCCGTACGGGGTTACCGGGCCCACCACCGTGGTCATCAGCACTCGAGCGGCCCCCGGTGCCCACCGGGCCGTCCCCGTTCAGCCGGCAGGCTCCTGCGAGGAAGGTCTCCCGATGTCCGATCCCGTCCACCCCGCCCGCGCGCTCTGGTGGCTCTTCGAGCCGGTGTACGCCGTCACCTTCCTCCAGCCCGAGAGCCGGGCAGCCTTCGAGGCGGCCGGGCTGGACGGCGGCTGGCGCGGCTACTTCGCCGGCCGCTCGGCCCCGCTGGGCGCGGTGGACGCACCGCCGGTGATCGCCGCGTTCTTCAACTTCGCCCCGACGATGGTGGAGCGGGCGCTGCCCGCGGTGTGGGCGCACGCGAGCCCCGAGCAGGCGCTGGCTGCCCGGCTGAAGGGCTCGGCGGCGGCACTGACCCGGCTGCTGGCGCCGGTGAGGCCCGAGCAGATCGAGTCGGCGGCGACCGCGCTGGAGGAGGCGGCGGCCCGGCTGGACTGCGCCGGCCGGGTGCTGGCCGCCGCCAACGCCGCGCTCCCCCGGCCCGTGGACGTGTACGGACGGCTGTGGCAGGCCGCGGCCGTGCTGCGCGAGCACCGCGGGGACGGCCATGTGGCCGCGCTGGTCGCGGCGGGCCTGGACGGTTGTGAGGCACCGGTGCTCCACTGCGCGCTGGACGCCAGCCGCGAGGTGCTCCAGCCGCTGCGCGGGTGGACGGACGAGGAGTGGAAGGCCGCCGCGACACGGCTGGTCGAGCGGGGCTGGCTGACGGCGGAGGGGGCGGTCACCGAGCTCGGTCGGATCCGGCACCGGTCCGTCGAAGCCGCCACCGACCTGGCCGCCGGCCGGCTGTGGGAGGGCCTCCCGCAGGCCGAACTCGACCGCCTGACCGCCGTCCTGAAGCCGATCGCCGCGCTCTGTCGCGAGCAGATGCCGATCAACCCGCTCGCGATGCCGCCGGTGGACCGGTAACCGGCCCCCGCGCACACGCCCCCGCGTGACCGTCATCACACGCCGTACGGGGTTACCGGGCCCGCCACCGTGGTCATCAGCACTTGAGCGGCCCGCGCGTCCGCCCGAGCGGCACCGGCACCGCGCCGCCCGGGCATCCGCCGGGCCGTCCCGACCAGTCGAGCTCCCCGCGCCCGCCCGGAGCTCTGTCCGAGGAAGGCTCACGATGGCCGATCTCGTCCACCCCGCCCGCGCGCTCTGGTGGCTCTTCGAGCCGGTGCACGCCGTCACCTACTTCCAGCCCGAGAGCCGCGAGACCTTCGAGGCGGCCGGATTGCGCGGCTTCTGGCGCGGCTACTTCGCCGGCCGCTCGGCCCCGCTGGGCGCGGTGGACGCACCGCCGGTGATCGCCGCGTTCTTCAACTTCGCGCCGGCGATGGTGGAGCGGGCGCTGCCCGCGGTGTGGGAGCTGGCCGGCCCGGAGGAGACGCTGGCCGCCCGGCTGAAGGGCTCGGCGGCGGCGCTGGCCCGGCTGCTGGAGCACGTGGACCAGGCGCAGGTCGAGCGGGCGGTCGAGACGCTGGAGCAGGCCGCGGCCCGCCTGGACTGCGCCGGCCGGGTGCTGGCCGCCGCCAACGCCGCGCTCCCCCGGCCGACCGGGCTGTACGAGCGGCTCTGGCAGGCCGCCACCGTGATGCGCGAGCACCGCGGCGACGGCCATGTGGCCGCGCTGGTGGCCTCCGGGCTGGACGGCTGCGAGGCGCTGGTGATCCGCTGTGCGATGGACATGCGGCGTGAGCAGCTCCAGCCGGTGCGCGGCTGGACGGACGCCGAGTGGGAGGCGGCCGCCGAGCGCCTGGTCGAGCGCGGCTGGCTGACCGCGGCCGGCACGGTGACCGAGCTCGGCCGGATCCACCACCAGGGTCTGGAGGCGGCCACCGACCTGGCCGCCGCCCGGGTCTGGGAGGGCTACCCCCGCGCCGAACTGGACGAGCTGGCCGCCGCGTTGAAGCCGATCTCGGCGCTCTGTCGGAGCAGCCTGCCGTTCTACCCGGTCGGGTTGCCGGACAACACCTGACGCTCCCCCGCGCCGGGCGGGCCGAGCACGATCCCCCGCCCGGCGTAGAAGTGCCCGAACGAGCGCCACGGCACCCGCGCGAAGGCCTGCGACTCCTCCGGGAAACCGGAGGGGTTGTGGATCAGCAGCGCGGTGTCCGTGGCGCCCACCGCCAGCACCAGGTGGCCGCCGCGCCGGACCGGCTCCGGCCCGTGCGGCTCCCGGATCGTCGGGTGCACCGAGAGCATCACCAGCCGCCCGTCGACCACCTCGGCCGCCACCTCCCCGGGCGTCAACTCCCGCGCGTGCGCGACCAGTCCCCAGCGCCGCCGGACGTAGTCGACGAACGGCGCGTGGACCAGCCCGCGCAGGCTCTCGCCGTCCCTCACGTACGCGCCCGCCGCCACGCACTCGGCGGCCAGCGCCATCGCCGTCGGGGTCACCCCCCACCAGTGCTCCAGCGCCATCCTCAGACAGGCCACCCCGCACAGTCGCCAGGACCACCAGGCGTACTCCTCCGCGCTGGCCGCCCCCGACTGGCCCCACCGCGGGTCCCGCGCCGCGTCCAGCTGCCCGTCCACGATCTCCCGGACCAGCTCCGCGGACTCCCACTGCGCCCGGTACGGCACCTCGTGCACCACCCGCGCCGGCCGCGCGGCGCCGCCCTGATCGACCATCCCCCGACGCTCTCACGCCCGGGTGGTCGGACGACTCACGACACTCCTCGAGTAGCCGTTGAGTACCCGTACTCAGGCGTCCGGTCGACCGGTCCTCCTAACGTGATCACGCCGCGAACGAGGAACGGGGAGGCAACGGTGAAGAAGGTCGCGCTGGGAGTACTGGCCTTGGTGGCGACGGGCGCGCTGGTGGTGATCGGGCCGTGGATCCACCTGGCGATCGCCATGGGGCCGGACTCGCCCGACAGCGCGCCGACCGGCGGTGGCCACACCTACGCGCCCGCCACGCCGTCCCCCACCGCCGCCTCGCCGACCCGCTTCCCGGCGCCGCTCGGCTCCCCCGCCCCGCCGGTCTCGCTCCCGCTCGACCGGTAGGCCAGACGCTGGGCGGCGTGCCGTCCGCGCTCCTCCACCGGCAGCTGGCCGGTGGCGCCGGCCAGGCCGAACGGCGGCATGTCGAAGTAGATCGACTCGTAGCCGCCCTCCGGGACGACGTAGGTCTCGTGCCAGAGCCCGACGTGCCCACGCAGCTTCCCCTCCCGCACCTTGCGGTTGGCGATGCCCCACACGGTGTGGTGGAGGCCGTCCGGCGCGCTCGCGTAGCGGTACAGGTGCTCCTTGGACTCCCAGTACTGGACGACGTAGTAGGTGCGCGGCGAGGCGGTGAGCAGGATGCGGCCGCGCAGACCGCGTTCGGGGCTGCGGCGCAGCTCGCGCAGCATCCGGAGCATCGCGTACATCACCGGGCCCCAGTGGTGCAGGGCCCAGAAGCGGTTGATCCGCATGCCGATCAGCAGCACCACGGTGTCGCCGGTGGCACCGGCAGTGGTGTAGCCCGGCCGCGGTTTGGCGAACAACGACATCTGCGCCTCCCCGTATCCGCACTCATGTAATCGGTGATTACATCAGCGCGCACCAGGCCGGTCAAGGCTCGCTACAGCCACAATTCCACTACTGCTCCGGCCTGTTGGCGATCCCATCGCGGAAGGTGTCGAGCACCTGGACGGCCAGCTCCTCCGCCTTCTCCGCCGGCAGGTACCCGTCCACGATCATCTGCGCCAGCCCGTACACCAGCGCCTGCCCGGACAGCAGCACCAGCTCCGGATCACCGGGCCCCAGCCGGCCCGCCTGCTGGTCCGCCACGATCAGCCCGGCGAACGCCCGGTCCATCCCGTCCAGCTGCTCCCGCAGTTCCGGGTCCCGGGTGGCCGTGAACACCCGCGAGCGCACCAGCTCGAACCGCCGCGGATGGCGCAGCGCGTACCGGACGAACCCCAGCCCGAGCGCCCGCATCGCCGACCCGCCGGCCGCCTCCGCGGCCGCCACCTGCGCCTCCTGCCAGCGCTCGAAGTCCGCCAGCACCCGGTCCGCCACCGCGGTCAACAGCGCCTGCCGGTCGGCGAAGTGCCGGAACGGCGCCCCCGCCGACACCCCCGCCCGGCGCGCCACCTCCCGGACGCTCACCTTCTCCTGGCCCTGCTCGTCCAACACCTCGAACGCCGCCGCCACCAGCGCCTCCGGCAACGCCCCGTGGTGGTACGCCTCCCGTTCCCTCATGTCCGCCTTGCTACCACAGCCGACGGGGCCTTCGCCGGACGGACGAACGGCTGTTCGCGACGGTCCGCCCCCCGGGTCCTGTCCCCGGGGGCCGGCGCCGTAGGCCCGGGCCTACCAGGCGTAGTCCTCCGGGGCGGGCTGGTGGCCCGGGAAGAGCTCGTCGAGGTGGTCGAGGGTCTTCTGGTCGAGCTTCAGGTCGAGGGCCGCGAGGGCGGCGTCGAGGTGGGCCGGGGTCCGGGGGCCGATGATGGGGGCGGTGACGGCCGGGCGGGAGAGCAGCCAGGCGAGGGCGAGGTCGGCGGGGTCGGTGCCGAGTTCGTCGGCGAAGTCCTCGTAGGCCTGGATCCGCTCGCGGTGCTTCTCGAGGTGCTCGCTCGCGTAGCCCAGCGCGCTGCGGCCGCGGGTGCCCTCGCGTTCCTTGCGCAGGACGCCACCGAGCAGGCCGCTGCGCAGCGGGGACCAGGGGATCAGTCCGAGGCCGTAGTGCTGGAGGGCGGGGATGACCTCGAGTTCGACGGTGCGGTCGAGCAGGTTGTAGAGCGACTGCTCGCTGACCAGGCCGAGGAAGTGCCGGGAGCGGGCGGCCTCCTGGGCCTGGGCGATGTGCCAGCCGGCGAAGTTGCTGGAGCCGACGTAGATGATCTTGCCCTGGGCGACCAGGACCTCCATCGCCTGCCAGATCTCCTCCCAGGGCGTGTCCCGGTCGATGTGGTGCATCTGGTAGAGGTCGATGTGGTTGGTCTGCAGCCTGCGCAGGCTGGCCTCGACGGCCTTGCGGATGGCGAGCGCGGAGAGCCGGCCCTCGTTGGGCCAGTCGCTCATCTCGGCGTAGGCCTTGGTGGCGAGTACGGTGCGCTCGCGGCGCCCGCCGCCCCGGGCGAACCAGCGGCCGATGATCTCCTCGGTGCGGCCCTTGAGGTTGCCCTCGCTGTCGCGGCCGTAGGCGTTGGCGGTGTCGAAGAAGTTGATGCCGCGCTCGTGGGCGGTGTCCATGAGGCGGTGGGCCTCGGCTTCCTCGGTGTGGGGGCCGAAGTTCATGGTGCCGAGGCAGAGGCGGGAGACGGTCAGGCCGGTGCGGCCGAGGTGGGTGTACTCCATGGCGCCCCACCCAAGACCACACCGGCGCGAGTGTCCAGCACATTTCAGGACCCGGCGGGTCACCGTCCGTGCGTGGCGAACTTCCGTACGGCCAGCGGCCCGCAGAGCGCGAGCAGTACGGCGCTCCAGAGCAGCGAGGCGAGCACCGCGTGCTGCATCGGCCAGGCGCCGCCGGGCGCGGACGGGTTGCCGAAGAGTTCGCGGCAGGCCTGGACGACGGAGCTGATCGGGTTCCAGTCGGCGACCACCCGCAGCCAGCCGGGCATCCCGCCGGTGGGCACGTAGGCGTTGGTGATCATCGCCAACGGGAAGACGACGACGGAGAGTTGGCCGGCCGCCTCCTCCTTGCCGACGGCCAGGCCGAGCAGCGTACCGACCCAGGTCATCACGAACCGGAAGAGGAGCAGCAGCGCGAACGCCCCCAGCGCGTCGGCCATGCCGTGCCGGGCGCGCCATCCGGCGGCCAGGCCGACCAGCGCGAGCAGTGCCAGCACGACCGCGCTGACCAGCAGGTCGGCGAGGGTCTGCCCGAGCAGCAGGCCGGTGCGGGAGACCGGCATCGAGCGCAGCCGGTCGGTGACCCCTCGCCCGACGTCACGGGCGGCGCCGACCATGGTGGGCATGATGCCGTTGGTGGCGACCATGGCGAAGAGTCCGGGCATCAGGAACTCCCGGTAGTCCCCGCCGCCCGGCACCTGCATGGCGCTGCCGAAGACGTACCCGAAGACCACCACCATGACCACGGGAACGCCCAGCGAGGCGGCCAACAGAGCCGGCGAGTGGCGGTAGTTGAGCAGGACGCGGAGCATCGAGGTCCAGGTGTCGGAGGCCAGTCGGCCGCCGAGCGAGGGACGCGAGGCGGCCGGCCCCGAAGCGAACGGTACGGCGACCATCAGGCGGCCCTCCCCAGGTCGGCGGAACCGGACTCCCGGGGCTCCCCGGATTCCCGGCGCTCGCCGGGTTCCCGGGACTTCCCGGTCAGTGCGAGGAACACGTCGTCCAGCGAGGGCGCCCGCACCGCGACGTCCTCGGCGACCACCCCGACCGCGTCCAACTCCCGCACCAGTGAGGGCAGCAGGACGTTGGCGCCGGGCCGGGTCAGGACCGTGACGACCCGCTCGGCCACGTCCACCCGGGCGTCGCCCCCGGAGAGCGAGGACAACACCACGGCGGCGGCGCCGAGTTGGCCGGGGTCGGCCAGGGTGACGGAGACCTGGCTGCCGATCGCCGCCTTGAGCTCGGCCGGCGGGCCGGTGGCGATCGCGGCGCCGTGGTCGACGACCACGATGTCGTCGGCCAGCCGGTCGGCCTCCTCGAGGTACTGGGTGGTGAGCAGCACGGTGGTGCCACCGTCGGCCAACTCCTTGACGGTGTCCCAGATCCCCTGCCGGCTGCGCGGGTCGAGCCCGGTGGTGGGCTCGTCCAGGAAGAGCACCGGCGGACTGGTGACCAGGCTGGAGATCAGGTCGAGGCGTCGGCGCATGCCGCCGGAGTAGGCGCGGACCAGCCGGTCACCGGCCTCGGCGAGGCCGAAGCGGGTCAGCAGTTCGTCGGCGCGCGCCCTGGCCCGCCGCGCCCCGAGGCGGTGCAGCCGGCCGAAGATGCGGAGGTTGTCCCGCCCGGTGATGCCCTCGTCCAGCGCGGCGTGCTGCCCGGCGAGGCCGATGGCCCGGCGGACCTCCTCGGCGGAGCGGACGGCGTCGTGCCCGGCGACCCGGACGGTGCCCCGGTCGGGGGCGACCAGGGTGGCGAGAACGCGCACGGCGGTGGTCTTGCCGGCGCCATTGGGGCCGAGGAGGCCGCAGACGGTGCCGGCCGGGACGGTGAGGTCGAGGCCGCGCAGGGCCTCGGTGGAGCCGAATCGTTTCTCCACGCCCGCCATCTCGATGGCGGGTCGGGTGGTGTCGGACATGACTCTGCCCTTCTCTAGGTACAGCGTACGTAGAAGCGCGCGCGGACGCAATCGTACTACGTACGCCGTACGTATCTAAGATGGGGGAGCGAGGTGATCTTCCAGTGCCGTCCAGCAGCACCCCCAGCAGTCCCGAAGGACCCACCGGCTCCGACAACCCCGAGAGCCCCCCGAGTCCCGGCGGTCCGGAGCAGCCGGGCAAGCCCGTACCCCCCGAGGCCCCCGAGCTGATCTGGCTGCGCCCCGAGCGCACCGGCCGCGGCCCCCGCCCGGCCCACAGCCGCGACTCGATCGCCGCGGCCGCCATCGTGATCGCCGACGCCGAGGGCCTGGACGCCGTCTCGATGCGCCGGGTCGCGGCCGCGCTCGGCGCGGGCACCATGTCGCTCTACAACTACGTGCCGAAGAAGGAGCACCTGCTCGATCTGATGCTCGACGCGGCCAGCGGCGAGTACCGGCTGCCGCCGGAGCCGAGCGGCGACGTCCGGGCCGACCTGGCCCGCCTCGCGCACGAGCAGCTCGCCATCTTCCGCCGCCACCCCTGGCTGCCCGCCCTGGTGCTCGCCCGCCCGAGCATCGGCCCCAACGCCCTGCGCTACACCGACCACTTCCTCGCCGTCACCGCCCCCACCGGCCTGGCCGGCGGGGCGCGGATGGAGGCGATGGCGCTGTTCAACGGGTTCATCTGCCAGTTCGCCCAGTACGAGCAGACGGCGGTCGCGGGCGCCAAGTGGCAGGCGGAGATGGTCGGTTACCTCACCCAGGCGGCGACGAGCGGCGCCTACCCCAACCTGGCCCAGGCCTTCGCCACCGCGGGCCCGACCGCCGACCCGGACCAGACCTTCGACCGCACCCTGGACCGGGTCATCCTCGCCATCCTGGCGCCCGCAATGGACAGTTAGGCCCCCAGCACCGCCCGCGTCAGCACCCCGGTCGCCTTCCCGTCCACCAGCACCACCACGCCCGGGTGCCCGCCCACCAGCGCGGCCCGCGCCTCGGCCGCCGGCTGCCCGACCCCGACCGTCGGCAGGGCCGGCCCGAGCAGCGGGCGCACCGGGCCGTCGGGTTTGGCCCCGCCGTCCGCGAGCGCCGCCTGCAGCACCTCCCGGGACACCGAGCCGAGCACCTCCGCGTCGGCCACCCCGTACGGCCGCGCCGCCCGCGGCAGTACGGCCGGGGCGACCCCGCCGGGCGCGTCCCGCAGCGCCTCCAGCGCCTCGCCGACGGTCGCGTCCGCGCCGACCGTCACCAGCGGGCCGGCCGCCGCCAGCGCGGCGCGCAGCTCCGCATCCCCCGGCTCCTCCAGGAAGCCCCAGCGCCGCATCCACCCGTCGCTGTGCACCTTGGACAGGTACGAGCGGCCCGAGTCCGGCAACAGCACCACGACCAGGTCCTCCGGCCCCAGCCCGCGCGCCACCCGCAGGGCCGCCGCCACCGCCGTACCGGAGGACGGACCGGCCAGGATGCCCTCCTCGCGGGCGAGCCGACGGGCCGTCAGCAGCGATTCGCGGTCCGGGATTCGCTCGAAGGAGTCGATCACCTCCGAGCGGTAGGCCTGCGGCCAGCGGTCCTCGATCGTCTCGGGGTGCAGGAAGTGCCCGATGCTCTCGACGAACCACGGACTGCCGTCCCCGCCGCCGTACGAGGAGGACTCCGGGTCCGCGCCGATCACGGTCACCGCGCCGCCGGACACCTCCTTCAGGTAGCCGCCGGTGCCGGTGACGGTGCCGCCGGTGCCGACGCCCGCGACGAAGTGGGTCACCCGGCCGCCGGTCTGCTCCCAGATCTCGGGACCGGTGGTGCGGACATGGGCGTCCGGATTGGCCAGGTTGTCGTACTGGTTGGCGAGCCAGGCACCGGGAATCTCCTCGGTCAGCCGCTTGACCACGTTGAACAGGTGCCGCGGATCCTCCTGCGACACGGAGGTCGTCGCCAGCACCACCTCGGCGCCGTACGCCCGCAGGATGTCCGACTTCTCCGGCGACGACTTGTCCGACACCCCGGCGATCACCCGGTACCCGCGCCGACGGCCCACGATGGCCAGCCCGATGCCGGTGTTGCCGGAGGTCGCCTCGATGATCGTCCCACCGGGCTTCAGCAGACCCTCCCGCTCGGCGGCCAGGATCATCGACAGTGCGGCGCGGTCCTTGACGCTGCCGCCGATGTTGAGGAACTCGGCCTTGGCGTAGATCGGCGCGGCGATCCCGGCGCCCAGCCGGGCGAGGCGGAACAGCGGCGTCCCGCCGATCGCGTCGAGGACGGATTCGTGCACTGCGGTCATCATGCGCTCCTTCATCCGGTGCAACGTGTGCATGCGTGTCCGAGCGAGCCTGCCCACCCCCGCGCCCAGCTAGCCGTCCCGCGGCGCACCTCCCCCACCGGGGGGAGGCGGCCCCTCTCCGGGCAGGACGCCGGCCGACGTCAAGGACACCAGGCTGGGGACACCAGACCCCGAGGAGCGGACATGACCCGGAACCAGCTGCGCGCCGTCACCCTGGCCGGCAGCCTCGCCCTGCCCTACATCGCCCTGAAGTCCTACTGGGCGGCCGGCGGCCGGGCCGGACTTGCCGACGGCTTCGACATGGCCGACGAGTTCCGGCGCAACGGCGCGCCCACCGCCCTGATCTGGCTGGAGCACCACGGCGTGGACTTCACCGCCGTACTGGCCCTGATCGGCCTGGCCCTCGCCGCCGTCCTGGCCCACCGCCCGCCGCAGCGCCGCCCGCTCCGCCGTCTGCTGCTCGTCGCCGCCTGGGCGGGCACCCTGCTGATCCCGTACGGCCTGCTCACCGCCCTGTTGGGCGCGCTCGGCAGTGACGACGGCAACCACCCGCTCACCGGCTGGGTGGTCCCGGCCGGGGCGGCGGCCTTCGTCGGCATCGGCACGGCCCTGGCGGCGGCGGCCTGGCCGCGCCGACACCGCCCGACGGCAGCCATCGCCCGTTAGGGTCCAGGCATGACGCGCTTGAAGATCGAGGTATCCGTCCCCGAGAGCCACGTCGAACAGGTCGTCGACGCCCTCCACGCCGCCGGCGCGGGCCGGGCCGGCGAGTACGCCCGCTGCACCAGCGTCTGGCGGATCACCGGCAGTTGGCTGCCCTCCCCCGACGCACGGCCCTACCAGGGCACGGCGGGCGAGGTGCAGCGGGCGGAGGAGTGCCGGGTGGAGTCCTTCTGCGAACGGGAGCAGGCCGCCGCCGTGCTGAAGGCCGTCCGCGCGGCCCACCCGTACGAGGAGGCGGTGGTGCACTTCCTGCCACTGTACGACCCGGCCGCCGACGACATGTGACGTACCGTCAGAGCAACAGTGGGTGCTCGGACAGCCAGTCGCCGTGCCGCTCGCGCAGCCGGTCCCGTTCCTCCGTCGAGGCGAGGAAGACGTCGGCCCCGCCGTCGTACGGATGGTGAAGCCGCCGCAGGCCGGTGTCCGCGACGACCACCCCGGCCACCTCGTCGTCGGCGACCCGGCGCAGCAGCCCGTCCAGGCAGCCGCGCCGCCACTCCCGCCGCTCGACGAAGACGTGACAGTAGGTGCGGAACTCCGGATCCGGGTCGTCCGTCTGCAGCCAGCTCCGCCAGAGCTCCCCTGCGGGGCGCACGACGGGGTCACCCGGGGCACCCGGCTCCGCCGTCCACACCGGCGTGATCACGTACACCTCGGCGCCGGCGAACAGCTCGTCCAGCACGGTGTTGTAGCGCTCCAGCGCGATCGCGTACTCGCGCTCGGTCTCCGGGTGGCGCTTGGACCGCGGCAGGCTGTGGAACCGCACCCAGACGTCCCGCTCCCCCGGGTCGATCTCGTGCCCGACGGGCGGACTGCCCGGCCACCGACGCTCCCAGAGCGCCGTCAGCGCCTCGCCGTCCATATCGCCCCCTCCTCTCGACTGGCCGTCACAGCTCCGGAGCCCGCTCAGCGGACGTCGACGGTGAACTGACGCATGGTTTGATCGGACCCGCTGGAGAGGTGCCCACCAAACCGGTCGCGGTACCCAGCGTGCACGGTGATGGTGGTCTGGCCGGGATTCCGGGCGCGGAAGGTGAAGTAGTAGTGACCGCCCGAGCCTTGGTTGCCGATCAGGACGAAGCTCGCCAGGTCCTCGATGCCGACGTTGTCGACGTACTCGTCTCCGGACGGCTGCACGACGGCGGGGTCGGGGCCCGGGTAGGCCACGGTCCAAGCATCGCGTTCCCCCTCGTATCCGAACACCTCGATCGAGAACAGGTCGCCGGGCTTGACGGTGAGCTGCCCCGAGGACGCGGTGAACACCGTGCCGTGGTCGAGTTTGCCGGTGGTCATCCGGTGGACGGCCACCGCGCCGACGATGCCCGCGACGGCCAGCACCGCGGCCAGCGCCAGGAGGATCCGGCGCTTGGCCGAGCGGCGGCCGCTCCGCGGCTGTGGGGTCTTCAACTCGGGCCTCACTTGGGCATTCCCCGTTCCGGCACCGTCGTCGCTCATGTTCCTCCCCCGATGTTCCGCCGTACGGTCCGAAGACCGCCGGACAGCATAGTGTGGGCCCGGAGGACCGGAGGACCGGACCACCGGGGCGCCCCAGGCCGCCACCGGGGCGCCGGGGTGTCCCGGGCCGTCACATCCGCCCCATTCGCCCCAGCCCGGTCAAATCACTCGTCGCGGCCGCGCCGACCCCGTACCGTGGTCCGGTCAGTGATCTTGGTCAGAGAAGGGTGGACACGCGCCATGCGGCAGTATCAGGGGTGGGCTGACGAGCACTACGGCGCCGTCGCGGACGTCTTCGCCGCCAACTTCGAGGAGTTCCCCGAGCTCGGCGCCGCGGTCACGGTGTACGTCGGCGGCCGCAAGGTGGTCGAGCTGTGGGGCGGCACCGCCGACGAGCGCACCGGCCGGGCCTGGACGCGGGACACCCTGGTGCCGGTGTTCTCCTGCGCCAAGGGCGCGGTCGCCGTCAGCGCCCTGCTCCTCGCCCAGCGGGGCCGGCTCGACCTGGACGCCCCGATCGCCCGCTACTGGCCCGAGTTCGCGCGCCACGGCAAGCAGGACATCACCACCCGGATGATCCTCGGCCACCGGGCCGGCCTCCCGGCGCTGGACACGGTGCTCTCCTTCGAGGAGATCGCCGCCTGGGAGCCGGTGGTCCGCGCGATCGAGGAGCAGGAGCTGCTCTGGGAGCCGGGGACGACCTACGAGTACCACGGCCATGTGCTCGGCTTCACGGTCGGCGAGGTGATCCGCCGGATCACCGGCCTGACCCCGGGCGCGTTCCTGCGCAAGGAGCTCGCCGAGCCGCTCGGCCTTCCGCTCTGGATCGGCCTGCCGGACAGCGAACTCCCGCGCGTGGCACGACTGGTGGAAGCCGAGGGCCGCCGCCCGATGCCCGGACCGGAGCACCTGCTCACCCGGATCGTGACCATGAACGGCGCCCTGGTCTTCCCCGGTCTGGACGTGCCGCACGGCTGGAACGACCCGGCCCTGCACGCGATCGAGCTGCCCGGCGCCGGCGCCGTCGGCTCCGCCACCGGCCTGGCCGGCCTGTACGCGGCGGCGGTCACCGGCCTGGACGGCGGCGAGCGGCTGCTCTCGCCCGACACGGTGGCCGACGCGGTGCGCGAACTCTCCTCCGGCCAGGGCTTCCTGGGCTTCGACATGGGCGCCCGCTGGGGCTCCGGAGTGCTGCTCGACTCCCCCGCTTTCCGCCGGCTGCTCGGCCCGCGCAGCTTCGGCAACGACGGCGCCGGCGGCCAGTTCGCCTTCGGGGACGACGAGTTCGGCGTCGGCTTCGCGTACGTCGCCAACCGGATGATCGGCCACGGTGACGCCCGCGCCAACCGGCTGATCGAGGCGGTGCGCGGGTGCCTGGGGTGACGCCCGAAGTGCCCGTCGGAGCGCCGGACTTCCTGGCCCGACTGATCGGACTCGCCGCCACCGGCGCCCTGGACGAGCTGCGCTACGACGCCTCGCTGCCCGAACTCGCGGCCCACTACGGCGATCCGTGGGACGGCGGCCGCGTCCACCGTGAGGACCGCTGGCCGCACGCCTTCGGCTGGGGCGACGTGCAGACGGTGTTCTGCCGCTGCCGACGGCTCCGGTCGCTGTCCCTGCCGATCTGGCACGGCGAGCTCGAACTCCCGCAACCGGCGGGCGGATCGCTGACGCTCGACACCCACGTCGGTGAGTCCGCGCTGACCGCCGCGCTGACCGCCGCCGGCTGCTCCTGGCAGACGGTGACCTACGAGAACGTGCCCGGCCAGCGGACCCTGGAGTTCGCCCCGGCCGCGGAGGTCCGGGTGGCCCTGGTCCTGACCGACCGGGTGGGCTACGACGAACCACCCCTGGCGGACTGGCTGTTGCACAAGGCCGTGCTCTGGGGCTACGACCACGTCGACTGCCCCGAGCCGGACCGCACCCGGCCCGACGACGGCTGGGGCGCGGCCGAACGCTGAAGCGACGCCGGACCGTTCCGACCCCTGTGCGGAACGGTCCGTCGCCGCTTGCGGCTTCCGGTTACTTCAGCAGGAAGTCGTAGACCGCCTGCCGCCCGAGCGGGTTGGCCGCCCGGGTCTGCACCGAGTGCGACGCCCCGGGGACGATCACGATCTCCGGGTCGTGGGTCGACTCGGCCTGCTGGTACAGCCACTCGTACGGGGTGGAGAGGTCGCGGTCGCCGCCGAGCAGCAGCACCGGCACGTTCGGCAGCTTGCGGTGTGCCGGCGGGGTCGGCGGCACCTCCTCGCGCGGCCAGTCCTGGCAGACCAGCAGGCTGCCCAGCCCGGTCGCGGTCGCCGCGTCGTACGGCCAGGTCTGTTCGGGGGTCAGGTCCTGCCGGGTCTCCTCCAGCGCGGCCGCCCGGCCCTCGACCGGGCTGTCCGACGTGCCCCACGGGTAGCGCCCGTCGGCGCACAGGGTGGCGGCGTGCAGTCCCTGGCTGAGCAGTTCGGCCGGTGCGGCGTCGTTCTTGTGCACCTCGTCGATGAAGGCCTGGAGCTTCTCCGGCTGCCCGCCGGCGGCTGCGTGCAGGAGCTCCGGCACCACGGCGTAGTTGGGGTCGGCGAACTCGTAGCTGGTGAGCGCGTCCAGGATCTGCGGCCCGTTGCCGTACTTCCGCACGGTGGTGGCGAGGTCGGCGGCCGGGTCGGTGGTGCAGCCGGTGGCCTGGCAGGCGGCGCGCAGCACCCGGGCGGTGGCGGGCAGCGCGACCAGGTCCAGCGGGTCGTAACCCCCCTGCGGCACCACCGAGTCGAGCACCAGCCGCGCCACGTGCGCCGGGTGGGCGAGCGCGTACCGCGCGGCGACGAAGGTGCCGTAGGAGACGCCGTCGATGGTGAGGCGGTGGTCGCCGAGGGCCTGGCGCAGCAGGTCCATGTCGCCGACGGTGTCCGCGGTGCTGTAGAAGCGGGAGTTCGGGCCGAGGGCGGCGGCGCAGTCGGCGATGGACTGCTTGCGGGGCGGGGTCAGGTCGGAGGAGCCCATGTCCTCCTGCAGCCCGGGGCACTGCAGCGCCCGCCCGCCGGTGCCGCGCTGGTCGAACATGACCAGGCGGTAGTCCTTGAGGACGGGCGCGATCTTGCCCGCGATCCGTCGGATCAGCGGCACGCCGGGCTGGCCCGGGCCGCCGGTGAGGAACAGCAGGTCGCCCTTGGGGGCGTCGGCGTTGCCGGTCATCGCCACGTCGAGCTGGAGGGTGCCGGGGACGGCGCCGCTGTGGTCGAGTGGCACGGTGATGGTCCCGCAGGTGAATTCGGGCGCGCCCTGGCAGGGTGCCTGCCCGGTGATCCCGCCGCCGTGCCGGTCCGGTTGGGTCGGCGCCGCGACGGCGGGGCCGGCCAGGGCGGTGCCGGCGACCACCGCGACGGCGCCCAGCAGGGCGGCGATGCGGCCGCGCTTGCTCGTCATGTTCGTCCTTCCGCTCGCACCGCGTCCGTGTTGGCGCGGTCACGGAAGTAGCTTGTGCCCAGGGCGACTTCGAAGGCGAGCATTCGGGTCAGGATTCGACCAGGGGCGAAGGGTCACAACCCGCACGGGCGACGACCCCGACCGTTCCGGTCCTCCAGCCGGAGCATGCGAACAGGCCGACGCTCGAATCCGGCGCGCGAACTCCGGCACACGAACTCCGACCCGCGCGGTCCGCCGTGCGGGCGGGTCCGCGGCCCGCCGACCGGCTTCAGAGCGCCGCGCGCGGCAGGACCACCCGCACCCACTCCTCCGGCCGGGACAGGTGCGGAGCGTGACCGGCGCCCTCGTACAGGTGCCGTTCCGCCTTCGGCAGGGTGAGGTCGATCAGGTCCAGCACCTCGCCGAACATCGGCGCGCTGTCGTCGCTCTGGGTGAGCAGCGCCGGGTCGGTGAACCGGGCGAGCCCGGTGAGGTCCAGGTCCAAGGCGTCCGGGTCGCGCAGCTCGTCCAGGTAGGTCGGCGCGTTGCGGATGTAGGTGTGCCGGATCGGCGCGGGCAACTGCTCCCACGCGCCCGGCCCGAACGCGAGGCTGTCCACGTACAGTTCGGCGGCGGCTGCGGACTCCGCCTGCTCCAGCAGCTCCCGGACGGCGGCGATCCGGTCGGCGAAGGCGGTGCCGATCGGGCGCAGATCCGGGTCGGCGAGCAGGATGCCGGCGCCCGGCGGCTCGTGCACGGCGATGCCGCGCAGCAGGTCGGGCCGGGCGGCGGCGAGACGGAGCGTGACCAGCGCGCCGTAGGAGTCCCCGCAGACGAAGGCGGGCGCCAGGCCGAGCCCCTGGATCAGCCCGGCCAGGTCGGCCGCGTCCTCGTGCACCGAACCCTGGGTGAGCAGGTCCTCGCTGCGGCTGTGCCCGCGCCGGTCGTAGGCGACGGCGGTGGTGGACTCCGCCAGGCCGGGCAGCACCCGCGCCCAGGAGTCCCCGTCGCCCCACGACCCGTGCACCAGCACCACGCCGGGGCCGTCGCCACGGGCCTCGTAGTGCAGCGACACCCCGTTCACCCTGATCTCGGCCATCACGAGCCTCCCGACCTCGGCGGTGCTCCCCCACCAGCCTGACACAACCGCTGGGAACGCTCAGCCTTCGATCCGGGTGCGGTCACGCGCGGTCACCGGCGAGGGCGGTGGCCGCGGCGTCCAGGATCCTGCCGAACGTGACGTCCGGGAGGACGGAGCCGTCAGCTCATCCCCCGCACCGGCGGTTCGTCCCGGGTCCCGTCCTCCGCCACCACCGTGAACCGCTCCCGCGCGGCCACCGACAGGTCGACCGGGTACAGCGAGGCGGTGTCGTTGACGTCCAGCTCCCGGCTCCGGCGGCCCGTCTGCGCGTCGACCCGGGTCAGCTTGTCACGGGTCATCGCCCACACCGAGGCGCCGTCCACCAGCACGCCGGTCACCTGGTCGTCCAGGCCCGCCGTCCAGCGCTTGCCGCCGTCCGCCAGCGAGTACGCGACCAGCCGCCCGGTGGCGGTGCGGCTCGGGTGCTTGCCGCCGCTGATGCCCACGTCGCCCGGCTTCTCGCCCGGCACGATGAACAGGTCCCCGACCACCATCCCACCGAACAGCGGGCGGGCGCTGAACTCGTCGAAGGCGTGGACGCCGCCCAGCATCACGTCGAGGTCGTACTCGTCGCCGGAGACCGGGATCGAGGCGCGCTGCCGGCCCGCCCCGTCGTAGCTGAGCACCGCGTGGGTGCCGCGCTCGGCCTGGGCGTCGACCCAGACCGCGAGCGGGTCGACGGACACCACCGCGAGGTTCTTCACCCCGCCCTCGCCCGGCAGGACGACCTTCGACCGCTCCTTCCCGTCCGCCGGCGCCAGCGTCCGCAGCACCGGCGGCGCGGTGTCGCCGCACTGGGTGACCGTCACCACGTCCTGGTCCCCGCCCGAGACCTGCACCGGGGTGCACCCCGGGTCGGCCGCGCTGTGCCAGAGCGCGGCGCCGTCCGTCAGCCGGACGGCCCGCCAGCCGTCCTTGTCCTGCAGGACGGCCTGCGGACCGGCGACCGCGACCAGATCCGGCGAGGCGGAGTCACCGTCCCGGGCGGGCGCGTCCACGGTGGCCTGCCAACTCGCGCTGCCGTCCGCGAGGTTCAGCGCCGTCACGGCGGTGCAGGGCTTGTCGTGCGGGGAGTGCCCGATCAGGCCGATGCCTGCCCCGATCCCCCGGCTCATGGTGCACACGGAGTCCTCACCCGGCGGCGCCCACCGCCAGGCGACGGCCCCGCCGACGTTGTGGTAGGCCACCACCTGGTCGGGCCTGACCCGTACCACCAGGTCCCCGCTGGTCCAGCTGCCGACCGCGCGGACCGTGGACGGACGGTCCAGCGGGGCCTTCCAGGAGTCGTTGAGGCCGTCCCCGGCGAAGCAGAGGAAGATCCCCAGCCCCAGCAACGCCCCGACGGCCGCCGACGGGAGCCCGTGTCGGGGGTGGATCAGTGCCCAGACGAATCCGGCGCCGCAGGGCATCAGCCCGAGGATGCTGACGACGCCCATGAACCCGAGGCTGTCGCCGCCGAACCCGTTGGCGGGGGCGAACAGCACCGCCAGGCCCAGGCTCGCGAACATCGCGCCCAACACCCCGCCGGAGACCACCATCCAGGTCTCCTTGCTCATGGCGAACCTGGCGCGCCACCTCGTCCGCACCCGGACGACGCTGTCCTCAGGCCCCTCGGCCATGCCGGTCTCTCCCCTGCGACGCGCCGCCCACCGCAATAGGGCGACGATCATCGGATCGTCGCAGAGCAGGACGAGATCCTAAACAAAGAGCAGGGAAAACCCCGCTCTCCCCTGCACATGGGAGGTCCCGACTGGCGCGATCGTTACGAATCGCGGCTGCGCCCGGCCTTCTCGGCAGCCGCCGACCACACCAGCCCGGCCAGCGTCTCCGGAGCCAGCGCACCGTCGACCACCAGGTCGCACTCCCGCCACAACGGCTCGACGTGGCGCAGTGCCCCGGCCGGCGCCGTCTTGCCCGCCCCGGCACCGCCGGTCAGCGTCACCAACACGTCCACCCCTGTCCCCCCGACATCGCCGCCCTTCTCCCTGAACTCGCCCGCCTCACCGCCGACCAGGTCCGCAAGCTCGCCGCCCCGGCGGGCCTGTGCGTCCGCTGAGCGGCAGGGGCGCCCTGAGCTGCCGGAATCGGCGCTGGCACACTTCGCCCCATGGAAAGCACCGCTCCCCCGTCCGGCCTCGCCACGCTGCTCCTCCAGGGCGAGCAGATGATCGACCAGCTGGCCGAGGCCCACACCACCTGGGGCCTCGGCACCGCCGACCGCTGGGGCCTAGACCAGCGCACCGGCCTGATCACCTGGACCTTCCCCGACCGCACCGCGACCGCTCCTGCCCAGATCCTCGCGACCTGGAGCCCCGGCTCGGCCTCCTGGCTCTGGGCCTGGGCGAACCCCAGCATCCTGACCGCGCTGAGCCGAGACGCGGGCAGCGTCCGCGACTGGGCCGAGGCCGACGGCCACGCCGCCCTCGCCGAACCCGAGGTCGAGGCGGACGAGCAACTGGCGGCCACCCTCGCCGCCCTCGCCGTCCGGATCACCAAGGCCACCGGCTTCTACCGCGCCCCCGGCGCCACCTCGACCACGTTCATCACCTTCGGCCCGGTCACCCTCACCTCCCAGGACGGCAGCACCTCGACCTTCACCGTCGAGATCGACTGACACCCAAGCCTTCCACGGGCCAATATTGCCCCTCAAGCGGCACTGTGGACCCCCCTCCCGACGCCCGGTTCCCGTGCAGCCCCGGGTACACCCGCACCGGCAGGTGCACCAGGGTCACCGGCCGGGTCCTCCGGTCGCCGCTGACGCACCACGGCCCGCCCCCGGAACCGTAGAATCCGCCTGTCCGGCTGGAAGCCTCAGGAAGGATCGGCGTGTTCCGAGCGCAGCGTCCGCGCACCCCCGAGCTCACCCCGCGGGAGGGCGAGGGACCCGTCAACGGTGTCGCCCTGCTGCTGCCCGGCGGGTTCCTCCGGAGCCGGCGCGGGCCGCTGAAGGTCGCCGAACTGGGCCTGCGGGACCTCGCCACCGAGCTCACCGACCGCGGCCGCCCGCACGGCCTCGCGGTGCACCTGCTGCGCTACCGCTACAGCGGCTGGAACGGCGCCGACGCCGACACCGCCGTCGACACCCGCTGGGCGCTCGACGAACTCGCCCGCCGCCACCCGGGCGCACCGGTGGTGCTCATCGGCAACTCGCTCGGCGGGCGCGCCGCCTTCCGGTGCGCCGGGCACCCGAGCGTCGTCGGCGTCGCCGGGATCGCCCCCTGGCTGCCCAGCGGCGACGCCGTCGAGCAGCTCGCCGGGCGCCGGGTGCTGATCGTGCACGGCACCGCCGACCACAGCGCGGCCAACGCCACCCAGTCCCTGGAGTACGCGCTGCGCGCGCGGCAGGTCGTCCCGGACCTCGCGCGGTACGAGGTGCCCGGCGGCAGCCACTTCCTGATCCGGCAGGCCGCCGACATCAACGCGCTGACCACCGCCTTCACCCTCAGCGCGCTCGGCGCCGAGGCCACCGCGCTCGCGACCGGCACGGTCTGCACCCGGCTGCCCGTCCAGGCCTGACCAGGCGTCAACTCCCGTACGGGCACCCCATGATCGGCCGACACGGCAGGGACCGTCCGCTACCCGAAGCAGCTGCTCCGCTGCTGCCCGGTGTCATGAGCGGCGGTCCGCGTCAGCGCGTACTGAACCGGCGTCGCCAGCACCGCCACCGGTAGCACCACGCAGAGCGCCACGTGCCCCAAGCCGATCCGGACGGCGCTCCGCCGCCGGGCGGCCACGAGCTGCCAGCCACCCCAGCAGACCGCGCCGATCCCCAACAGCAGCCCCGACCAGGCCAACGGCAGCACGTACACCGGCGCGCCGGGGCTGTCCCGGCAGCGGCTCACCAGCGCGCGGACGTCGTCGTCCGCGAGCAGCGTCGGCACGCCGCACAGCCACCCCGCCCCCGCGAGCACCAGCGGACCGCCGGTCCGGAACCGTCGCGCGGCGCCCGACCCCTCACGCACCCGCCCGTCCCCCTCCCTCACGCACCCACCGTCGCCTCTCACGCGTCATTCCGCGGAGTCGCCGTCCACCAGGGCGATCTCCGGCTGCTCGCCGTCCGCCAGCAGGAAGTACGCCAGGAAGGTCGCCCCCTCCGCCCCGGCGTCGAAGCGTACCGGCACCCCGACCGGCTCGTGGAACACCTCACCGGCCTTCAGCTCGGTCTCCGGCCCGCCCTCGACCTGGAAGTGCACCGTGCCGGCCACCACGCTGCCCACCACCGGTCCGTTGTGCACGTGCCAGCCGGCGGCGAACCGGGGCGGCATGGTGATCCTTCGCACCTCGACCCGCGAGGTCGGCTTCACCGGTGAAACCGGCTCGTCCAACAGCACCTCGCGCGAGAAGGGCAACTGATCCGGCGTCACACTCGTGTTCTCCATGGGAGACCATTCTGCACCCCTCGTCCCACCGACCACAGAGAAGAAAGGTACGGACCCCATGGCCATCACCAGGCGCACCACCCTCGCCCTCGCCGGGCTGCTCCTCGCCGCCGTCCCCGCGCCCGCCCTGGCCGCGGGCCGCCCGCCGACGGACGGCCCCGACCCGGCCGCGCTGAGCGCCGCGATAGCCGCCCGACCAGGGGATCCGACGGCGGGCGCGGTCGCGCGGGTGACGGTCGACGGACGGGTCTGGCGCGGCACCGCCGAGGATCCGGTGAGCAGGCAGCCGGTCGCGCCGAACGCCGCCTTCCGGATCGGCAGCATCAACAAGACCTTCGTCGCCGCCGTCCTGCTGCAACTCGCCGCCGAGCACCGGATCGACCTGGACGGCACCGTCCAGCAGTACCTGCCCCGCACCCTGCCGGACGGCTTCAAGCCGATCACCGTCCGCCAACTCCTCGACCACACCAGCGGACTGCCGCAGGCCGTCGAAGGACCGGACGTCAAGGACAACGACGGCGTGATCGCCCAGCGCTTCAAGGTCGAGACCCTCGACGAGGTCGTCCAGCGCACGCTGTACCCGAAGGGTGGGCCCGCCGCCCCGGTCTTCGACCCGGGCACCCAGCAGGAGTACAACAACTTCGACTACCGCCTGGCGGGCCGGATCATCGAGCAGGTGACCGGCCACTCCGTCAAGCAGGAGGTGACCGCCCGCATCCTCCGCCCCCTGCACCTGCACCACACCGAGGTCACCGAGGGGCGGCCCGAGATGCCCGAGCCCCACCTGACCGGCTACCTCCTGAACGACGCCGGCATCCCGACCGACGTCTCCGAGCAGGGCGGCAACCCTGAGTCGATGGTCTCCACCCCCGCCGACCTGGACCGCTTCCTGCGCGCCCTGCTGGACGGCGAACTCCTGCCCCCGCAGCAGCTGCACGACCTGCTCGCCCTGCCGCGCGACGCCGCCGGGCAGCCGGTGCCCTACCGCGACGCCGGGGACTGCCAGTTCGGGCCGGACAAGGGCAAGGCCTGCTACAGCGCCGGGCTGATGGCCATCGCGCTGCAGGACGGCACCGTGGTCTGGGGCAAGACCGGCCACGACCTCGGCTACTCCGACGGCTTCTTCACCACCCCGGACCTGAGCAAGCGCCTGGTCTACTCCGTCGGTGCCAGCGGCGTCACCCCGGCCCCGGCCCTGCGGCTCGCCTCCACCGTCTTCGGCCCCTTCGCCCGCTAGCACCCGCGGGTCCCACCGCCGGGCCGGGCGGCGGGACCCGGCGGAAATCGCATTGGCGGCCCACCGCCCCTCCTGCCTATCGTCGGGGCATGACTACCCGAACCTTCCGCATCATGGTGCGCGGCGTCTTCGACGGCCTCACCGACGAACAGCGCGCCGAACTCCTCGCCGCCGCACCCGAGCACGACGTGTTGCACGCCTCCTTCACCCGCGAGGGCCACCTCAGCTACGACCTCTCCGCGCGGGCCGCCTTCACGTTCCGCTTCCTCGACGGGGGCGAGGCCGAGGAGGACATCCTGGAGGCCACCGAACGGGCCGAGCAGACCGCGCAGTCCTGGCTGACGGGCCGCGGCTACGGCTTCAGGAACCTCCGCTCCCAGGCCGAGGACCTCTCCCAGGCGCCGCTCGGCAAGCGCCGGCGCCGCGCCGCCAACGCCACCGGCTGACCCGACCCCCCTCCCCGTCCGCCACCTCCTTGACGGCTCCGCACAGGCATATACTTGAGTAGTCAAGGAGGTGGCAATGACAGAGCCCACGACACCCGATCCCCTGCACACCGCCCTGCGCCTGGTCCGCGCCCAGACGGCCGTCGTCAAACGCTTCGACGCCGGCCTCAGCGGCCTGCACGGCGTGAGCCTGTCCGACTTCACCGTGCTGCTGCACCTCGCCCAGGCACCCGGCGGCCGGATGCGCCGGGTCGACCTCGCCGAAGCGCTCGGCCTCACCGCCTCCGGCGTCACCCGCGGCCTCGCCCCGCTGGAGCGCATCGGCCTGGTCAGCCGCGAGGCCGCCGCCCGCGACGCCCGGGTCGCCTACGCCGCCCTCACCCCGACCGGCCGCGAACGCCTCACCGAGATGCTGCACACCGCCCGCCAGGTCGCCGCCGACGCCTTCGCCCAGTGGCCCGCCGAGGACCTCACCCTCCTCTCCGCCCTGCTCACCCGCCTCGGCGGCAGCGCCCCCGACACCGCCCGCCCCGCCGCACCGCCCCACCCCTAAGCTGAACCCGTACGGCACGCACCACCGGCACCACCGCACACCCCCGCTGAGGCAGCACACCATGACCCACACCCCCGGCACGGCGCCCCGCCGGGAGCCCGCGCTCGCCGACACCCAACGCGAGCACTGGCAGCGGACGTACCGCGCCAACCCCGGGATGTACGGCGAGCAGCCCTCCGCCCCCGCGCGGTACGCGGCCGAGGCCTTCGCCTCCGCCGACGCCCGCGAGGTGCTCGAACTGGGCGCCGGCCACGGGCGCGACGCGCTGCACTTCGCCCGCGCCGGCTTCACCGTGCTGGCCACCGACTTCAGCCCGACCGGCCTGGCGCAGCTGCGCGCCGCGGCCGCCGAGCAGGGCCTGTCCGACCGGGTCGGCACCACCGTCCACGACGTGCGCGAGCCGCTGCCCCTGCCCGACGACTCCGTCGACGCGGTCTTCGCCCACATGCTGCTCTGCATGGCGCTCTCCACCGAGGAGATCGCTGCGCTGGTCGCCGAGGTCCGCCGGGTGCTGCACCCGGGCGGCACCTTCGTCTACACCGTCCGCCACACCGGCGACGCCCACTACGGCGCCGGCACCGGCCACGGGGACGACATCTGGGAACACGGCGGCTTCGCCGTCCACTTCTTCCCCCGCGAGCTGGTGGACCGGCTCGCCGAAGGCTGGCACCTCGCCGACGTCCATCCCTTCGAGGAGGGCGAACTGCCCCGCCGCCTCTGGCGCATCACCCAGGAGACCCCGCGATGACCGCCCCCGACCGGACCGAACCCGACCGGACCGCTCCGGACACCACCCCCGACCTCACCGTCGACGGCACCGGACTGCTCTGCGTCCAGCTCCTGCTCCGGCTGCGCGCCCGGATCGCCCACCTCCCGGCCGGCGCCGTGGTCCACATCCACACCACCGACCCCGCCGCCCCGCTGGACCTGCCCGCCTGGTGCCACCTGACCGGCCACAAGTACCTCGGCCCGGTCCCGTACCCGGCCGACGACCGCGAGGTGTACGCGCTGCGCCTCACCTCCTCCCCGGTCCCGACCCGCCCCGACCGCCCCTGGCACCCCACGCCGGACTGACCCGAAAGTCCCCGCGCGCCCGCCCCGCCCACCCCCGGCTGCTCGCCGAGCACGGCATCACCGTGCTCGGCCACCGCCCTCTGCCGGAAGCCCGGCAAGCCGCCCGAGGAGCGGTCACGCCCTGCTCCGACAACCCGCCCGATGTGCCACGATGAGGGGGTGGGGGTAGAACGGCCGCGCACCACAGGGAGGTTGACCACCATGGATCCGATCCTCAGCTGCCGCTGGCACGACCAGGACGGCGAGTGGGCACTGACCGTCAGCCACAACGGCAACAGCTGGGAGCTGTACGCCGCCGCACCACTCTGGTCCGAGTCGCTCCCCTTCGCCGATCCGGACGACGTCCGCCGACTCGCCCAGACCCTCCTCGACCTGCCCGCCGAACCCGAACCCTACGAGTTCGAATGGCAGCTCTCCCGAACGGAGTTCAAGCGCACCGACAAGGAGCGGACCCACTTCGCGACCCTCGCCGTGGGCCTCGACCCGACCGACGGCCACCGCCCGTACCTCGCCTACCAGTCCTACTACCATCGGGGCCAGGCCACCGGACTCGGTCTGGAGGTGGTCTGCGAGGATCCGCCGGTCGACCACCTCCGCGCCCAGGCCCACGCCTTCCTCACCAACTGCCCGGGCCCGCTCCAGCCCTGAGGCCTGTCCGACAATCCGCGCCCGGCGCTACTGAGCTTGATCGGGTGATGTCGGGGTCGTTCGGCTGACAGGCGCCGGACGGCTCCGGTAGCTGTTGGTTGTGAGATACGCGCAGGGCGGCGG
>NZ_JBHTTU010000083.1:23936-28752 GCF_042794375.1 Kitasatospora sp. NPDC056531 | reverse complement strand
GTACTGCAGGGGGGACCCTGTGGGAGAGTAGGACGCCGCCGAACAATCATTCAGAAGAACCCCCATCCGGATTCCGGATGGGGGTTCTTCGCGTTCCGAGGACGCGAGGTTCCGGCTGATTCGGATGTGTCCGGAAGGAGCGAGCGGGCCGACCGACGCTGTGCAGTGCCACTGTTAGCCTGGTTGACATGATCAGGAGGGGGTCCATGCAACGGGTATCGAGCGAGCCGGCTTCCGGTCCGCAGCGAGCTCTGATCACTGCCAGTTTCGTCAGCAGGGTCGGCAACGGTCTCTTCAACGCCGCTTCCATCCTCTACTTCACGCTCGTAGTGCACCTGCCCGCCACCCAGGTGGGAGCGGGTCTGACGATCGCGGGCCTCAGCGGCTTGGCGGCTGGCATACCGGCGGGGAATCTGGCCGACCGGTACGGGCCGCGCGCGATCTGGCTGATGACCCTCGTTCTACAGGCCGCCACAATGGCGGCTTTCGTCTTCATCGACAGCTGGCTCGCGTTCACGCTCGTCGCCACCCTGGACCGGCTGGCCGCCACGGCAAGCGGCGCCGCGGGCGGTGCACTCATCGCAAGAGTCGGCGGTGAACGTCCTGCCGCCTTCCGGGCCAGACTCCGCACCTTCGTCAATCTCGGCGTCGTCGTGGGCACCCTGGGCGCGGCCTTCGCGATCCAGATCAACACTCGCCCTGCCTACACCGGGCTGATCCTCGCAAACGCCGCCAGCTTCGCCTGTGCGGGACTGATCGTGTTCCTGGGCGTCCCGAACTACCGGCCTCTGCCCCGGCCCAAGGAGCACCGTCAGTGGTCCGTCCTGGCCGACCGGCCGTACGTGTCCTTCGTCGCGCTCTACAGTGCCATGGGCCTGCAGTACCAGATCGTCTCTCTTCTCCTGCCGATCTGGCTCACCGCCCACACCGGCGCACCGCGTTGGGCCGTGGCAGCGGTCTACGCGATCAACAGCGGCGTCTGCGTACTGCTCCAAAGCAGACTCGGCTCCAAGGTGGAAACCCCACGACAGGGTGGCCGCGCCTTCCGCCTCGCCGGACTCCTGTTCCTCGTCAGCTGTCCGTTGATGGCACTGACGGCTGACGTTCCCGCGTGGGCCGCACCGGCGCTCGCCGCCCTCGCGGTGTGCATCCACAGCGTCGGGGAGGTATGGGAGTCGTCGGCCGGCTTCGCACTCGGCTTCGGTCTCGCACCCGAGCATGCCCAAGGGCAATACCAGGGCCTCTTCGGAATCGGCTTCGACGCAGGCCAAGCCCTCGCCCCTGTGATCCTGACCGGAGCAGCCCTTGCGCTCGGACACGTGGGATGGCTACTCCTCGGCGCACTCTTCGCGGGCCTGGGCGCGGCAGGACCTCCGGTGGCCGCATGGGCCGAGCGAACGCGCCGCGGGAAACCGGGTACAGAAGCCGCACAACGTCGGCAAGGTGAATCCCCGCTGCTGGAGGCCGACTGCTGAGGTTGAACCGGTGATGCCGCGGGGTGGTTGATCACGTCGGCGCGCTGCGACGGTAACGGGCACGACCCCGGACGTGGAGGCGTGCCCCCCGGGTGATACCCGGGGGGCACGCCTTTTGGTCTTTCCGGCCACGACCGAGGAGTTGCGGGCAGAGGTGGCCGGCGTCGGGCAGGGGGGACGTGCAGGGCCGGGTGGGGACGAATCGTGAGTGGGTGCGTTCTCGTTGTGGCGGTTTGGTGCGCGTACGGCCCTGTTGCCGTCTTCGGTGAGGGAACGGCGCCAAGCTGGTGGCGGGGAGACGGGGCGTCAGCAGTGCGTCAGGGCAGACTTCGCCGTCCGCGGGGGATGGACGGGGTGCCCGCGGGGCCTGCCCGGTTTCCCCGGGAGGGCAGGTCGGCAGTGTCGGTGGGGTTCGAGCGAGTTGTCGGTTTGTGTTCGAACAGGTCAGGGTATCCCCTGGCTGTTGACATGATCACGGGGCGCGAGCGGTGTTGCGGAAGGGGGGAGGGTGCGGAGGCGGACCGGCAGGTTCCTACGGAAGGGGCCCGTTGACATGGCCGGGGTGGCCGGTGCACCTTTCCGGTCCGGTTGCCCGGGGAGGGAAGGTGCACCCTGCACACCGGTTCAGTTCTTCGGCCTGATGTCGCTCAGCGTGCCGCTGATGTTGAGGAGTTCGTGGCACGTGGCTGCCTGCTTGCCCGAGGCCGGGGTGCCCGGTGACTCGCAGGTCACGTTCGCCGTCACTGTCTGGTCCTCGGGGACCTGGATGGGGGTCACCCAGTGGTAGTCCTGGTTGCGGAAGGTCTCCAACGCGATGGTGGTGATCGTCTGCTTGCCGGCCTTGATGGTCAGCAGTCCTTGGTCGCCTTGGAAGTTGGCGGCCACGATGTCGGTGATGTCGAAGACCTTGCCGTGCGGCACCTGGTAACTGCCCGCGGACGAGGAGCCGTTCGCGGTCTGCACCTCGATCGTGGCGGAGCTCTGCTGTCCGGTGCCCGGCACCGCCAGGCCCGAGCCGGGGTTGTTGCCGCCGCCGGGACCGCCGCTCGGCTGTCCGGCGCCCGGCTTGTCCTGGCCGCCGGGGTTCCCGCCGGAGGGGGGCGTCGGTGCGCCGGGGGCGGGTGCGCCGGGGGTCGGGGTCGGGGCCGGGGTGGCGCTCTGCTGGGCGACAGCCTGTTCGGCGGCCTGCTTCGCGGAGCTGCGCACCGCCGGGCGGACCAGGGCGAACCAGGCCAGCAGCAGCGCGATCAGCGCGGCCAGGAGTGCGAGCAGCCACTTGGGGAGGATCGGGAGTTGGATGAACTCGCCGTCCAGAACAGGTTTCTGAAGTGGCGTCGGGTCGACGGTAGTGGTCTCGGGCTTGTCGCCGACGCCCTTGCCCTCTGCTCCCTTGCCGTCTGTTCCCTTGCCGTCCGTACCCTTGGCGGCCGCGCTCTCCTCCGGGCCCACCGTGACCTCGAACGGCCAGGAGGCCTGCTTGCCGAACCAGATCAGCTTGCGGGCACGTGCCTGCAGTCGCATTTCACCGGACTCGCCCGGTTCGAGGCGCAGCCGCTCCGGGGTGGCCCGGAACCGCAGCTCCTCGCCCGCCTGCCCGGGGGTGGGGACCACGGTGGTGGGGGCGTTCCCGAGGTTGCGCACCGACGTCCGGTAGCGTCCGCGCAGCCAGCCTCGACGGCGCCGGGGAGCGAGCGCGGCCTGCAGCTCGTGGAACGGCGTCACGGTGACCGTGGTCTCCGGAACCGTGACCAGCTCGGGGCGCTCGGTCGGCAACACGCGGATGCCGAGCGGGAATTCACCGGCTCGGGCGGCGGGCGAACGCGGCGGGGCCAGACGTACCGTCACTGTCTCGGACGTCCCCGGAAAGAGGGAGACCCGGGCCGGCTCGACCGTCGTCCACGCGGCGCAGTCGCCGACCACCTCCAGCGAGTACGCCTCAACGATGTCGAGGTCGTTGCGTACCGTCAGCGTCGTGGTGGCCACGCCACCGGGCGCCACCGTCAGTGCGGGCAGGCCGAGTTCGGCGGATGTGGTCATAGCGCGAGGGTAGAACCGGCGGACGGTCCGCGGAGAGGGCCGTGCGGGCAAGGCGTGGGCACACCCCTTGCCCGCACGGACTGACCGACGCTGCCCGGTGCCATCGCGGAGCACCGTGCGGGGTCGGATGCCCGCAGTCCCCAGGCCCACGGCCTGCCCGCTTCCCCGGCGGCGCAGACCCACGGTCGACACCGCCCCGCGGTGCCGACCGTCACCACTGAAGGCCGAATGGAGAATGGAGAGTTCGATGACGTCGACCGACGCAACCTGTGAGGGGTCCGTCACCACCCGGCGGATCCAGGCGACACCGCGGTCCGGCAGCGCCCGGACGATCGGCAGTGCCCGGCCGTTGGCGCCGACCGTCCCCGCCCAGGTGCGCGGCAAGCCGGCCCAGATACGCGTGGCGGTGTACGCGGAGGACATCATCCTGCAGACCGGTGTGGTCCAACAGCTGCGCCAGCGGCCCGAGGTGGAGCTGCTGAGCGAGGGCGAGGCGGGGAGGGCGGAGGTCTCCCTGCTGGTGGTCGACGCCCTGACCGAGGCGGTGGCCGAGAACCTGCGCCGGCTGCGGCTCGCCACGTCGGGCCGAATAGGTCTGGTGGTGGGCCACTTCGAGGCCGGCGGGCTGCAGACGATCGTCGAGTGCGGGGTCGCCGCCGTGCTGCGCCGCTCGGAGGCGGACCAGGACCGGCTGGTGCACCTCATCACCGCCCTGGCCAAGGGTGAGGGCGTGATGCCCGGGGACCTGCTCGGCGAACTGCTCGACCGGATCGGGATGCTCCAGCGCACGATGCTCGACGGGCGGGGCCTGACCCTGTCCACCCTGACGGCCCGGGAGGCGGAGATGCTCCGGCTGGTCGCCGAGGGATTCGACACCAGTGAGATCGCGGCCAAGACCTCCTACTCCGAACGCACCGTCAAGAACGTGCTGCACGAGATCATCACGCGGCTGGGGCTGCGCAACCGGGCGCACGCGGTGGGGTACGCCATGCGGCGGGGCCTGATCTGAGGGTTACGGCCGGAGGGTCACAGGCCTGAGGGTTACAGGCCTGAGGGTCACAGGTCCGAGGGGCACAGGTCTGAGGGTTGCGGCCCCAGGCCGCGACCGTCCGAGACCCGCCCCCGACCGCGGCCGCCTGCCCTTTGGGGACACAGGTTGTTTCCCCCGGCTCGGGGGGGGGGGGGGGGTGTGTCTGTGGGTCAGGGGGGGGGGGGGTCGGGGGGGGCAGCAACGCCCCCCCGGGTGGGGGGGGGGGTTTTGTGTTCCCATCGCTCCCCCCCCCCCCTGCGGGGTGGTACGACCA
>NZ_JBHTTU010000083.1:0-23926 GCF_042794375.1 Kitasatospora sp. NPDC056531 | reverse complement strand
TCACAACCCTTCCCAACCCCCCCCCAGTCCCCCCCTCTCCTCTTTTGGAGACCTCCTGTTCTTCCCCTTTTTTCTCCTCCCCTGTCCTTCTCCCCCTCCCCCCCGAGCCGGTGAGACTGCCGGGAGACCGCCCCTGCCAACCTGTGAGGTCGAGCGTGATCGGCGCCCCCGGCACTCCCCGCTCCATCCGGCGGCCGGCCCGAGCCGCCGTCGCAATCCTGCTCGCGCTGGCCGCCGCCGTGCTGACCCTGGGCTCCGCCGCACCCGAAGGGCAGGGCCGCCCCACGTCGCAGGCCGCGGCCGACGACCCGGCCGGCGGTCGGATCGTCTACGCCGGCACGAACCACCGAGGCCTCGGCCGGGTGACCGGCGGGACGTCCAGCACCCCGTTGTTCGGGCCCGGCCCGATCCACTTCGACCAGGAGCCGTCGGCCCGTGGCGACGAGCTGGTGTTCACCAGCCTGCGGGACGGCACCCTGCCGCAGGTCTACCTGCGTGACGCGGCCGGTGCGGTGCACAAGCTCACCACCGGCCTGGACACCGCCCACCCCGCGCTGGCCCCGGACGGCAAGGGGGTCGTCTTCGAGGCGGTCGAGGCCGCCAAGGCCGGCGGCAAGCCCCAGCACGTCCTGTGGGTGGTCAACCGGGACGGCAGCGGGCTGCGCCGACTGACCGACGGCTCGGCCGACGAGACGCATCCGACGGTCTCGCCCGACGGCAAGTGGGTCGCGTACGCCTGCAACGGCGACCGGGGGCAGTTCCAGATCTACCTGCGGCCGTTCACCGGCGGCGCGCCGGTCAGGGTCACCAACGTGGCCACCGGCAACGCCTTCGACCCGACCTGGAACCCGCTGAACGACGACCAGCACCGCAACCAGATCGTCTACACCTGGGACAAGGGCGACCAGGGGCGGACCCTGATGCTCACCTCGCCCACCGGCGGGGACAAGGCGTTCTTCCCCGGCACCGGCTCCACCTGGCACACGGGCTCCGCCTCCTGGCTGGCCGACGGCAGCGGGGTGCTCTTCCTGAGCGCCGACCGGCCCAAGCCCTCGATCCCGGTCGAGCCGCCGGTGGTGAACCTCTACCGCGCGCCGACCTGCGACTGCACCGATCCCCAACTGCTCTACAGCACCGACCGGTTGATCTCGACGCCGACCTGGCTGGGCACCCAGGCCCAGGGCGGGCCGGTGGTGGAACAGACCAGCGCCTCCACCGCCGACGTCGCCGACCTCCAGGACGTCCGCCCCGACGGGGCCGACCCTCGCGACCTGGGCGTCAGCGTGCTCAAGGAGGACCCGGCCGCCGACACCAACACCGATCCCGACCCGGCAGCCGACCCGCTCTTCCACCCCAAGCCCGGGTACGACCCGTGGTACGAGCGGCAGGCCTACACACCCGACGGCCGGCAGATCGTGGTGACCCGCTACGAGGACTCGCCCGCCGGGCGGATCCAACGGATCTGGCTGACCGACGCCGACGGCTCCAACCCGCGCCCGATGAACCTGGCCGGACGCGGCCCGCTCGATCGGGACACCGACCCGTCCTTCTCGCCGGACGGCAGGCTGATCGTGTTCAGCCGGAGCTCCCCGGGCAGTGACAGGGAGCCGGCGCGTCCGGGGCGGATCATGATCGCCCAGGCGTCCACGGGGGCGATCGTCGGAACCGTCCAGCCGCCGTCCGGCGAGCCAGGGGCCTCCGACGGCGAGCCCTTCTGGTCCCCCGACGGCAAGCTGATCGCCTTCTCCAGGACCGAGGTGATCAACGGCAACGCCGGCAACATGCACGTCTGGACCGTGCCCGCCGACGACCTCACCCGGCAGAGCGACCTGAGCCGGGCCATCTGCCCGGGCACCTGCAACGTCATCGACGACAGCCCCGTGTTCTCGCCCGACGGCCGGCGCATCGCCTTCAACCGCAAGGCCGGTGACGGCGGGAACAACCGGCAGGACGGGGTGCTGGTCACCTCGCCCACCGGCGGCGACTGCACGGTGGTCCTGCCCACCGGGCTCGAACACGACAAGGGCGCCTGCTCCCGGGCGCTGCCCGACACCTCCGACGTCGGTCCGTTCCAGCCCCGCGACGTCGCCTGGACGGCGAACGGCGCTCAGCTGGTGCTCAGCTCCCGCCGGGCCCTGCCACCGAACTCGCCGGAGGGGCTGGCGGTCTACGACTTCGCGGCCCGCACGCTCACCCCGCTCGACTGGCGGCTGCCGGGACGCCAGAAGGAACCGGCCGTCCAGCAGTCCGTCCACCTGGCGCTGAGCGCGCCCGCCCGGACCCCCACGGTCCCTGTTGAGGGCGGCACCGACGTGACGATCACCGTCACCAACAAGGGCCCCGCGCCCTCGCCAGGCACCGTCCTGACGGCCTCGGTGCCGTCCGGCGCCCGGCTCGGCGGGCTGACCACGCCGGTCGGGCAGTGCGACACCGGGGCGCTGCGCTGCGACCTCGGCACTCTGGCGCCGGGCGCGGTGGTCCGGGTGACCGCCCGTCTGATCGGCACCCGGACCGGCCCGCAGACCTTCGGCTGGAGCGTCACCGGGACGGTGGTCGACCCGAACCCCGGGGACGACTGGGCCGAGACGATCCTGCCGGTGCAGGACGCACCGACCCCCTCGCCCACGCCCACCCCGACCTCCTCGCCCACGCCCACCCCGAGCTCCTCGCCGTCGCCGTCCGCCTCGCCGACGCTCACACCGACCCCCGCACCGACCCCGACGCCGCCCGCTTCGCCCACCCCCGCACCGCCCCCGGCACCGGTACCGGCGCCGGCCCCCGCACCGACGCCGCTGGCCGGCCCGGGAGTGTCGGTCGACGCCCAGCCCAACCCGGGTTACGTCGGCGGCCGGGTGACCGTCAGCTACACGGTGCGCAACACCGGCCAGGCCCTCGCGACCGGGCTGCGGCTGACCCTCGGCCTGCCCGCGGGGGTGCCCACCGAAGGGCTGCCCCCGGGCTGCCAGGGCGGGGCCTGTGAACTGGCCGACCTGTCCCCGGGCGGCAGCCAGGTGGTCCGGGTGGTGCTGGCACCCGTGGCGGCGATGGAGACCACCGTCACCGCGGAGCTGACCACCACCGGCACCGACGCCGCCCCTGGACCGCACCGGGCGAGCACCCCGCTGCGCATCCTGCAGCCCCGGATCGTCGCCGTGCCGCCGATCGGCAAGCCCGGCTTCGTGACCTCCGTACGTGGCGTGGACTTCCCGCCCGGCGCGCCGGTGCGCTTCACCTGGCAGCCCGGCATCACCGCCGCGGCGGCGCCCACCTATCCGCGCGCCGACGGGACTTTCGCGGGCCAGCTGCTCATCCTCCCCAAGGACGAGACGGGCCCGCGGACCATCACCGCCGACGGCCCCGGGTTCTCCCCGGTGACCACGCCCTTCCTCGTGGTGGAAGGCAACATCGGCCCGCCGGGGGAGGTGGAGCGACGGTGATCCACGAGGTCGACGAGGCGTTGCGGCTGCTGCTCGCCGAGGCCGGTCTGCCCGAGCGCGGGGTCGAGGTGGTCTTCGACGCGCCCACCCGGGACCTGGCGGCCCGGCGCACCGCGCCGACGGTCAGCGTCTTCCTCTACGGGATCCGCGAGGAGACGGGCCGTCGGCAGACCGGCGCGGTCGCCGAGTACGACGAGGACGGCGTGGTGGTCGCCCACCGCGCCGCGCCCCGCTGGTTCGAGCTGGCCTACCTGGTCACCGTCTGGACCAACCGGCCGCAGGACGAACACCGGCTGCTGGCCGAGGTGTTGCAGTGCCTGACGGCCGTGGACGCGCTGCCTGCCCGGGTGCTCACCGGGACGCTCGCCGAGCTCGGACTGACCGTCGGGCTCGACATCACGGGGCGCGAGACGGGCCTGCCATCGGTGTCCGACGTCTGGTCCGCGCTCGGCGGGGAGCTGCGGCCCTCGATCGACCTCAGGGTGCTCGCCCCGCTGCCGGGCGGGCGCACCCCGGTGGGACCGCCGGTCACCGAGGGGCTGGTGGTCCGCGTCGAGGACACCACCCGGGAGGGCGCGGCATCCGCCGACGGTCCGGGCCGCCGACTGCGCTACCACGGCGGCGCGGACCCCGGACCGGGCGGCTTCGCCGCGCCCCGGGACCGCCGGCTGCCGCCGGGCCGCCGGCCGCGGGGCGGAGCGCGATGAACCTGGACCTCAGACCGGCCGCGGCGGCCGCGGCGGCGACCTCCGCCGGGTCGGCCCCGGACGGGGCCCCGGCCGGCCCCGACCACCTCTGGGAACGACTGCAACGGGTCGAGCGACGGGTCCGGGCCGCGGTGCGCGAGCGCCGGGCCGACGACCCGGACCCGGACGACCCGTACCGCGGCCAGTACCTCGGCCCGGAGGCGGTGGAGCGGATCCTGGCGGCCCCCGGCGCGGCGGGCCGACGCGGCACGGCCCCCGGCGACACCGGCGACCACAGCGCCGCCGCCGACGCTCCCGCGCCGCCGCCCGGCTCGCTGCTCGCGCGGCTCAGCGCCGCCTTCGGGCTGCTTCCGGTGGACCTCGACCTCCTGCTGGTGGCCCTCGCCCCCGACCTCGACTCCCGCTTCGAACAGCTCTACGGCTACCTCAACGACGACCTGACCCGACGCCGGGCGACCGTCGGCCTGGCCCTCGAACTGTGCGGACTGCCGGGCGCGGGCGCCGGCCGCTTCCGGTTCTCCACCCGGGCGCCGCTGATCGCCGGCGGCCTCCTGGAGATCTCCGAGCCGGAGCGCCCGCTGCTCACCCGCACCCTGCGCGTGCCGGACCGGGTGACGGCCCATCTGCTCGGCGACGACGAGCCGGACGGCACGCTCGCCGGGCTGGCCCACCGTGCCGTCCCCGGGGACGCGCCCGTCGCCGGAGCCGGCGTCGAGCCCGCCGAGCGGCTGCGCGCGACCGCGGCGGACGGCGGACTCGTGTACCTGCTGGACCGGGGCGGACACGCCGGCCCGCTCGCGGCGGCCGCCCTCGCGGTCGACGGCCGGCCGCCCCTGGTGGTCGACGCCGCCGCGCTGGCCGCCCGCCCGCCGGGAGACGTCGTACAGGTGCTCGCCCGCGAGGCGCGCTTGGGCGGGGGCGGTCTGGTGCTCGGGCCGCTGGACCGGCTCGAACCCGAACGGCCCGAGCGGGCCGCTCTGTTGCGCGAGCTGTGCGCGGAACTCGCCGGCGTGCCGGTGATCGTGCACGGCCTGCAGGTGTGGGACCCGGCCTGGACGCGGGAGAGCCCCGTGACGGTCACCGTCCCGCCGCCGGACGCGCACGGTCGGGCCGAGCAGTGGGCCCGCGCCCTGGCCGTCGGCGGGACGCCGCTGAGCGAGGAGCTGACGGACGGGCTGGCCGAGACGGTGGCCGCCTACCGGGTGGACCGGGAGAAGCTGGAGCGGGCCGCCTCGGTGGCGGCCCGGACGGCGGCTGCCGAGCGGCGTCCGGTGCGCGCCGCGGACCTACGGGCCGCCGTGCGGGCGCAGAACGCCGCGGGCCTGGCCCGCCTCGCCCGCCGGATCGAGCCCGCGGTCGGCTGGGCCGACCTGGTGCTGCCGGATCCCACCGCGGCCCGGCTGCGCGAACTCGTGCTGCGGGCCCGGCACCGGGACCAGGTGCTCGGGCAGTGGCGGATGCGGCCGGGCGGCGGCCGGGGGAACGGGGTGATCGCCCTGTTCGCGGGGGATTCGGGCACCGGAAAGACGATGTCGGCCGAGGTGGTCGCCGCGGAGCTCGGCATGGAGTTGTACGTCGTCGACCTCTCCACCGTGGTGGACAAGTACATCGGCGAGACGGAGAAGAACCTGGAACGCGTCTTCACCGAGGCCGCGCAGGTGAACGGCGTCCTGCTGTTCGACGAGGCGGACGCGCTGTTCGGGAAGCGCTCGCAGGTCAAGGACGCCCACGACCGCCACGCCAACGTGGAGACGGCCTACCTGCTCCAGCGGATGGAGTCGTTCGACGGGATCGCGGTGCTGACGTCCAACCTGCGCGCCAACCTCGACGAGGCGTTCACCCGGCGGCTGGACGTCATCGCCGAGTTCCCGCTGCCGGACGAGGCGCAGCGGCGCGTGCTGTGGGACCGCTGCCTGGGGCCGCGGCTGCCCCGCGGCGACGACCTCGACCTGGACTTCTGCGCGCGGCACTTCGAGCTCGCCGGCGGCTCCATCCGGGCCTGTGCCGTCTCCGCGGCCTACCTGGCGGCCGGTACGGGCGCCCCGCTGGGCATGGCGCAGCTGGTGGCCGCGGTGGTCGGTGAGTACCGCAAGCTCGGCCGGCTGGTGCTGGAGAGCGAGTTCGGTCCGTGGCTGGGCGTCCTCGGGGACACCGGGCACGCCTGAGCACGGCGGGACACGCACGGCGGCGGGGCCGCCTGATCCCGCCCGGGGACGCCCGGTGCGGCAGCGCCGCCGGGGACGGCGGGGCCGTCTGAGCAGCCTGGGAGTACCCGCCGAGCTGCCCGCCGGGGGCAGTCGTTCCTGCCCCCGGTCCGGGACCTGGGGACATGTCCCCGAGCGGCGCCCGGGCAGCAGACTCGGGGGCGAATGAGGCGAATGACCGGCCACCCGAAGGAGCGCGAATGCCGTCGTACCTCACCCCGGGCGTGTACGTGGAGGAGGTCCAGTCCGGTGCCCGGCCGATCGAGGGCGTCGGCACGGCCGTCGCCGCCTTCGTCGGCTTCGCCGAGACCGGACCCTTCCACGAGCCCACGCTGGTGACCAACTGGGACCAGTACGTCCAGCGGTTCGGCGGCTTCACCGAGGGCACCTACCTGGCGCACTCGGTGTACGGCTTCTTCGCCAACGGCGGCGGCTCCGCCTACGTCGTGCGGGTCGGCGACCCGGCCCGACAGGCGTCCGGCGGCGCGCCCGCCGCCGTCAGCGCGCCCGCGCCGGTGGCGATCGCGGGCTTCCTCTTCTCGGCCCTGCCCGGCGTCGGCGAGGTCTCCGTCGAGATCGCCGACGTGGAGGGGGAGAACGTCCCCGAGGACCGGTTCCGACTGCTGGTCCGCCGGGGCGCCGAGGTCGTCGAGACGTACGACGTCTCGACCCGCCGGAACACCAAGGGCTACGTCGTGACCCAGCTGCGCGAATCGAAGCTCGTCGCGGTCACCGAGCAGCCCGGCACCGCGCCGAGCCGCCCCGAGCGCGTGACCCACGCCCTCGCCGCCGCCCCCGCCCCCGCACCCGGGCCGGTGACGGCCCCCGCCACCCGGCTGGACCCCGCCGAGTACGTCGGCGACGCCGCGGCCCGGACCGGCTTCGCGGGCCTGGAGTCGATCGACGAGATCACCATGGTCGCGGTGCCCGACCTGATGAGCGCCTACCAGCGCGGCGACCTCGACGACGAGGGCCTGCGGACCGTCCAGCTGGCGGTGATGTCGCACTGCGAGCAGATGGGCGACCGGATCGCCGTGCTGGACCCGCCGCCCGGCCTGAACGCCCAGCGGATGCGCACCTGGCGCAACGAGGAGGCGGGCTTCGACTCCCGCTACGCCGCGCTCTACTACCCGTGGATCAAGGTGTTCGACCCGGCGAGCGGCCGCAACGTGCTGGTCCCGCCGAGCGGGCACGTCGCCGGCGTGTGGGCGCGCAGCGACGCCGAGCGCGGCGTGCACAAGGCGCCGGCCAACGAGGTCATCCGCGGTGCGGTGGACCTGGAGATCCGCCTCAGCAAGGGCGAGCAGGACCTGCTGAACCCGATCGGCGTCAACTGCGTGCGGGCGTTCCCCGGGCGCGGCATCCGGATCTGGGGCGCGCGCACCCTCTCCTCCGACCCGGCCTGGCGCTACCTGAACGTGCGCCGGCTCTTCAACTACCTGGAGGAGTCCATCCTCCTGGGGACCCAGTGGGTGGTCTTCGAGCCCAACGACGACCGGCTGTGGTCCAGCATCCGCCGGAACATCACCGCGTTCCTCACCGAGGAGTGGCGGCGCGGGGCGCTGTTCGGCCAGACCGCGACCGAGGCCTTCTACGTCAAGTGCGACCGCGACAACAACCCACCGGAGTCCATCGACCTCGGGCAGGTGATCTGCGAGATCGGGGTCGCGCCGGTGAAGCCGGCGGAGTTCGTGGTGTTCCGGCTGTCCCAGTTCTCCGACAGCACGAGCCTCGTCAACGAGTGACCAGCACGGTCGGCACCCGTCGGTCGGCACCCATCGGAAGGTGACAACAAGCCATGGCTGAAGGCGATCCGCTCTCCACACACATATTCGGCGTCCAACTCGGCGGCTACAACGTCGAGTCCGTCAAGGAGATCAGCAACCTGACGGTCGAACAGGACGTCGTCGAGTACAAGCAGGTGACCCAAGAGGGCAAACTGATCGTCCGCAAGCAGCCCGGCGCCCGGCTGCCGGGCGAGGTGACGATCACCCGCGGCCTCGACAAGAGCGGCGCGTTCACGGACTGGATCAAGGAGACCCTCAACAACGGGGCGATCAACACCGCTCGGCAGAACCTCACCATCGAGGTCAAGGACACCACCGGCGCCACCCTGCGGCGCATCCAGCTGATGAACGCCTGGGCCAGCCGCTGGGAGGGTCCCACGCTCAGCGCCGGCGAGTCCAGCGCCGCGACGGAGACCGTGACCATCGTGTTCGAGGAGATCAGCGTAGAGTGAGGCGGAAGATCGGCCTGGAGGAGCTGCTGGAAGGCGCTCCGGCCCCGCAGAACACCGCGCCGCAGCAGCAGGCCCCGGGGCAGGCCGGTCCGGCCGGGCCCCGGGGGCGGGCGCCGCACACCGAGTTCGAGTTCGAGCTGCCGCTCGGGTACGTCGACGACGAGGGCACGGTGCACCGCCACGGCGCGATGCGCCTGGCCACCGCCCGCGACGAGCTGATGCCGCAGATCGACCTGCGGGTCAAGGAGAACCCGGCCTACCTGAGCGTGGTGCTGCTCAGCCACGTGATCACCAGGCTGGGCGACATCACCGACGTGCACGCCGGGATCGTCGAGCGGATGTACGCCACCGACGTGGCGTTCCTCCAGGACCTCTACCAGCGGATCAACAGCGAGGGCCACACGCGCGCCGCGGTGACCTGCCCGCACTGCGACGGCGCCTTCGAGGTCGACCTCGCCGGTGGGCGCCTGGGGGAATCGTGACGTACGCGCCTGCTCGGCTGTACGAGGAGATCGCGTACATCGCCTACCACTTCCACTGGCAGCGGGAGGACATCCTCGACCTGACCCACCGTGAACGCGGGCAGTGGGTGCGCGAGATCGCGCGGCTCAACACCCGTATCAGCGAAGGCGGGTGAGGAGAGTGGGGCTTCGGGACTGGATCGCCCGCCGGAGGGTCGGCGAGGCTGCGGGCGGCGCTCCCGGCGAGGCTTCCGGCGGTGCCGGGGCCGTCGGGGCCACCGGTACGGGCGAGGCCGCCCGGCGGCGCCCGGCCGCGGGGGACGGGGGATGGCGCGCGGTACGCCCGCTGACCCCGACCCTGGCCGGGACGGCGCACGGCGTCAGCGACGGCCTGAAGTTCCGGTCCCGGCTCGCCGCCTGGCAGGACCCCTCGCTCAGCGGCCCGCTCGGTCATGCCGTCCTCCCGTCCGCCCCGGCGGGCATCCTGCGGGCGGTGGCGGTGCCGGGCTCCCCGTCCACCTTCACGGGCGGGGACGAGCTCGTGCTGCCGGAGGCCGTCGGGGCGGTTGAGACGGTCGGGGCCGGAGAACCGGGGGAGCCCGGGGAGCCGGGCTCATCGGGTCGGTCGCGGCAGGCGCGACAGGTTCAACGGTCCGTCGCCGCACGGCGGCTTCCCGTGCGGCGGCTCCCCGTGCGGTCGGTGCCGTCCGCGCAGCGCGCCGGTCGCGCCGACCGGCCGGTTGGGTCGGGCGGCGTCGACGGCGGTGCGCCGACGCCCGCCGCACCGATGCCTGATGAACGGACGCCGGCTGCGTCGACGCCCGGCGCAGCGGCGCCCGGCGTATCGACGCCTGCCACGGCTGCCGCGTCCCCGAGCCGGAGCGCGTCGGCGGGCCGGGCCCGTCCGGTGCGGCCGCGCCCGGTGAGCGAGGCCCTGACCGTGGCGCGGCGTCCCCAGCTGCTGCCCGCGCGACCGGTGACGGTGCTCCGGGCTCCCGGTGGGACGCCGGAATCAGTCGACGCGCCGTCGGGCCGGAGCACGGATGCGGTGTCGACCGCGTCGGTGACCGAACCGGCCGAGGGCACGCGGCCGTCCGAGAGCGCCGAGGCCGCCGTACGGACCGCGGTCGGTCCGGGCGACACGGCCGTGCCCGCGCGGGCCGGGCGGCCCGACGCGGTGGTGCAGCGCGCGCCCGTGACGAACACCTCCACGCCCGCCCGTCCGGTCCTCGGCGCGCCCTTGACCACGCTGCCCGCGAGCGCCTCACCGCTGCCTGCGGCCGGCCCCCGGACGCCTGACGCCGCCTCGGGTGCGCCCGCCATGCCGGTCGCCCCCGCCGCTGCCGGGCCCGCCGGCACCGGGTCGGGCGAACCCGAGCGCGCCGGGCAGCCCGGGACCGGCCACCGCGAGGCCGCCCCTCGCCGACGCGCCCGAACGGCCGCCGGCCGGAGTGGGCCCGACGGCGCCCGGCAGTCCGGACGCGGGGGCCACGATGCCGCCCCTGGCCTGCCGACCCGTACGGCCGTCGATTCGGGCCGTCCGACACCGTCCCCGTCCCCGTCCCGCCCCGGAGGTGCGCCGGTCGACGACGTACCCGTCCAGCGGACGCCGGCCGGGCCGGGGACTTCCTCGCCCGCACCGTCGTCGCCCGCCCCCGAACGTGCCGGACAGCTACGCCCCGAGCCGGCGCCCGCCCCCGCTGCCGCTTCCGCTCCCGCCCGTACGCGCGCGGGTCTGGGTGCGCCGCTCGACGCGCTGCCGCCGACGGCGGCCGTGCCGGGTGGCACCGCGCCGCTGCTCGGCGGGCGCGGACCGGTCCGGCGGATCACGGACCCGGTCGCGAGTGCCGCTCCAGGCAGCCCGACCGAGGGCGCGACCGAGCAGCGTGTGCTCCCCGTCGCCGCGCCCCCGGTCGGTGAAGGGCCGCGCGTTCAACGAGCCGTCGGACGCACCGGCGACGGTCCGGTGGAGTCAACAGCCGTACCACGTAGGGCCGATGAGGGCCGCTCGGCAGACCGCTCCGGCCCGGTCGGCGGCGGCCGCGGTGTGCATGCGAGTACCGAACGCGCCGGGAACGGACCGGCGGCCGGGAGCGGACCTGCGCCCGGCCGCGCGGCGGTTCCCGCTGCCGTGCCTTCCGCCGTGCCCACCGGCGCCGGGACGGGCCCGGCGGGTGGCCCCGCCACGCCGTTGCCCGGCACCGGCCCGGAGCGTCGGCCGGGCGGAGCGCCGCAGCCCGTCGTCCCGGCGGCCCGAACCCGTTCCGCCGGATCCCCGGGCCAGGGCAGTGCCCCGCGCCAGGACGGCGCACCGCTCGGAGGTACGAGCGGACCGGTGGTTCCCGTGCGGCCGCTGGCCGGTGGCCCGCACGTGCAGCGGGCTGCCGAACGCACCGGCCCCAGGCGCGGGTTGATCGGCGAGCGCCCGATGCGGTCCGCCCTAGCCGCCCCGACGACGCCGTCCGCGACCGGCACCGGCACCGGTAACGGCAGTCGTACCGGTGCCGGTACCCAGGCTCCCGGCCCGCTCGTGGTGCCGGCCGTCTGGACCCGGTCGCTCGCGCCGGGTACGGGCACCGAACCGCCCGCCGCCGCGCCGACGGCGTGGCTCGACGGCGGCCGACGGAGCGGGGTCGCGGCTGCTCCGCAGCGCTCGCAGACGCGGCAGTCGCCGAGTGCGGGAGAGGGCCGGACCGCCACCGGGCAGCCGCCGTCGCAGGGGAGTCCGGTGCGGCTCCGTGCTCAGGGCGCCGCTGCGGCGTCGGGTCGTTCGTCCAGCACCGGTGCGGTGCGCGGGATCGTGGCAGCGCTGCAGCGTTCGCGGACGCGACGTCCGTCGGAGCAGCGGCCCGACCGGACGGTGGCCGACCGCCCGTCAGCGGAGGGAAGCCCAGTGCCGCCCGGTGCCCCTCTGACCGTGGCGGCGCCGAGTGCGGCCGGCCCGGTGTCACCGGAGACACGGTGGCAGCAGGGTGGTGTCACCGACGCGGACCGCACGACCCCGCAAGGTGCCACCGCGTCCATGTCCACATCCGTGCCCAGGTCCGTGCCCACGCCTGCGCCCGGGTCCGCAGGGCGCCCGAGGCCCGGTGACTCCGGTGCGCGGTCCGCCGTGGCGCGTGCCTCGCGCCCGCCCGTGGTCCGGCCCGCGCCCCTGACGGCCCCGTCGCTCCAGCGGCTTCCGGCCGCGTCCCGGCCGGTGCAGCCGGCCCCGGTGCAGCCGCCCACCGGCGCGGCCGTGCCGGGTCCGCAGGCGCCTGCGGCATCCTCGCCCGTCGTGTTGCGCGCCGGGAGCGCCCCGTCCGCACGACCGGCGCCCGCGCGGTCCGGGCCGTCCGCGTTCGCGTCGGCGCAGCCCGCGCAGTCCGCCCCGCCGTCCCCCGGCACGGCGCGGCTGTTGCAGCGGGTGGCCGAGCAGGCAGGCCTGATCGGGGTGCCGCTGACCGCCGTACCCGCGCGCGGGCCGGTCACGGTGCAGGCCGCCCCGGCGACCGGTTCGCCGTCCCGGGCCGCCTCGACACCGCCGGGCGCCTCGTCCGCCGCGCAGGCCGTCGGCGGATCGCCCGCCGAGACCGGCGGCAGCGGGCCGGCCGACCTCGACGAGCTGGCCCGGCGTCTGGTCGAACCGGTCGGGCGCCTACTGCGCACCGAACTGCGCCGGGGCAGGGAGCGCGGCGGGAAACCGTACGACCTGCGCCGCTGAGCGCAGGCCCGGCGGAGGGCGGCCGCCAGACAACCGCAGCGAAGTGACCGGTAGCAGGAAGCAAGGAAGCAGGAAGCGGAACCGATGACCGACAACATCTTCGCGAGCAGTGTGTTCTTCAGCCTGACCATCGGCGGCAACGACCTGGGCGAGTTCACCACCTGCTCCGGACTCGGCGCCCAAGTCGAGATCGAGCAGTACGCGGAGGGCGGCAACAACGGCTTTTCCTGGCAGCTGCCGGGCCGCATCACCTGGTCGAACATCACGCTGACCCGCGCGGTCACCGCGGACACGACCAAGATCGCGCGATGGCTGAGCGAGATCGTCCGGAAGGTCGAGCCGAAGGACGGCGAGATCGTGGCGCTGCGGCCCGACCTGAGCCGGATCGTCGGCTGGCAGGTGCTCGGGATCGTGCCGGTCCGGTGGGAGGGCCCGTCCTTCGACCCGGCCAACTCCCAGGCCGCGGTGGAGACCCTGGAGATCGCCCACGCGGGCCTGCGCCCGTCCTGACCGCATCCCAGGTCCCGCACCTCTCCCGTCTCACCCAGCCGTCCCGCCCACGTAAGGAACACCGAGGATGTCCCCAGCGGTCCCCGCGAGCGTCACCCGGGCCCAACTGACCATCATGGAGCCCCCGTCCACCGTCGGCGCCCAGCCCGGTGGTGCGATCGCGCGACTTCCGCTGCAGTTCAACCCGGCGACCCTGGTGCTGCGCAAGTCCACCGAGTGGCGGCGCACGCCGTCCCGGATGGCGGGCCAGTCCGCGCTGCCCGAGTTCGTCGGCAGCGGTCCGCGCTCGCTCTCGCTCGACGTGTTCCTGGACTCGACCGCGACCCACGACAACTCGGTGGAGCGGGCGGTGGAGCAGCTGATGACGGCGTGCGTGCCCACCCCGACCAGCCTGGCGCGCAAGACACCGGCCAGTCCGTGGATCCGGCTGGACTGGGGCACCCTGAAGACGACCTCGTTCAACGGGGTGCTGACCGGCCTCTCGGTCACCTACACGCTCTTCGACGTGGACGGCAATCCGCTGCGGGCGGTCTGCTCGCTCTCCATCGACGAGGCCAGCGTCGACCCGGCCGGCCAGAACCCGACCTCCGGCTCGCCGGAGGCCCGCAGCACCCACCGGGTGATCGCGGGCGACAGCCTGCCGCTGCTCGCCTGGCGGGCGTACGGGGACGCGACGGCCTGGCGCACCATCGCGGAGGCCAACGACATCGACGACCCGCTGGCCCTGGTCCCCGGCGCGGAGCTGATCGTGCCGGGGATCGACGAACTCACCCGGGGCGGGCGGCGATGACCACTCCCGAGGCCCGGGGCGGCCGGCCGTTCGCCGCGGATCCCGTCGTCGAGGCGCCCGGCCCGCTGCCGCCGGTCTGGGCGGCCCAGCTGGTCTCCTGTGACATCGAGGAGAGCGTCGGCCTGCCCGACACCGCGGTGCTGAGCTTCCGGGACGCGGACCACACCTTCCTCGCCACGACCGGGATCACCATCGGTACCAAGCTGAAGGTGTCGGTGGTCACCGTGCAGGGGCACACCCAGGTGCGGCTGTTCACCGGTGAGGTGACCGCGCTGGAGCTGGAGGTCGACACGACGGGCTCGTACACCGTGGTGCGGGCCTCGGCGCCCACCCACCGGCTGATGCGCGGGCGCCGGGTGAAGGCCTTCCGGAACATGACGACCGCCGACATCGTCCGCGAGGTGGCCGCGGGGGCGGGCCTCTCCTGCGGCCGGGTCGACTCCTTCCCGGTCGTCCACCAGCAGCTGTCCCAAGCGAACGTCCCGGACTGGGAGTTCCTCCAGTTCCTGGCGCAGGAGAGCGGTGCGCAGGTGCGGGTGGACGACGACGGGCAGCTGGAGTTCGTCCGGCCCGAGCCCGCGTCCGGCGCGCCGGCCCCCTCCACCCCCGCGCCGCAGAGCCCGATGGTGCTGGAGTACGGCCGCAACCTGCTGGAGCTGCGCGGTGTGCTGACCGGGGTGGCCGGCGCTGACACGGTCGAGGCGCGCGGCTGGAACGTCACCACCAAGAGCGCCCTGGTCGCCACCGAACCGGCGGTGACCTCGCTGACCGTGCAGCCGGGGATGAGCCCCTCGGAGGTGACCTCGGCCTTCCCCGGCCCGGCCCGGCTGACGGTCGCCGACACCCCGTACCGCACCCAGGCGGAGACGACCGCCGCGGCCCGGTCGCTGGCCGCCTCGGTGGCCGCCGGCTTCGGCGAGCTGGAGGCGGTCGTCGAGGGCAACCCGCGGCTGCGGGCGGGCACCGCGGTCGCCCTCGGGAACGTCGGCGCCGCCTTCTCCGGCCGCTACACCGCCACCGGGGTGCGCCACCTCCTCGAACCGTTCCGCGGCTACCGGACCACCGTGGTGGTCAGCGCGGCACCCGACCGCTCCCTGGCCGGGCTGGTCACCGGCGGCAACGCGCCGCCGCGCGGGCCCCGGATGCCGGGCCTGGCCGTCGCCGTGGTCACCGACGTCCGCGAGCCGGGCGAGGGGCAGCGCGGCTGGGTGAAGCTGAAGTTCCCCTGGCTGGACGACAGTTACGTCTCCGACTGGGTGCGCACCGTGCAGTGGGGCGGCCACGGCGGCGGTGGCGTGGTCAGCCCCGAGGTCAACGACGAGGTGCTGGTCGGGTTCGAGCAGGGCGACCTGGACAGCCCCTACGTGCTGGGCGGGCTCTACAACGGCGTGGACCGGCCCTCGCCGCACGACGTGCCGCTGGTCGACGCGGCCGCCGGCAAGGTCAACCGCCGCTCCGTGGTGTCCCGTTCGGGCCACCGCCTTGAGCTGCTGGACGTGCCGGGCGGGAAGTCCGGCGTCCGCCTGGCCAGCGGGGACGGGAAGTTGGAGGTCAGCCTGGACCAACAGCGCGGGGAGATCGTGCTCACCGTCCACGGCGCGGTCGGCGCGGCCGGGAGCACGGTGCGGCTGTCCTCCACCGGCATCACCCTCGACGCGGGCACCGGTGAGGTGAACGTGCGCGGCGGATCGGTGACCGTCCGGGGCACGACGGCGGTCACCGTGGACGGCGGAGCCGAGGCGGTGCTCAAGGGGGCCTTCGTCCGGATCAACTGACGGAACGTCAAACACTCGCGCTGGAAGTAGAGGAGTGCCCACGACCCGAGGGCACCATCGGAATGGAGACCGCACATGCCCCCCGCAGCCCGGACCGGCGACATCACCGATCACGGCGGCGCCCTCACCACCCCGCCGCCGGGCGCCCTCAAGGTGGCGACCGTGCTGATCGGCGGCAGGCCCGCCGCGGTGGTCGGCAGCCTGCACGCCTGCGTCCCGCACGTGGAGATGGGCCCGGCCAACGTCGTCCTGCCCGACCCCGGCGCGATGACCGGGGGAGTGGTCCTGATCGGCGGGCTGCCCGCGGCCCGCATGGGGGACAAGACGGCCTGCGGCGCGAGGATCGAGAGCGGCAGCCTCAACGTGCTGATCGGAGGCGGAGCATGAGTGGGAGTAGCTTCATCGGCCGTGGCTGGGCCTTCCCGCTGCGGGTGAACGCCACCGGCGGCATCGGCATGGTGGACCGGGACAGGGAACTCGCGGAGGCCATCCGGCTGATCCTCGGCACCGCCCCCGGCGAGCGGCCGATGCGCCCGGAGTTCGGCTGCGGCATCCACGAGTACGTCTTCGCCCCCGGCGACAGCACCACCGCCGGGCGGATCGCGCGCGAGGTGCGCATCTCGCTGGAACGCTGGGAACCACGGATCGAGGTCGACGACGTGGTGATCGCCTACGACAGCGTCGACGAGGGCACGCTCTACATCGACGTCCACTACACGGTGCGCGCCACCAACGACCGCCGCAACCTGGTCTTCCCCTTCTACACCATCCCGGAACACCCGGATCCGGACCGGGCGGCCGCCGCGGACGGGGGCGCGAACTGATGGCACTGCCCTCCCCGAACCTGGACGACCGGCGCTTCCAGCAACTCGTCGACGAGGCCAAGCGGTACGTCCAGCAGCGCGCGCCGGAGTGGACCGACCACAACGTCTCCGACCCGGGCGTCACCCTCATCGAGACCTTCGCCTACCTGGTGGACCAGCTGCTCTACCGGCTGAACCGGGTACCGGAGAAGAACTACGCCGCCTTCCTCGACCTCCTGGGCGTCCGGCTCTTCCCGCCCGCCGCGGCCCGGGCCGAGGTCGACTTCTGGCTCTCGGCCCCGCAGCCCGAGACCGTCCTGCTGCGGGCGGGCACCGAGGTCTCCACACTGCGGACCGAGACCGACGACGCGGTGGTCTTCTCCACCGCCGAGGACCTGCCGATCGTGCCCAGTTCGCTGGACCGGCTGGTCACCGTCTCCGCCTCCGGCGAGCAGTCCGACCGCACGGCCCGGCTGGCCGACGGCGCGGACGTGCCGTGCTTCCAGCCGCGCCCGGTGGCCGGCGACGCCATGCTCTTCGCCCTGCCGGCCGTGGTGCCGCGCTGCATCCTGGTCGTCCGGCTGGACAGCCGGGTGGAGGGCGTCGGCGTCGACCCGCGCCAGCCGCCGCTGGCCTGGGAGGTGTGGGACGGCGCGCGCTGGATCGGCTGCGAGACCGGCAGCGACACCACCGGCGGCCTCAACCGGCCCGGCGAGGTGGTGGTGTTCGTGCCCGCCGGACACGCCGCGTCGGTGGTCGCCGGCCGACGGGCCGGCTGGCTGCGCTGCCGCGTCACCGAGCCGCAGCCCGGCCAGCCGTTCTACTCCGAGTCCCCCACCATCCGCCGGGCCGAGGTGTTCACGGTCGGCGGAACTGCGACCGTCGTCCACGCGCAGACCGTCACCGACGCGCCGCTCGGCTCCTCCGAGGGCGTCGCCGGCCAGCGCTTCCGGCTCGCCCGCCCGCCGGTCCTGCTGGACGGCGGGCCGCCGGCGGTGGAGGTCGCGGCCGGCGAGGGGTGGGAACGGTGGACGGTCGTCGAGCACTTCGGCGACTCCTCGCCCACCGACCGGCACGTGGTGCTCGACGCGACCACCGGTGAGTTCCTCTTCCCGCCCGCGGTGCGGGAACCCGACGGCAGCCTGCGCGCGTTCGGCGCCGTGCCGCCCAAGGGCGCGCAGCTGCGGGTCCCGCACTACCGCACCGGCGGCGGGATCGCGGGCAACGTCGCCCGCAGCACCATCACGGTGCTGCGCAGCTCCGTCCCGTACATCGCCCGGGTGGACAACCGCGAGGCGGCCAGGGGCGGGGTCGACGGCGAGACCGTGGAGAACGCCAAGCTGCGCGCCCCGCACCAGCTGCGGTTGCAGGAACGCGCCGTCACCGCCGGGGACTTCGAACTGATCGCCCGGCAGGCCGCGCCGTCCGCCGCCCGGATCAGCTGCGTGCCCGCCGGCGGCGGCGAGGCGGGGGCGGTACGGGTGCTGGTGGTCCCCGAGGCGGTCGCGGACGACGGCGACCGGCTGCGGTTCGAGCAACTCATCCCCGACGAACAGGTGTTGGCCGCCGTCGCGGCCGCCCTCGACGAGCGGCGGCTGATCGGCACCCGGATCCTCGTGCAGCCCCCCGCCTACCAGGGCGTGACGGTGGTCGCCCGGCTCACCACCCGCGCCGCGGACCCCGACCGGGTCCGCGAGGAGGTGCTCGCCGCGCTGTACCGGTACCTCAACCCACTGCGCGGCGGCGCCGACGGCAAGGGCTGGCCGTTCGGCCGGGCGGTGCAGTACGGGGAGGTGTTCGCCGTGCTCCAGCGGGTGGACGCCGTCGCGGGGGTCGAGGAGCTGCGGCTGTTCCCGGCGGACCCGATCACCGGGCGCCGGGGCGCGCCCGCCGAGCGGGTCGAAGTGCCGCCGGACGCCCTGGTCTTCTCGCATCAGCACCAGGTCGTGGTCATGGCGGCGGCCGAGGACGGGCAGTCATGAGTGAGCGTAGCGAGCGAGTCATTGAGAGGTGCGTGTGGGCGAATGCCCCTGCCGAGCGCAGCGAGGTGGGCGCATGAGTGAGCGTAGCGAGCGAGTCATTGAGAGGTGCGTGTGGGCGAATGCCCCTGCCGAGCGCAGCGAGGTGGGCGCATGAGTAGGGCCGCAGTGCCGGGACTGCCCAGTCCGCACCCGATCGGCGAGCTGCTCCCCGCGCTCTTCGCCGATGACGACTTCGCCCAGCGGTTCACGGCCGGCCTGGACACCGTCCTCGCCCCGGTCTTCGCCACCCTGGACAACCTGCCCGCCTACTTCCAGCCCCGCCTCGCGCCGGCCGACTTCCTCGACTGGCTGGCGTCCTGGGTCGCGGTGGACGTCGACCCGGCCTGGCCGGAGGAGGTGCGCCGCGCGGTGGTCGAGCGCGCGGTGGAACTGCACCGGTGGCGCGGCACCCGACGCGGCCTCACCGAGCGGCTGCGCCTGGTGCTGGGTGCCGGTGCCGAGATCACGGACGGCGGCGGCGTCTCCTGGTCGACCGTCCCCGGTGCCGCCCCGCCGCTCCCCGCGCTGAGCGGCGAGGTGCTGATCCGGGTCTGGCCCCTGGACGGTCCGGGGCTGGACGAGGACCAGGTGTTGTCCGTCGTCAGGGCGGGTTGCCCGGTCCACCTGACCTGCCGGGTGGAGATCCTGCCCGGCCCACCCGGGCGAGTGGAGGACTGACGGATGCCGGTGTGCCCCGACTGCGGAACGGCCAACGGGGAGGGGGACGACTTCTGCGGCAACTGCGGTGCGTACCTGGGGTGGTCGCGCGCCGCCGCCGCCACGGAGGCTCCGGCTGCCGGGCCTGCGGCGGCGCCCTCGCCCTCGCCCTCGCCCTCGCCCTCGCCTGCGCCTGCACCCACGCCCACGCCCTCGCCCTCGCCTGCACCCACGCCCGCTGAGCGTGTTGCGCCCACTGCACCGGCTTCGCCTGCGGACCCCGCTGCGCCCGAGACCGCGCGCACTGAGTCCACCTGGCGAGCGGTGTCGCGACGGGTGACGCGCGCCAGGAGGGAGCAGCCGCCTACCCATGCGGCCGAGACGCCGACCCCGCCCGCCGAGGAGCCGTCGGTCCCGTCGGCGGCCGAGCCTCCGCGCTCGACGTCCGTCCGCGTACGGCCGGTTCCGGCTCCGGCTCCGGCTCCGGCTCCGGCTCCCGAACCGACCCCGGCCCCGACCTCTGCTCGGAAACCGGCTCCGACGCCGGATCCCGAAGCGGCACCGGCCCCCGAACCGCAGGCCGATCCGGTGGCGGTGCAGCCCGCCAAGCCCGTCGCACCACGCCCGGTCGTCCGGGCGTCCGAGGCCGACGAGGCCCAGGACGGTCCGCCCTGCCCCCGGTGCGGCACGCCCAACCTGCCCGAGCGGCGTTTCTGCCGCCGTTGCGCGGCACCGCTGACCGACACCGCGGCCCCGCCGAAGCTGCCGTGGTGGCGCACCCGCTGGCCGTTCCGACGCCGGGTGCGGATGGGAGGTTCGGGCAACGCGCTGCGCCGTACCATCGCGCTGCTCGTGCTGGTCGCGGTGGTCGTCGGCGGGATCCTGCTCTACCCGGTCGGCAAGGACGTCTTCCAGGACGTGCTGGACAAGCTCCGCAGCACCGCGCCGATCACCCCGGCCCAGGTCTCGGCGAGCGCCTCGGTCGAGGGGCATCCCGCGACCGCGGCCGACGACGGCCTCACCAACACCTACTGGGGAGCGCCCGCGATCGGGGACTCCATCACCTTTGGCTTCCGCACCCCGTTCCGGCTGGTGGACCTGATCGTCCACACCGGCGACTCCGCGGACCCGCAGCGCTACCAGCAGCAGGCCCGTCCCGTCGTCCTGTCCTTGGAGGTCACGGCCTCGGACGGGGAGGTGCACCGGCAACAGATCACGCTCAACGACCAGCCGGGCCCGCAGACCGTGGCGACCGGGATCAGTGACGTCGTCCAGGTGAAGCTCACCGTCCGCGAGGCCGCCGGGATCGGCTCCGGCCGCGCCATCGCCCTGGCCGAGGTGGAGTTCTTCAAACGCACCTGATGGTCATTCATTCCGTGAGACCCAAGCGGTATACGTGGAAGACCTTGCGGTGTCCGGCCTCGGGCGGACCCGGCTCGCCAAGAGCGTGCACGACGCCGGATGGTCCGCGTTCCTCACCATGCTGGAGTACAAGGCCGCCAAGCACGGCCGTTACTTCGGCAGGACAGGACGCTTCGAGCCCACCTCCCAGGTCTGCTCGACCTGCGGAGTCAAGGACGGCCCCAAGCCCCTCACGGTCCGCGAATGGATCTGCGGGGGCTGCGCAACCGTCCACGACCGCGACGTGAACGCAGCATGCAACATCCTGGCCGCCGGACGGGCGGACAGACTAAACGCCTGTGGAGCGAAGGTAAGACCGGGCTTGTCCCGGCGCAGCGCGATGAAGCAGGAACCCACCGAGACGGTCACTCGACCGTGGTAGGAGTCCCGGTCCTTCAGGGCCGGGAGGACGTCAATGGGTGAACCGCCACAGCTCCACTCACCGCATGGCCAACGGCGGCGACCGCCTGTTCAGGTAGCGGTGCGCCCGGTCGGGTAGCGGACAGCCCCGGCCCGTTCACGTCGGGCTCGCCGTCCGGGGACGCTCAGTGCGGGTATCGGCTGCGGATGGCCCGGGCGGCGTCAGTGCCGTCGAGGAGGGTGTGCAGGAGGGCGGTGAGGGTGTCGACGTCCGAGGCCGTGAGCCGGGCCGCCATCTCGGTGGTCAGCCGTGCGGTCGCGTCGCCGAGCTGGGCGGCCAGGGTGCCTCCGGCGTCGGTGAGTTGGATGAGGACGGCGCGCTTGTCCTGCTCGTGTGGGATCCGGCTCACCAGATCGCGCTGGACCAGGGAGTCGACCAGCCGGCTGGGGCTGCCCTGTTCGCAGACCAGCAGGCGTCCGAGGGCGGCCAGGGTGACCGGCTGGTGCGCGGCGAGGACGTCGAGCACCTCGGCCTGGGCGGGGGTGAGGCCCAGGTGGCGCAGGGCGTCGCCGAGCCGGCGGCTGCCCTCGCGCTGGGCGGCCAGGAGCAGGTAGCGCAGTTCGTCCTGCGGAGCCCGGGTGGTGCGGCTGTGGTCGGCGGTCACGGGCTGCCCTTCGTTTCGTCCGTCGGTTGACCGGGTGCGGGGCCAGCATATCAATGACACGACATTGATGCTGCGACATTGATGACGAGACATCGATGTTGTGTCATTGTTGTCCCGTCATCGACGGAAGCCCGTTCGGGCGGAAGGAGCACGATCATGCGATCCGACTTCGTCGTTCTCGGTGCCACCGGCACCGCAGGCAACCTGATCGCCGGACACCTCGTCCAGCAAGGTGGGACGGTGACGCTGGTCGGCCGGGACGAGGGCCGACTGGCGTCGATCGCGGCGCGGTTCGACAGCGGGGCGGTGACCGTCCTGGCCGCGGACCTCGCGGACCCCGCCTCGCCGGCCGCGGCGGCCCGGGCGGGAAAGGTGCTGGTCAACACGGTCGGCCCGTTCGCCCGCCTGGCCCCGCCCGTGGTGAGCGCCTGCCTCGATGCCGGCACGGCGTACGTCGACATCGCCAACGAGCGGGCCGCCGTGCGTGCCCTGCTCGACCGCGACGCCGAGGCGCGCGAGCGGGGCGTCGCGCTCGTCACCGGGGCCGGCTTCGGACCGGCCGCCACCGAGGCGCTGGTGCTGGCCCTGGGTGAGCGGATGGCGGACCCGGCGAGCGTGGTCGTTGCCTCGGCCGCCACCACCGCGTACGACACGGAGGGCGTCCGCGCCACGGTGGCCGAGGCCGCTGCCGAGGGCGCCACCGTCTACCGGGCCGGCGAGCTGGTCCGCTTCCGGCTCGGCGACGGCGCTACGACGCTCACCTTCGGCGGCGTCGGCCGGACGGTGATCCCCGTGCCGACCGGAGATCTGGAGGCGGCGCGCGACGCCGGCGGCGCGCCCGACGTGACCGCGTACGCTGCACCGCGCGGGGGCACCGGGACGGACGGCCGCTCCTACGCCTACGCGGAACTCACCGCCGGGGACGGCCGACGGCAGGTCGCCGAGCTGAGTACGGGCGAGGGATTCGCCTTCACCGCGGCCCTGGCCGCGGCGGCCGCGGCCACGTTGCTCGACGGCCCGCGCCCGGGCGCCCGGACGGCGGCGCGACTGCTCGGTGCCGAGCGCGTCGCAGCCCTGCCCGACACCACCGTCCAGCTCGGCCGGTGATCCGGATGAGCGCCTTTGAGTCCTCGACCGATTCGCCGACCGAGTCTCCGACCGATTCCCCGACGGAGCCCTTGGCTGAGTGCCCGACGCCCACCGTGCACCGGCTGGGCGACGACCTGGTCAACTTCTACCTCGTCGACACAGGCCAGGCCCTGGTGCTGGTCGACGCCGGGCTGCCCGCGCACTGGGACGGCCTGCTCGGGGCACTGCGCGGTCTCGGCAGACCCGTCATCGACATCGCGGCGGTCCTGATCACTCACGGCCACCCGGACCACGTGGGTCTGGCCGAGCGGGTCCGCGTGGAATCCGGGGCCGACGTCTGGGTGCACGAGTCCGACGCGCCGATCCTGGCCGAACCACGGCGCCTCAACCAGGTCTGGCGCCCCGAGCGCTCCCTCCTCGGCTACGCGGTCCGGCGCCCGGGCGCCCTGCGGGCACCGCTGCACCTGGCCCGGGGCGGTGCGCTCCGCACGCCGGCGGTCCGGGAGCTCCGCACCTTCGCGGACGACACCCGACTCGACGTTCCCGGTCTGCCTCTGGCGGTGCACACCCCAGGGCACACGCACGGCAGTACCAGTTACCTCCTCCCAGAGGCCTCCGTCGCCTTCACCGGTGACGCACTGGTCACCAATGACGCGGTCGCCGGCCACGTCGGGCCCTGCGTCATCTGCCGGGCCTTCACTCAGGACAGCAGGGCGGCACTGGCCTCCCTGGAGAAGGTTGCCGAATACGAGATCGACACCGTTCTGCCGGGCCACGGCGAACCATGGCGGGACGGCCTGGCGGAGGCCGCACGGCTGGCGGTGGCCGGCGGCATTCGATAGCGGCAGGAGAGGGGAGGGCGCCGCACTGCTGTGGTCCGGGCTGGGTATTTGTCTCGGGCGCTGAGTAGGGGTACTGTCTTCCAGTCGCTCGACTGGGAGCACCGGACACGCATCTGCGCGGACGGTCCCGGGGCGGCCACTCCTCTGAAACACCACTTCCGGTTCGCGCCGGTCGTTTCGCGTTGTCGCGGTGCGGCTCGGTGCTTATTCGGTGTGCGCGTTTAATTGGGTTGCGGTCGATTCGCTTTTCGGAGCGGGGATC
>NZ_JBHTTU010000082.1:21030-28858 GCF_042794375.1 Kitasatospora sp. NPDC056531 | reverse complement strand
AACACACCCCCCCTCCCCCCCCCCCCTCTCCCCCCCGCCCCGCGTCCCCCCGGGCCGGGCGCGTCGGGCCACTGCCGACCGGCCCTGCCCGGCCCAGCGCTCCCCGGCCCAGCGGCCCCGCCTCACCGGCCCGTCGCCTTCCAGGGGCCCTCCTCGGGCCGCGCCTCGGTGTCCGTCCCCGGCCAGGGCGGCATGGTGACGGCCGTGATCCGCAGCGGGCCGTCGCCGTCCGCGTCGGCCCGGAACTGGAAGGAGGTGCCCAGCGGGATCGACACCGCCGTCCCGGGCGCGAGCCGGACGGTCTCCTCCCGGCCGTCCTGGCGCCGCCACAGCTCGCCGCTGCCCGCGGTGACCTGCCACAGCTCCTGCACGGTCACGTGCGACACCGCGTGGCTGACCTGACCGGGGGCGAGTACGAAGACCGCGAGGCCGCCCTGCCCGTCCAGGAGCAGTAGCGGGCGGACCTCGGCCCCGTCCGGGGCGGTCACCACGGGGGCGTCATCGACCTCGACGGTCTCGAAGGGGTGGTGCACTGGCTGATTGCTCATCCGACGACCCGGCCTCTCTCCTCATGACGGAGTTCCTGGGCTCGTCCCCCACCACCGATGAGACCACGGCCGTCCGAGGGCCCGCCATACCCACTGGCACGTACCCGACCCTGCGGGGGCCCGAGCCGCTACCCCGGGACGCCCCCGAACTCGCGCACGGCGTCGGTGACGATGGCCTCCAGCCGGGCGTGGTGGGCGCCGCGCCAGTAGGCCTGTCCGCAGTCCTCGCACTGGGCGAAGGCGTCGTAGGAGCGCTCGGTACCGTCCTGGAGCTGCTCGCGCACCGAGGTCTTGGTGACCGTGCGCAGCGTGCCGTTGCAGGTGGTGCAGCGGCTCCAGGGGGCGAGCGGCGGGGCGAAGCGGGAGAGGACGTCGCGCAGCTGCTCGGCGGGGCGGTGGCTGTAGACGTAGGCGCCGGCCCAGAGTTCGCGGCGGTGCAGCAGGCCGCGGTCGCGGGAGAGCATGACGCGCTGCTCGGCGGCGGAGCGGGCGGCCAGGGCGGCGTCGCCGATGTCCGGGTTCTCGTAGGCGGCGTCGACGCCGAGCAGGCGCAGTCGGCGGGCGAGGGTGCCGAGGTGGACGTCCAGCAGGAAGCGCGGCGGGGTGGGCGAGGGCTGCGGCCTGGTCACGGCTTCGACGGTGACGTGCTCGGCGTCGGCCGGGACGTACGAGTCGGGGACCGGCCGTCCGTCCACCAGCAGGGTGCCCACCTCGGTGAGCGGGACGCCCATGGACTCGACCACGTGGCCGAGGGTGGAGGTGCCGTCGGTGCGCAGCGAGGTGCGGCCGGCCCGCCGGGGCGCGGAGACGAAGAGGTGCAGCTCAGGGGCGAAGTCGAGCCAGATCTGGGGCTTGTCCACGCGGCCAGCATGCCAGCGCGCGGCGGGCGGGGGCCAGCGGTTTCCGGGCGCCCGCCGCCAAGGCGGTCCGGCACCGCATTCGACGAACCACTCACCGAGCGGGTCGCAGCCGTCGTGCGTGCGGACTGCCGGCACGGCTTCGCACCCGAGCGTTCAGCGGATCAAGGGGTACCGGCGCGTACGGCGGTGGTCGCCAGAGTGGTGTAGTGCATCGTGAAGCGGCCGCCCATCGCGTCGATGACACCACCGACCGCGCCCAGGATCTCGGCCAGCTGATCGGGACGAAGTCGGGTGAGGCCGCCGGTAGTGGGGAGCAGGTCCAGCCACTGGTCGCGCGTGTAGGACTGCTCCCAGTCGAATCGCCACTGTTCCGGGTCGTCGAACTGCTCGGTCTCGCGGATCTTGTCGGCGATCTTCGCGTACCCCGCCTCGTACAACTCCAGCGGACGTCGAGCCGGCTGATCGCTGAACGGGGAGTCGGGCGCCACCCGCCGGAGGGCTGCGGCGAACGGCTCGGCCACCTCGACGGGCGGTTCGAAGACGTGCCCGAAGATCGCCAGGCGCCCGTTCGGACGCAGCACCCGGGCCGCCTTCACGGCGCCGACGGCCGGGTCCAACCAGTGCCACGACTGCGCGGAGATCAAGGTGTCGAAGCTTCGGCCGGCCGGCTCCCAGGCTTCGAAGGTGGCCACCTCGACCCGCATACCGCGGGCCTGCGCGAGGTCGGCCATCCGCGCATCCGGATCGACGCCGAGCACGGCGCAGCCGGCGGCCTGGAACTGGCGGGCCGCGATGCCGGTACCGGTACCGACGTCGAGGACGTCAGGCCCCGGGCTCCCGGCGACGATGCGCGCCACCAGGGCATCGGGGTAGGCGGGTCGGGCCTGGTCGTAGCCTCGCGCGTTCGTGCCGAACGATTCGGCGGTCTGCCGGGCCTGATGGGGCTGCGGCGGTTCGGGGTGCTCTCGCGGTAAAGTGGGCATGCGCCCACACTAGTGGGCACATGCCCACATGCCAAGGGATGCCAGGAGACTGGCGCACGAGAGGATCTGTCAGTGCCGACCGGGGTACACCTTCGTGACGCGCGGCAGCAGTTGTTCGACGCCGCCGAACGCGTGCTGCTGCGGGATGGCCCGAACGGGCTGACCAGCCGGGCCGTCACCGACGAGGCGGCCTGTGCCAAAGGCGTCCTGCACCGGCACTTCGCCGACTTCGATGCTTTCCTCACCGAGCTCGTGCTCGACCGGGCCGCACAGCTCGAGACGCAAGCGCATGCGCTGCGCGAGACCGTCGGCACCGGCACCGTGGCCGACAACCTCACCGGCGCGCTGACCACTCTGTTCGGACCGGTTCCCGTGGCGATCATCCCGCTCATCACTTTCCGGGACGAGTTGCGCGCGCGGCTGCGGCAAGCCAGGCCCGCAGGCGGCATCGCGATCCTCGCCCAGGTCGCGACCGCGGTCTCCGCCTACCTGGCCGACGAGCGCGCGATGGGCCGTATCGCGGCCGACGCCGACATCGACTCACTCACCCTCTCCCTGGTCGGAGGCGGGCATCTCCTGTTCGCGGACCGCGATCCTGACCCACCGACCACGGCAACCGTCAACAAGCTGGTGACCACGGTGCTCGCCGACGTCGTGCAACGGCGGCCACGCTGAACGAAGACCTCCCGCCGCACCCCGTCCTCAACAGATGGCTCACTGCGCCCTCGGCCTGTTCGCCGGCCATCGTTCCGGCGGGTACTGATGCGGATCCTGGCGCTCACCGCCGCGATCCGGTTCAACGACAAGCCCGGACAACCCGTTGAGCGATCCCTGATCACCTTCGATCACTGACCGCGACGGCATCCCTTGGACTCATTCATCTAGCCCTGGGCGGCGGCGACCGCCGGAGCCACCGCCACGCGGTCGCGGTCCCGCGCCGCCCAGCGGGCGACCGGCCCCATCGCGTACCCGGCGGCGAGGAACACCCCGCCGAAGACCAGCCAGCCCGCGAGGCCGCCGCCCAGCAGCAACGTGGTGAGCAGCAGCGGCCCGAGGGTGCGGGCGACGGCGACGCCGGTGCCGAAGAAGCCCTGGTACTGACCGATCCGCTCCGACGGCGCGAGGTCGAAGCCGAGCTGCCAGGAGCCGGCCGACTGCCGCATCTCGCCGGCCACCTGCAGCACGGCCCCGCCCGCCAGCAGCGCGCCGACCGCCCAGACCGGGACGTCCAGCGCGGACAGCCCGCAGACCACGCAGGACAGGAGCAGCAGCACTCCCGCCGCCCGGACGGCCCGCACCGCCGAGTCCAGCCCGGTGACATCGCGCGCCGCCCGGACCTGGAAGAGCAGTACCGCGCCGGTGTTGAGCACGAACAAAGCCGAGCCGAGCCAGCCGAGCCCGGGGGCCCGCTGGGCTATCCACAGCGGGAAGATCAGGCTGAGCAGCGGCATCCGCAGCAGCAGCACGGTGTTGACCAGGGTGACGGCGGCGTAGCGGCGGTCGCGCAGCACGGCCAGGCGCGGGCCGGTACCCGACTCCGGCTCCACGGGCGGGACTTCGGGCAGCCGGCGGAGCAGCAGCGCACCGGCCAGGAGGCCGAGCACGGTGACGACGAAGGCGCCGAGGTAGGCGGTCCGGGTGCCGATGGTGAGCGCGATGCCGCCGATGGCGGCGCCAACGGCGAGGCCGCCGTTGAGGGTTGACTGGAGGTGGGCGAGCAGGCCGGTCCGTTCGGCGCGCGCCACCAGGCCGGCGACCAGCGCCTGCCGGGCGGCGGTGAGCCCGGACTGAGCGGTGGCGTACAGGCAGACGGCGAGCAGGAACGGCAGGTAGGAGCGGATCACCAGGAAGGCGGCGACCACGGCCGCCGCGCCGAGCGCGAGCGCCACCGCCGTGCGGCGCGGGCCCCGACGGTCGGCGACGTGCCCGAGCGGGACGCCCGCCACCGAGCCGATCGCCCAGCCGACGGCGAGGCCGATACCGAGGGCCGTCGCCGACATGCCGACGACGCGGGTGAAGTAGAGCGCGGAGCAGGTGTAGTAGGCGCCGTCGCCCACCGCGCTCGCCAACTGAGCTGCGGCAAGGGTGCGCTGGGGGCCGGCGGGGGGCAGCAGGGCGAACCTGGCGGCGCTCTGATCGGGCACTTCTCTCCTGTCGGACGGGCGGCGCGCGGGCCGGACGTTCACAACCGCTCGGTGCGGCTCTCAGCGGGGCACCGCCCAGCCTAGGGAACAAGTGGACTGTCTTACAGGTCCATTGATCTTGGATTTTCCTGGTCCAATTGCGCGCTTCGCCGCACCGCCGGCCGAGCAGTGAACTCCCGTACGACAATGGGCTGTTGATCCAATGTGCACGCCTGGACCGGGTACGCGCCGACCGCGCCCGTGCGGCTCAAGCGCCGTCCGTACCCGCCCCGACTCCCCCGCCCCAAGCGGACGGAGTACCTCCACCACCCGACCGGAGGGCCAAGATTGACCGTGTTGACCCGTCAGTAGCGCCCTCCTATGCTCAACGGCGTTCGCGATCCGGCACCGGGGCCGGGGCCGTCCGTGCCCGCTCGATCCGGCGCCGTCCTCGGCTCGAAGGGTTTCCTCCCATCAGCACCTCCATCGCGCCCTCGGACTCCACCAACGCCGGAGAGGCAGCCGAGCCGGCCGCCGCCGAGGGCACCGGTCGGCGCCGATTCCTCACCTACCTGCTGGCCGCGCCGACCCTCACCGTCGCCGCCCGGCTCGGCCTGGACACCGCCGCACCCGCCTCCGCCCAGGCCGCCGTACAGGCCGCCGCGGCCGCCCAGGACGCCGCCGCGCCGCCGCAGTTGCTCGGCCTGCCGGGCATCCCGGACGTCCTCGACCTCGGTGACGCGATGATCCTCGCCGGGCTGCCCACCTCGCACCTGCTGGTGCTCGAAATCACCCCCGCCGGGCGTGCCGCGCTCCACCTGCCGCGCCTGGAGGTCGGCCAGGGCCTCACCACCGCGATCGCCATGCTGGTCGCCGAGGAACTCGACGCCAAGCTCACCGACGTGGACGTCCCGCTCTCCGACGGCCGCCCCGAACTGCTCTTCAACCAGCTGACCGGCGGCTCCAACTCGGTGCGCTCGCTGTACGACCCGGTTCGCGCCGCGGCGGCCGCCGCCCGCGCCCGGCTGGTGACCGCCGCCGCCAACCGCTGGAACGTTCCGGCGAGCACCCTGCGCACCGCCGACTCCGCCGTCCTCGCCCCCGACGGCCGCCGCCTCGGCTACGGCGAACTCGCCGCCGACGCCGCCGCGGTGGTGCTGCCCGCCGTGCCCGGCACACCCAAGCCGGCCGACCAGCGGCGCCTGGTCGGCACGCCCACCGGACGGATCGACGCCCGCGACATTGTCACCGGACGCACCAAGTACGCCGGAGACCTCCAGATCCCGGGCGCCGTGCCGACCGTGGTCGCCCGCCCGACCACCATCAACGGCACCCTCAAGTCCCTGGACGCCTCGGTCGCCCGAGCCATGCCCGGCGTGCTCGCCGTGGTGCAGATCCCCAGCGGCGTCGCCGTCCTCGCCGAGACCTTCGACCAGGCGCTCAAGGCCCGCGACGCCCTGCGCACCACCTGGAACCCGGGTCCGGTCGCCGACCTGTCCACCGCCGACATCCAGGCCCAACTGCGCGCCGCGCACGCGCCGTTCCTGCTGCCGCCGCTGCTCACCCCGTACCTGGACGGCGAGTTCGACTTCGCCTTCGTCAACCACGCCCCGATGGAGGTGCTGACCGCCGTCGCCGACGTGCGGCCGGGCCGCGCCGAGCTGTGGTTCGCCGCGCAGAGCCCGATCATCGCCCAGCAGACCATCGCCGCCGAACTCGGCCTGCCACAGAACGCCGTCACCATCCACGTGGTGCGCGGCGGCGGCTCCTTCGGGCGCCGGCTGTTCTTCGACGCGGCCCTGGAGGCCGCCCAGATCTCCAAGGCCGCCGGCCGACCGGTCAAGCTGATGTGGACCCGCAACGACGACATGCGCCACGGCCGGATGCGCCCCGCCAGCCACCACCGGATCCGCGCCACCTACGGCCTCGGCCAGGTGCTCACCTGGGAGCACCGCGCCGCCACCGTCCGGACCGACCTCTCGCACGGCCTCGGCGAGGCGCTCACCGGGGCCGGGTTCAACCTCTCGCTGGCCGGGCTCAGCCTCGCCCAGGCCTTCTTCCTGCTCACCGAGAAGAACCCGTACAACGTCGGCGTCCCCACCCAGCTGCTCGCCGAACTGCCGCTGGCCATGCCCACCGGCAGCTGGCGCTCGGTCTACTCCGGCATAGTCCGGGTCGCCGACGAGATCATGATGGACGAACTCGCCCGCCGGATGGGCCAGGACGAGGTCGCCTTCCGCCGCGCCCGGGTGCGCGGCGCCGCCGGACAGGCCGTCCTGGACACCGTCGCCAAGGCCGGCGACTGGGGCCGCCCGATGCCGGCCGGCCAGGCCCAGGGCGTCGGCTACCACGACGAGAACGGCGGCCGGGCCGCCTACCTGGTCGAGCTGGACGCCTCCGACCGGGCCAACCCCCGGGTCACCAAGGCGGTGGTCGCCGCCGACGTCGGCCAGGTCATCAACCCCCGCGGCCTGGAGGCCCAGTTGAACGGCGCGCTGATCGACGGCATCTCGGTCATCCTGCAGGCGGGCAACCACATCGACAACGGCGCGGTACGGGAGGGCAGTTACGCCGACTTCCACTACGCCCGACAGCGGCACACCCCGCCGGTGGTCGAGATCCACCTGATGCCGCCGAGCGGAGCCCCGGGCGGTGCGGGCGAGTTGGGCGTCCCGGCGGCCTCGGCTGCCGTCGCCAACGCCTACGCGCGCGCGACCGGCACCAGCCCGCGCTCCTTCCCCATCAACTTCTGATCACCCAGAGCCCGAGGATCACAACTCCCCATGCCCACCCATACCTTCGTCCTCAACGGGCAGCCCGTCACCGTTGAGGCCCCGGACGACATGCCGCTGCTCTGGGTGCTGCGCGACAAGCTCGGCGTCACCGGCCCCAAGTACGGCTGCGGGGTGGGCATCTGCCGGGCCTGCACCAGCCACCTCGACGGCCAGGAGTTCCAACCCTGCACCCGGTCCGTCAAGGACTGCGAGGGCCACACCGTCACCACCATCGAGGGCCTCGCCGACGGCGACACCCTGCACCCGGTCCAGGAGGCCTGGATCGACTGCGACGTCGCCCAGTGCGGCTTCTGCCAGCCCGGCCAGATCATGACGGCGGTCGCCCTGCTGCGCCGCACGCCCGACCCCACCGACGCGGACATCGACCAGATCCAGAACATCTGCCGCTGCGGCAGCTACCCGCGCATCCGCGAGGCGATCAAGCGCGCGGCGGCGGCCCGGCAGACGCGGTGGAGGGGGGGGGGGGGGAAAAATGCGGCGGAGGGGATAAGAAAAGCAGAAGGAAAACCAGCACTAAAG
>NZ_JBHTTU010000082.1:0-21020 GCF_042794375.1 Kitasatospora sp. NPDC056531 | reverse complement strand
CTTCCGGGGGCCCTCCGAACTGGTTGGGTGGCGTCTCCTCCCCCCCCCTCGCCCCCCCCCCCCCCCCGCGTCAGCGCAGGATCAGCACGCCGGGATGGTCGGCACGTGGAAGTTCCAGTTGCCGTCGGTGTAGGCCCCATACACGTAGGCCGTCTGGCCGTGGTAGCCGTAGCTGGCGGAGTACACGGTGGTCACCTGGTACCAGACGTTGCCGCCGTTGTTGATGTCCTCGCCGCGGGTCCAGCACACCATGTCGACCGCGTCCCCGGACGACGCGGTCGACCACAGGTCGCCGGCGACCTTGGCCGACCACGAGTACGGCTGCGAGTACACGCCCACCCCGTGACCGGTCGGGTGGTTGTTGAGGTAGTACCAACCCACGGCGTTCGCGTCGCCTGCCGACAGGCCGACCCCGGCCGCCGCCAGCGCCACCGCAGCCACCGCGGTGCCGCCCCGGCGCCCGATCTTCTTGAGGATGCCCTTGACCATGCCGATTCTCCTGTCCGGTCGAACCGCTTCGATGCCGTTCCGTTGACCTCGACGGCGGAGCCAGCTGACCCGATCACCGCCGGTGTTCGGTACCGCCTGACAGGAACTGACAACAGCTGACAGCACCGGCCGCAAGCCCGAACAGGCCGTCTGACAGCTGACAACACGATGTGCACCCGTCCGGTGGACGGGGGCACTTGCGGTTCAGCGGGACCTCAGCACTCCGGCACGGCGCCTTGGTGCCACACGAAGCCGCCGTCCACGTAGTAGCCGTAGACGTAGCCGACCCCGTGCCAGTCGCCGTAGTAGGCGGAGTGCGCGGCGTCCACCTGGTACCAGACGTTGGCACCGTTGTTGACGTCCCCACCCCTGGTCCAGCAGACCACGTCGACGGAGTCCCCGTAGTGCAGGTCTCCCGTGACCTTCTGCGACATGGTGGTCGGCTGCGCGTAGACGCCCACCCCCTGGCCGATGGGGATCGGGCCGCCGATGGTGACCCACCCGTAGGCGGACGCCTCGCCCGCCGAAAGGCCGACCCCGCCGGCCGCCAGCACCACCGTGGCCACCGCGGTCGCCCCGCGCCGCCCGATCCTGCCGCGCAGGCTCTTGACCATGTCAGTTCTCCCTTCCTGTCGAACCGTTGTACCGCCGTCTGACGTGGACGGCGGTGCCAGCTGACCCGACGGGCCGTGGTGTTCGATACGGGCCGCCGAGATCTGACAACAGTTGGCACTGGCGACGGACCACCCCGAACGCGTCATCCCCCGAGGAAAGTTGCCAGACCTCTGATCGCCACCGTCACGCGCCGCTATGATCTGTACGCAACAAGCAAGCAGCGCCACCAAGGGATCTGACATCTGACAACAGGGGGCGTCATGGCGGAGCACGCACGTGACCCGCGACCCGGGCAAAGGGCACCCTCGCCCACCGCCGCCGAGAGCTTCGCGGGTGAGCTGCGCACCCTCCGGCTGGACGCGGGCCAGCCCTCGTTCCGCACCATGGCCAGGACGGCCGGCTCGATCTCGCACACCACGCTCTACGAGGCCGCCTGCGGCTCGCGACTCCCGTCCTGGGCCACCACCAGGGCCTTCGTCCAGGCCTGCGGCGGCAACGAGGAGGAGTGGCAGCGCCGTTGGAGCGCGGCGGTGAACGGGGAGCCGCCCACCGACCCGGTACTGCCCGTACCTGCGGTGACGTCGAACCCGGAACCGCGGCCGTCCCGTCCCCCGGCCGTGCCGTCGGCACCGCCCGCGCCCTCGTTTCCGTCCGCCGTACCGCACCCGCGCCGCCGACGCATCTGGACCCATGCGCTCAGCCTGCTCGTCGGCCTGGTGCTCGGCGTCCTCGGCACGCTGGGCCTGCTCGCGGTTCGCGCGCCGGCCGCCCAGCCCGACGCGCGGAACTGTCCGTCCGCCGAACCGGACACCCCCGACCCGCAACCGACGCCCGCACCGGACGGCGCGACCCCGAGCACCGGGAGCCGGTCCTGGATCGCCCGGACCGCCTACGACCAACAGGCCGTCTCCGGTACGCGACTCGCGCTCCCCGTGCGCGTCGCGGTCACCCCGGGGGACACCCTGGTCGTCGCGATGATGCTGACCGGCACCTGCCCCGGCCCGGTCAAGGTCACCGACAGTCGCGGCGACCGGTTCCAGGTCCTCGGGGACGTCACCGACTCGCTGCGCCACCGGGTGCTCGTCCTCGCCGCCTTCGGCGCCACCGCGCTGACCACCGCCGACTCGATCCGTGCCGACTACCCGCGCGCCGGCGAGTACCACGTAACCGTGGACGAGTTCCGGGGCGTCACCACCGTCCGGGCCGTCACCCGCGCCTCCGGCGACGCCGGTGGCACCGACTTCACCACCACGGCAACCGCCATCACCTGCGAGCGGGGCGACCTCCTGGTGAGCGCGGTCGGCAGCAACACCGGCACCGCCCCCGAGTTCGGCACCGGCTGGACCACCCTGCCGGTCCTCCAGCTCTCGTCCTACCGCCTCACCACCGCGCACCGGATCGCGGCCGACGCCGAGCACTGCATCGCCGTCGGCCGAACCACCTCCCAGTGGGGCGCCGTCCTGGCCGTCCTACGCTGACCCGGGGTCGCGGCCGGCCGTCACGAAGCGGAGCCCGCCCAAGGGTCGCGGCCGAAGAAGGCGGCGAGCCGGTCGTACGGCGGGGCGTCCGCCGGGGCGGGGACCTCGGGGCCGACGGCGTGGTGGTCGGACTCCTCACCGCGGTACCCGGGTTTGAGCGCGCCGCGGGCCCAGGTGAGGGCGGCGGCCGCGACCTCGTGGTCCAGGCCGTCCGCGGACTGGCTGGTGGCCCTGGCCAAGTCCCAGGCATGGACGGCGAATTCGGCGACCTGCTGGTCCACCGGGAAGCGCGCCGGGAGGGCGCCGACGCCGGGGACCTCCAGCGTCCCGGTGAGGTCCCCGGCCTCGCGCCAGGCCTCGACCAGCCGCTCCGCGCCGGCCTCGAAGGCGTGCAGCCAGTCCTCCTCCACCCGCTCGAACGGCTGCGACCAGTCCGGCTGCCCGCCCTGCGCCCGCACGGTGAACTGCCGTAGGTCGAACAGCAGATGGCTGATCAGGTCGCCGACGTCCCAGGACCGGCAGGGGGTCGAGTGCCCGGCCAGTTCGACGCCGGTGCCGTCGATCAGACCGGCGGTCTGCGCGAGGGCCCGGGCGAGCAGCTCGATCGGGTCGTCCACGACGGTCATGGCACACCTCTCTGTCGGGAAGGGGGGCACGGGTCGTGCCGGGTGATCGTAAGCGCGTGCGCCGACGACCGCCCGGCACGACACCGGCCCCCGGGCCGACCCCGACCGCTTCCGACCGACCGTCAGGCCGCGAACCCGCCGTCCACCGCGAGCTCCGCGCCGCTGACGTACCGGCCCTCGTCGCCGACCAGGTAGGCGACGGCGGCCGCCACCTCCGCCGCCGTGCCGTAGCGGCCGAGCGCGGTGAAGCCGCGCTGGAAGTCGGCGGACTCGCCGCCGGCCGGGTTCATGTCGGTGTCGATCGGGCCCGGGTGGACCAGGTTGACGGTGATCCCGCGCGGACCGAGTTCCCTGGCCAGCGCCTTGGTGAGACCGATCAGCGCGGCCTTGCTGGTCGCGTAGAGAGTGCTGCCGGAGAAGACGACGCGCTGCGCGATGCAGCTGCCGATGCTGACGATCCGTCCCCCGTCCGCCAGGTGGGCGGCCGCCGCCTGCGCGAACAGGTAGGGCGCCCGGACGTTCACGTCCAGCACCCGGTCGATCTCGTCCAGCGTCATCTCCTCGATCGGCCCTCCGGCGCCGACGCCCGCGTTGTTCACCAGGATGTCCAGCCGACCGAACCGCTCGGCGGCCGCCGCCACCGCGGCACGCACCGCCTCCGGGTCGGCGCTGTCCGCCCGGACGGCCCAGCCGGTCCGACCCATCGCGCCGATCTTCGCGACTACCTCCTCGGCCCGGTCGGCCGCGCCCTGGTAGGTCAGCACCACGTCGGCACCGTCCTCGGCCAGCCGCAGCGCGACCGCCGCTCCGATCCCCCGGCTGCCGCCGGTCACCAGGGCGACCTTGCCGTCGAGCGCCGCTGTACCGTTCATCGTCATATCTACAGAACTCCTTGTTCCGGTCTCGGACATGAAGCAATCCTCGACCGAAGCCCTCCCCGATTCCGGCGGTATTCAGACGTTGCGTTCAACGTTCAACTACGACTCCGTGCGCCCCCGGTAGTACGACCCGACCGCCGGCTGCCCGGTCCAGTTCGGCCCGGCCGACGGGTCGAAGCCGAGCTCGCGGGTGTGGCTGTTCACGCCGCCGAGCCCGCGCTCGCGGGTCATGGTGCTGTTGGCCACCACGGAGCCGGCCGCGAGCTCGCTGTCGCTGATGAGTCGAGCCATCATTCGACCCTACCGGCGCGGAAATCCGGCCCGCGAAGTCCGGCGCGGGAACCCACGACGGGGAGCCCGGCGGGGAGCCCGACGCACGGACCCGGCGCGCGGGAGCCGCGAACGCGCCTGAGCGGCCACCCCGCGCAGGGGTGGCCGCTCAGGCGGCGTCAGGACGGGGGAAGGCGTCAGACGGTCAGGGTCTGCCCCGGGAAGATCAGGTCCGGGTTGCCGCCGATGGTGCGGACGTTCTTGCTGTACAGGCTGTCGGTGGCGACGCCGAACTTGGCGGCGATGTCGCTCAGCGTGTCACCGCTGCGAACGGTGTAGCTGCCGCCGGAGGTGTTCTTCTCCACGACCGGCGCGGACTGGGCCGGCTTGGCGGACGGCTGGCCCTTGGCGGCCTTCGGCGCCTGCTTGGCCTTGGGCGCGGCCGGCTGGGCGGCCTTCGGGGCCGCCTTGGGGGCCACGGCGGGCTTCTCGGCCCGCTGGACGGGCTTGGCCGCGGCGGCGCCGCTGTCCGCCGAGGTGTCGACGGCCGCCGGGGCGCCGCCCTTGCTCAGGCCCGCCTTCTGCGAGCAGACGGGCCAGGCACCCGGCCCCTGCGAGGCGAGCACCTTCTCGGCGACGGCGATCTGCTGCGCCTTGGTCGCCTGGTTGGCCTGGGCGGCGTACGCGGTCCCGCCGTACGCGGCCCAGGTGGACGGGGTGAACTGCAGTCCGCCGTGGAAGCCGTTGCCGGTGCTGATGCTCCAGTTGCCGCCGCTCTCGCACTGGGCGACGGCGTCCCAGGCGGAGGAGGGTGCGGCAGAGGCCGAGGTGGCCGTGACGAGGCCGGCCACCGGCAGGGCCGCGACGGCGGCACCCGCGACGACCGCCATCCGAACGCGGTTGCGCTTGGTGCTGACGGTGGTGTCGGTGGCAGCGGCGGTCTCGTGACGGGAAGTCATGAAAGTCCTCTCGACAAGCCCCGGGCGGGCAGGCGGAACCAGGCCCGGGACATGGGCAGGTCGGTCGCGCTTACCTCGCTCGACGGGCGGCCGTGCACGTGTCGGACGTGCCGTGCCGCCCCGGCCACCTCCGCTCGCCGACGGCCTGTTCGAGCCGGCCTGGTCGGCGGGCACCGCCCTCGCGCCGGGGGTCAGTCGGCGGGCAGTGCGTCGGGGTGAACCCGGGTGGCGCTCGTTGCGCCGCCAAGAAAGCTAGGGGGCAGATCCCGGGCACAGCAAGCAATTCTTGGTCATCGCAGGTCAGTTGACTGTTACCGGCGGTATCGATCAAGAAACTGCGCCCGGTTCGACCGGGTTTGACCGCATTTTCGCGATCAAACGATCAACTTCCGTGCCCTCACTCACATCTGTCCGCCCGTGAACTCCGGCACACCATCCACGCAGCGCGACGAGAAACTGACAGACCGTCACGAGTTCATCCGGAGTTCCCGATTCGGAAACCCGATTGAATGGGATCCGCCACAGTCATCACGCAGCGTGTCCACGCCAACGCGTTCAGCTATGCCCGTCGAGCTCCGCGTCCCGCGCCAGCAACGCCGCCTGGACCCGGTTCTCGCAGCCCAGCTTGGCCAGGATCCGGCTGACGTACGTCTTCACCGTCGCCTCGCTCATGTGGATCCGCGCCCCCGCGTCCGCGTTGGACAGACCCTCGCCGAGCAGCGCCAACACCTCCAGCTCGCGCCCGGTGAGCACCTCCAGCCGACGCCGGGCCCGCTCGCTGCGGGCGGCCGCCGAGCCGCTGCGGCCGGAGGCCAGCGAGTCGACGATGTGCCGGGTGGCCGCCGGGGAGAGGAAGGCGTTGCCGCTGGCCGCCGCCCGGACAGCCTGGATCAGCTCGTTCGGGGCGGTGTCCTTGAGCAGGAATCCGGCGCCGCCCGCGGTCACGGCGCGCAGGACGTTCTCGCGCTCCCCGAAGGTGGTGAGGATGATCGCCCGTGCGCCGGGTGCGACCCTCGCCAGCTCCCCGAGCGCCGTCAGCCCGTCCATCACCGGCATCTGGATGTCCAGCAGCACCACGTCCACCCGGTGCGCCCGGGCCAGCTCCAGTGCCTCCCGGCCGTCGGCGGCCTCCGCGACCACCTCGATGTCGTCGGCCGAACCCAGGATCATCCTTATCCCGGCCCGGATGAGCGGCTCGTCGTCGGCGACGAGGACTCGGATCACTGGTGGTCATTCCCCTCGAACGGTGCTGCACCTGCCGCACCATCCTCACATCCCGCCCGGCCCCGGCCCGAACCCGCCCCCGCGGCGCCCGGGCGGCCGACCGCTCAGCCCTTGCTCACGTACTCCTGCTTGTCCACCAGCGCACCGTCCTTGAAGCAGAACCGCGCCACGTGGTCCTCGTCCCAGGCGACCCCGGGCTCCCCGTCGAGGAGGAACCACCGGCAGTGCGAACCCTCCGGGATCGCCGGGCCGGTCCCCTTGTAGTTGTCGGTGAAGAAGCCGTTGCCGGCCGGCAACTCGTGCAGCACCTCCGGCTCCGCGGTACCGACCGTGATCCGGTCGAACACCGGCTTCTGCATCGTCGCGTCCCCGCTGCCCTGGACGAAGGCGACCACACCCCAGATCAGCAGGCCCAGCACGGTCAGCGCGACCGCGCCGACCCCGGCCGCGCAGCCGATCGCCGGGCTGCGCCGCCCGTCGCCCATCCCCTCGGCCGGCGGCAGACCGTCGAGGACCCAGTCCTCCTCGCCGACCAGGGCGGCGGCCCCCTCGCTCTCCGCCCCCTCGTACGGGAGGACGGCCGCCAGGCGGAAGCCCTCCTCGGGTGTCGCCCCGGCGTGCACCATGCCGCCGACCAATCGGGCGCGCTCCCGCAGCCCGGTCAGCCCCTGCCCGCCGCTGACGACCGACCCCGCGCCGGCGCGTGCGCCGACGAGCTCCGGCGCGCGGGGGTTGGTGACCTCGACCACCAGCGCGTCCGGCTCGTACCGGAGCGCGACGGCGATCGGCGCGCCGGGGGCGTGTTTGTGCGCGTTGGTGAGCGCCTCCTGCACGATCCGGTACGCCGCGTTGTCGACCACGGCCGCCAGCGGGCGCCGCTCGCCCTCGGTCGAGTAGGCCACCTCCGTCCCGGCCGCCCGGGAGGACCCCACCAGCTCCGCGATCCCGTCCACCCCGCCGCGGACCGGCGCCGCGCCCTGCGCTCCGACCGTCGGCGGCAGTGCCGTCGACTCGTCGTGCAGCACCCCGACCACCTCGCGCAGTTCGCGCATCGCCGCGACCGCCGCCTGCCGCAGCACGCCGACCGCCTCCCGCTGCCGGTCGGTGAGGGTGCGGTCCACCTCCAGCGCGCCCGAGTGCACGGAGATCAGCGCGAGCTGGTGGCCCAGGCTGTCGTGCATGTCCTGGGCGATCCGGTGCCTCTCGCGCAGCCGCGCCTGGTGCACCACCATCGCCCGCTCGCGCACCAGCTGGTCGTTGCGCTCGCGCAGCGCGTCCAGCAGGGCGCGGCGCTGCGCCCGGTAGCGGCCGTAGAGCGCGGGCAGGACGACGAAGACCAGGAACATGCCGAGCGACAGGCCGATGATCAGCTTGGGCGAGACCAGGGCGCCGTCCTTCAGCGTCCCGGTCACGGTGAACAGCAGATAGCTCAGCACGAAGGAGCCGAGCAGCCGCCCGACCCGGCGGATCCGCGCCCCGGCGGCCCAGCCCGCGCAGACCAGCATCGGCAAGGGCCCGAACGACCAGCCGGTCATCGCCCCGGCCAGCACCAGCACGGTGGCCGGGAACCCCCGACGCAGCACCCACAGCACCGCGACGGCGATCCCGAAGGGGACCGCCAGACCGGCACGGCCGACCGCCTCCAGCAGGCCGGCGACCACACCCATGAACAGGGCCTGCACGGCCTCGCCCACCACCCGCCGCCGGGGCCAGGGCCCGGGCAGCGCCGTCCGTACCGCCCTCGACCAGGCCCGCGCGATCGCTTCCACCCGTCGAGGCTAACCGGGCGGCCACCGCGCCCGCGGTCACCCTTCGTCGCCCTCCGCACCGACGAAAGTCGCCGATCCGCAGGCCGTGAGCAGCAGCGCCACGTCGTCCACCCGCCCGGTCGAGCCGACCTCGCGCAGCAGCCGCTCGGCCAGCTCCTCTATTTCCTCCTCGACCCGGCCGCGGTCCAGCGCGGCGCGCAACCGGTCCACCCCCTGGTCGATCGCCACCGCCGGGTCCTCCACCAGTCCGTCCGTGTAGAGGGCGAGCAGCGAACCGGGCCGCAGCCGCAGCTCGCTGACCGGGTACGCCGCCTCCTCGTCCACGCCCAGCAGCGGCCCGCCGGCGACGTACAGTGCCTCGGCCCGCCCGTCCGGGTGGCGCAGCACCGGCGGCAGGTGCCCGGCGCGGGCGATCCGGACGGTGCCGTCGGCGGGGGTGAGGCGGACCAGGCAGCAGCTGGCGAGCAGCCCGGGGTCGAGGTCCAGCAGCAGCCGGTTGGTGCGGGCGAGCACCTGGTCGGGCGGCTCGCCGCCGCAGGCGAAGGCGCGCACGGCGCTGCGCAGCTGGCCCATCGCGGCAGCGGCGCCGACGCTGTGGCCCTCGACGTCGCCGATCACCAGGGTGAGGTCCGCGCCGGTGACGATCGCGTCGTACCAGTCACCGCCGATCTCCATGCCCTGGGTGCCGGGCAGGTAGCGGGCGGTGATCCGGAGGCCGGGCACCTGCGGGAGGCGGTGCGGCAGCAGGCCCTGCTGCAGGCCGCGAGCCAGGGCGAACTCGGCGTCGTAGAGCCGGGCGCGCTCCAGGGCCTGGGCGATGAAGCCGCTGAGGCCGGTGAGCAGGCCGCGCTCCTCGGCGGTGAACTGGTGTGGGAGGTCGAAGCCGAGGATGCAGCTGCCGACCGGGCGCCCGGAGGCGATCAGCGGCAGGAAGGCCCAGGCGCCCATTTCGTCCAGGGCCAGACCGGGGTAGGCGGTGGCGAGCTCGCGCACCGACTCGAAGAAGATCGGGGTGCCGGTGCTGAGCGTCTCGGCGCCGGGCACGCGGGCGTCGAGCGGGGTGCCCTCGAAGCCGTCCAGGAAGCCGTCCGGGTAGCCGGACTGGGAGACCAGGTGCAGCCGCTGCTCGCGCACCCCGTAGATGGCGAGCTCCTGGCCGCCGAAGGCCGGGAGGATCTCCTCGGCCACCGCCCGGCACACGTCGCGCACGGTGACCGCCTCGGTGAGCGCGCTGGCGAGCTGGAGCAGGTGGTGGGTGCCGCCCACGCCGGTGGTCGTGGGCGGCGGGGCGGCGGGCGGTTCGGCCGCACCCGGTGGGGCCTCGGCGGCGACCACCCGGGCGGTGACGCCGTGGATGTCGGGGTAGAGCGAGAAGGCGAGCCAGCCGTCCGGCGGGCGGGCGGCGAGGAAGGCGGTGGGCTGCTGGGAGATCAGGGCCGCGCGGTAGCGGTTCTCGTAGACGGGGTCGGTGAGCCAGGGCAGCACCTCCCAGGGGTGGTGGCCGACCAGTTCCTCCCGGCTCGCCCGCAGCAGCGGCTCGCTGGCGCGGTTGGCATAGGTGATCAGGCCGTCCGGGTCGAGCGAGAAGACGCCCTCGCGCAGCCGCTCGACGGCGGCCGCGGCGGCGGTGAGGGTCCGGACGTCCAGGACGGCGCCGACCAGGTGGGTCCGGCCGTCGAGGATCGCGCCGGGCACCCGGGCCCACAGCTCCACCGGGTACGGGCGGCCGTCCGGCCCGAGCACCCGAACCCGGGCGGCCAGCACCTCGCCGCACTCCAGGGCGGTGCGGGCGGCGGCCCGGAACTCGGGCACGTCCCCGGGGGCGATCCGGCGGGTCAGACAGCCCACCGTGCCGTCGAACTCGCCGGGCGCGAAGCCGAAGATCTCCCGGAACACCGCGTCGGCGGCGAGCGCGCCGGTGGCCGTGTTCCAGTCGAACAGCCCGACCCTCGTACTGGGCACCGCCGGCGGCGGAAGCTCCACCACGGCGGCGTCCCCGGCCGGCTCGACCGGCTGCCCGGATCGGGCCAACCCGGCCAGCCCGGCGGCGAGTCGGGAGGCGATCACGTCCAGCTGACCGGCCGCCTGCTCCGGCACCCCCTCGTCCGAGGCCGGCCACAGCACACTGAGCACCCCGAACCGCTCCCCGCCGTGCCCCACCGGCACGCAGGCCGAGACGAAGTCGTACGGCAGGCCGACCGCGAGCTGCGGGAAGCGCCGCATGGTGTCCTCGGTGTCGGCCAGCGCGATGGTCCGGCCGGTCCGGAAGCAGACCGCTACCGGCAGCGGCCCGGCGGCGGCGACCCGCCGGAACGAGCTCATGATCGACAGCGGCACCCCCGCGAGGGTGCAGAGCACCAGCGACCGGCGGTCCCGCGAACGCAGGTACGCCATCGCCCCGTACGCCCCGGTGGACCCCAGCACCCTGCGGACGGCCTCCGCCAGCAGCGCGTCCCGCTCGCAGACCGCCTCCGGAGCCGTGTCCAGGACCGGTTCCGGCAGCGTTTCCGGGACCGTCTCGCGGACCGGCTCAGCGGCCGCGCCGGTCGCATGCGGATGGCGCATGCTCCCTTGCTACGTCCGGCCCGGAACCGTGTCAAGGCGAGCCCCGGTGGCGCGGGTACACCGGCACGGACGTCCGTACCGCCGTCGCGACCCATCCGCCGGGAGGGTGAAGATCTACGGCTCGGTGAGGTCGACCTCCACCGGGTACGGCACTGCGGCCTTCACCAGCCCGGTGAACACCTCGCCCGCCCGGTACGACCGGTTCTCGGCGTCCAGCAGGTAGGTGTGGACGACCGGCGTCCGGCCCACCACCTGCTCGACCCGCCAGTAGAAGGGGATGCCCGCCTTGGCGTACTGGTCGAGCTTCACCAGCCGGTCGGTGGTTTCCGAGCCTGGCGAGACCACCTCAACCAGCAACAGCACGTTGCTCGGTCTGGCCGGGGTCTCGTGGACGGCGTCCCTGCGGTAGACCACCACGTCGGGCCGACGGTTGTTGAGCGGCACGTCCTGCAGCCGCACGTCGAAGTCGGTGTCGGCGTTCCACTCCTCACCGCCCGCCTGGTCCAGAGCATTCGCCAGGAACCGCGCGAGCCGGTTGTGGAGAATGGTGGCGCTCGGACTCACAACGACCATCCCGTCGACGATCTCGATGCCCGCGCACTGCTCCTCGGTCCAGGAGTCGTACTCCTCACTGGTGATCTGCCGGTGCATCCACTCGGGTGCGATCATCTCGGCCGTCACGGCGTACCTCCCCGGTCTCCTGCGCGGGCTTGTGCTGTGTGCCACAGCCTAGTACAGCGGCGACGGCACGCCGGATGGTTCGGGGACTGTTCGATATCCTCCCGGCGGGTGGCGGCGCCGAGGCCGCCGGGGGTGGAAGCGAGAGCGGGATGCAGTCGGCGTCGTCCGAGGGGGCCGCCCGGGAGCAGTCGTGGCAGTGGGACGGGGAGGCGGACGGCGCGGCCGAGGCGCCCGGGGACGTGATCGGCGCGGGCGGGGACGGGCCCCGGCTGAGTCGGCGCGGACTGCTGACCGGGGCCGGGCTGCTGGCGGTCGGCGGGGCGGCGTGGGCGTTCGCGGGCTCGGGCTCCGACCGGCCGGTGCCGGAGCCGACGAAGCCGCCGCCGACCGCGCTGTCCGGGCCGACCCCGCTGTGGACGTACCGGGGCGCGCAGGCGATGACCCCCGAGCGGCTCGTCGCCCCGCCGGGCCGCCCGGTGTTCCTGTCCAAGGCCGGGCTCCAGGTGCTCGACCCGGCCGACGGCGGCCCCCGGCGGCTGCTGGTCTTCGACCCGCCGCCGCCCCCGAACTGGCCGAGCGACGTCGACGTGCCCGCCACGAAGGTCGCGGTCGGACGCGAATACCTCTATTCGGCCACCTCCCGGGGCCACCTGGACGCCCACCACCTCACCGACCCCACCGCTGACTGGAGCGTGCCACTGCCCGATGAGCTACCGGGCGGGCTCATGCTCACCTGTATGGACGCCGGCGTCCTCTACGGCTGCGCCTGGGGCTGGCCCGGCGCGGACGGCAAGGTGCCGAGCAGCCGGGTCTTCGCCCTTCAGCTCGGATCACGCACCCTGCTCTGGTCCGTCGCCGGAGACCACCAGGAGCAGCCGGTCACCCCCGCCACCAGTGGCACTGCCCACCTGCTGGCCTGCACCCGCTCCGTGGGCGACCGCGCCGAGCTGGTGGTCCGGGACGCCGCCACCGGCCGCGAGCTGTGGACCGCCCCCGGCGCCGAAGGCCTGCGCTGGTGCGCCGCCGGCGAGGAGGGCTTCCTCGTCCCGGACGGCAACGGCGGCGTGCACATGCTGGGCCCCGGCGGCGAGCCGCGCTGGACCCACTCCCCGGCCCGGGACGAGTCCTGGCGGGCCTTGCCGCCCGTCCCGGACGGCGTCCGGGTGCTCGTCCCGCGCGACAACGGCCTCGTCACCTGCCACGACGCGGGCACCGGCGCGGTGCTCTGGTCCTACCGACTGCCGTTCCTGCTGGACCGACGCACCCGTCCGCTGGTCGCCGGCGGCACGCTGTACGTCCCGGGCCCGGCGGCGGGTGGGGTCAGCGCGATCGACACCGCGACCGGCGTGCCGGCATGGACCTTCAACGACTCCGGCCCGGGCCGGGACGTCTGGACCGTCACCGCCGACGGAAACCACCTCTACGCCGGCCACGACGACATCCTGCACGCCCTCCCGCTGTCCTAGCCAGGGCCTGTCCTGCGGACGGGACGACGCGGCAGGATGGCCTGATGCAGGTACGCCCGATCTCCCCCGACAAGCTGGCCGAACTGCTCGCCGACCGCATCACCGCGCTGCCCGGCGCCGGCGAGCGCTGGCTGCGGGTCGCCGTGGACGGCGCCGGGCCCGCCCGGCCCGAGGTGCTGGCCGACGCCCTGGTCGAGCCGTTGCGGCTGCGCGGCCGCCCCGCGCTGCGCGTGTCCGCGGCGGACTTCCTGCGCCCGGCCTCGATCCGGCTGGAGTACGGCCACCACGACGCGGACGCCTTCCACGACCTCTGGCTGGACGACGGCGCCCTGCTGCGCGAGGTGCTGGACCCGCTGGAGCCGGGCGGCAGCGGCCGGGTGCTGCCCTCGCTGCGCGACCCGGTCACCGACCGCTCCACCCGCGCCCCGTACACCCGGCTCCCGCCCGGGGGCGTGCTGGTGCTGGACGGCGCCTTGCTGCTCGGCCGCTGGCTGCCGCTGGAGCTGACCGTCCATCTGGCGCTCACCCCGGCCGCGCTGGCCCGCCGCACCCCGGCCGACCAGCAGTGGACGCTGCCCGCCTTCGCCCGCTACGAGGCGGAGACCGGCCCCGCCGACTCCGCCGACGTCACCGTGCGGGTGGACGACCCGCGCCACCCCGCCCTGGTCGAGCGGCAGTAGGGCCCGACCGGCGGATCCCGCCGCGGACCGGGCAGGGGTCCGCCGGTCAGGCCCTGCCCGCCGGGGCCGGGCCGCGCTGGCAGTAGGGGCACCAGAACACCATCCGGTCCCGTGGGGGTTCGCCCTGACGTCCCGACCGGACGGGCGTGACGCAGCGCGGGCAGGGCCGTCCGGCCCGGCCGTACACCCAGTGCTGGTAGCCCGGCCGGGTGTCGCCGGTGGTGATGTGGCCGGGGCGCAGCTTGTTGGCCTCCAGCATCTGCCGGGCACGTTCCACCAGCCGGTCGGGGTGCGGGAGTTCGCCGATCGCGGTCCACGGCGTCAGGCCGGCCGTGAAGCACAGCTCGTTGGCGTAGACGTTGCCGATCCCGGCCAGGTTGCGCTGGTCGAGCAGGGCCTCGACGAGCGGGCGGCCGGGGTGGGCGAGGAGTCGGCGGACGGCCTCGACCGGATCCCAGTCGGGGCCGAGCAGGTCGGGGCCGAGGTGGCCGACGGCCCGCCGCTCGTCGGTGGTGCGCAGCAGCTCGACGACGGGCAGCCGGTAGCCGACGGCGGTGCCCCGCTCGGTGTCGAGGACGGCGCGGATCTGCCGGGCCGGGCCGCCGGTCCAGCGCTCGCCGGGGCGGTAGACCTCCCAGCGGCCGTCCATCCGCAGGTGGGTGTGCAGGGTGAGCCCGCCTTCGAGGCGGGTGAGCAGGTGTTTGCCGCGCGGGCGGACCTCCAGCACCCGGCGGCCGGCGAGGACGGCGGTGGCGTGCGCGGGCACCCGCAGCTCGGCGCTGGTCAGCAGCTGCCCGGCGAGGGCCTCGTGCAGCCGGGCCGCCACGCGGTAGATGGAGTCACCTTCTGGCATGACTCCATTCTGGGCCGTGTGGCGGCCCGGCGCGGTGCCACCCCTGGCTGCCGGCCGGCCCTGGGCGCTACTCGGACTCGGCGGCGACCTGGCCCTCGCGGACCACGACCACCGGGCAGGGCGCGTGCTCGGTGACGTGGCGGCTGACCGAGCCGAGCAGTACGCCGGAGAAGCCGCCGCGGCCGCGGCTGCCGACGACCAGCAGCGCGGCGCCCTTGGCGGCCTGGAGCAGGGCCCCGGCCGCGTTGCCGGGCATCACGCTCTCGCTGATCCGCACGCCCGGGTCGTCGCCGACCACCTTGGCGACGCTCTCGGAGAGGGTCTTGCCGGCGAGCTCCTCCGGGTTGTAGACCTCGGCCGGCACTCTCGTCCCGCCCCAGCCGTAGAAGGCCGGGTACTCCCAGGCGGAGATCGCGTCGATGGTCCCGCCGACGGCATTGGCGTAGTCGACCGCCCAGCGCAGCGCCTGCTCCGAGGCGGGCGAGCCGTCCACACCGACGACGATCCGGGGGTTGGCAGTCATGCCGTGTCTCCTTCGGTTGCTCCTACTCGGCACCAACCCGCCAAACATAGATCAAATCGGACAAATGGTCGGTAGTTGCCGCGCCGTATGCGGCATTCCGCATTCAAATTCGGGTGCGACGGCCCGGCGCGCCTGGAACCATCACCGGATGCCGAGCAAGCCGCGCCGCCGTACCGGTGGCTTCGCCGAGGTCCTCGCCACCCTGCCACCGAAGGGGGCGCACGGGAGCGGGAGTCGCGAGCACCCGGTCTCGGCGGGCGGCTTCCTGGACGCCGACGGTTGCTACTGGCGCCTGGCCCGGGGCCCGGTGGAGCGCCGGCTGGCCAAGCGGCTGGCGGTCGGCGCCGACGAGATGACGCTGGGCGCCTGGGACGGCTGGCACGAGGACTTCCCGGACGCCCTGGTCCCGGTGCTGCTGGCACCCGAGGAGCGCCCGGCCGCCTGGCGGAAGGCCTCGGTCGAGGACCACCGGGCGTACGAGTTCCGTGCCACCGGCGGCCGGACGCTGCTCTACCTCGACGTCTCCTGCTGACTCACCTGCGGTAGGCGGCCCAGGAGTTCGCCATCCGTTTGGCCTGGCCCGGGGTGAACTGGCTCATGCAGGAGTCGTAGCTGTAGTCCATGAAGTTGTGGATCGGGTCGAGCGCGGAGCCCGGGCAGCTGTGGCGGCCCTCGGGGCAGCCGTAGCCGGGCGTGCGCTCGGGCGGGGTGTCGTCCACGTAGTCGCCCGGGGGCAGGCAGCCGCCCTGGAAGGTGTGGAAGAGGCCGAGCCAGTGGCCGATCTCGTGGGTGGCGGTGTTGCCCTCGTTGTAGTGGGCGATGGGGCCGCCGGGCAGGGAGTCGTCGAGGACGACCACGCCGTCGTCGGTGGGGTTCGAGCGGTAGACGTTCGGGAAGGTCGACCAGCCGAGCAGGGACTGCCCGAGGTGGGCGGTGTAGAGGTTGAGGGTGCCCTGGTCGCCCTTGCGCAGGGCGGTCTTCATCGCCTGCTCGGTGGGGGTGCCCGGGGTCATGCCGTTGTACCAGGCGGCGTTGTCGGTCCAGTCGGTGCCGGCCAGCTCGAAATGGAACTGGGTGGGGGTGTTGCCCGCGCCCTGGCCGCCGTAGGTGGCGTTGAGGTGGTCGATCTGGGCGGCGACGACGCGCTGGTCCAGCCGCCCGGCGTCCCCGGCGTGGATCACGTGGACGTACACCGGGACGGTGGTCGGGACGGCGGCGAGCGGGACGTGGGCGGAGCCGAGCTTGGCGAGCCGGTCGTCCAGGTCCGCCTGCATCGCCCGGGCCTCGGCGGCGCCGACGGCGTTCGGGTCCTTCCCCGCCCGGCTGCCGACCGGCTTGCGGGCGGCGGCGTCGGTGCCGTCGCAGGCCGCCGCGGCGGCCACCGCGTGGTGCGGGGCCGGGGCCGCGAGCTGGCTCAGTCCGGCGGCGGCGACCAGCGCGGCGGCGCAGGGGAACAGGCGGGGGGCACGCGAGCGCGCCCGGGCAGTACGGCGCATCAGCGCTCCTGACGGGAAAGGAAGGTGACCGGGTGTCGCCCGCGCCACGCGCCCGCCCGTCGACGACCGGCCGCTGACCACCGGGCGCAGCCCCCGACGAAAGCCCGCCGGCGGTGCCCGGCGCGGACTCGCCGAGACTACGACGCTGTGAAGTCGATCTCCCGCAGGGCGCGCGCGGCGGCCCGGTCGAGTACCACGGCCGACGCACAGCCCGTGGGCGGCCGCCCGGCCCCGAGCAGCAGTCGGCGCAGCCGGTCGGCGGCGGCCCGGTGCCGGGCGAAGGCGTAGCGGGAGACGCCGCGTCCGCGCCGCCGCTGGCCGGCCCGGGCCTCGGCCGGGTCGGCGTCGAGCAGCAGCAGGTGCACCCGGCGGCCCTGCCGGGCGGTGGCACGGGTGAGCCAGGCCCGGACGAAGGGGAGCGTGCCGCAGTCGTGCACGGCGAGCGGCCCGCCGTCCAGGACGGCGCGGCGCAGCCGCCGGTAGTGGGCGAGCCGGGCGAGCGGGCGGTAGAGCGCGTACGGGAGGCTACCGGGCAGCCGGGCCGCGTACTCCTCGCGGACCTGCTGGGAGTCGACCAGCGGGGCGCGGACGCTGCGGCGCATCAGGGTGCTCTTGCCGCTGCCGGGCAGTCCGGTGACCACCAGCAGGTCGCCGGCGGGGTAGTGCAGGGCGGCCGGGCCGGGGCCGCGCAGTTCGTGCAGGCCGGCTCGGATCGCCCGGCCGTCGGCGGTGCGGGGCGGCGGCACCGTGGGCACCGCCGCCCGCGCTGTTCGCGTTCCGGCCACCGGCCCTCCCCCCACCGTTTCCTGGTTCCTCCCCAGGAGCATGGCGCATTCCCAAGAACGAGTAAAGACCCGTGGTCAGGGCGGGTACGGAGGGCCGGTGCGGGCAGCCGGGCCTGCCTGTGGGTCTTGTCGGACCCGGCGAAGACCCGTAGGACAGGCCCTAGCCCAGCTGCGGGGCGACCCGGGAGGCGATCAGCTCCAGGTGGTCCAGGTCGGCCAGGTCGAGCACCTGGAGGTAGACCCGCTCGCTGCCGACCGCCGCGTACCGGCCGATCTTCTCCGCGACCTCCTCCGGGGTACCGGCCAGGCCGTTGGCCTTCAGCTCGTCGACCTCGCGGCCGATCGCGGCGGCCCGGCGGGCCACCTCCGCGTCGTCCCGGCCGACGCAGACGACCAGGGCGTTGGAGTAGACCAGCTCGTCGGCCGGGCGCCCGGCCCGCTCGGCGGCCTCGCGGACCCGGCCGAACTGGGCGGCGGTGTCCTCCACCGAGGCGAACGGCAGGTTGAACTCGTCGGCGAAGCGCGCGGCCAGCGCCGGGGTGCGCTTCGGGCCGTAACCGCCGACCAACACCGGGATGCGCTCCTGGGCGGGCTTGGGCAGCGCGGGCGAGTCGGTGAGGGTGTAGTACTCGCCGGAGAAGTCGAAGGTGTCGCCGGGCTTGGTCCTCCACAGCCCGGTGATGATCTCGAGCTGCTCCTCCAGCCGCCCGAACTTCTCCTTGGGGAAGGGGATGCCGTAGGCGGTGTGCTCGGCCTCGTACCAGCCGGCGCCGAGGCCGAACTCGACCCGGCCACCGCTCATCGCGTCCACCTGGGCGACCTGGATCGCGGTGACGCCCGGCAGCCGGAACGTGGCGGCGGTCATCAGGGTGCCGAGGCGGATGGTGCTGGTCTCGCGGGCGAGGCCGGCCAGGGTGATCCAGGCGTCGGTGGGGCCGGGCAGGCCGTCGGCGTCGCCCATCTTCAGGTAGTGGTCGGAGCGGAAGAAGGCGCTGAAGACGCCGAGGTCCTCGGCGGTGCGGGCGACCTTCAGGAGGGTGTCGTAGCTCGCGCCCTGCTGGGGCTCGGTGAAGATGCGGAGATCCATGCGGGCCATTCTGGTACAGACCACCCGGCCGTGAGCGCACGGAACCGGCCATGCCACGGAACGTTCCGAAGGTGGCCAAGGTCTCAGCACGGAACCGTCACGGGTCGGCTTGCCCACTCGCCGGTTCGCCTACCTTGGACGGATGTTCGCGACCCCCGACGAATCGTTCCGGCCCTCCTCCGACGGGCCGGCCGGCTGCCCGCTTCCCGGCATCGTGGCCTCCTTCACGCCCCGGCTGGCCGAGTTCGCCTTCGAGCCCGGCTTCGTCGCGGCGGTCGACCAGCACGCGGCGATGGTGCGGGAGCTGCTGTACGCGCAGGGGCCGGAGCTGGCGCCCCGGCCCCTGGACCGTGAGGAACTGGCGGACTACGCGCTCGGCTTCCTGGACGCGCTGGCCGAGATCGGCTGGCGGGAGCCGGTGGGCTACGACTTCGCCGTCGCCAGGCTGACCGCGATCTGCTGGCTGGTGCGCCAGCAGGGCCTGCTGGCGGGCTGAGCTCCGCTACCGGTTCTGAGCACGCCCGGTTGTCCGGGATGGTTCCGTCGGGTGAACGGTCCGGCCGTCCGCACGCGTACAGTGGCGGTCCGGAGGGACGGGTCATGTGGCGGGACGGTGCGCAGGTGATCGGAAGCGGTACGGACAGCGGTACGGACGACCGTGCGGCCGCACACCGGGTGCTGCGATGGCAGGTGCGGCCTTCCGGGGCCCGGGCCGCCGTCCTCGTCCTGCACGGTGGCGAGGAGCACAACCTCGCCCGACCGGGCCACCTCAACCTGCCGCTGCTGCGGATGCGCGGCTTCCTTCGCTCGCTGGGCCGGGACACCGCGGGCGCCGGGATCGCCGTCGGCACCGTCCGTTACCGCCACCGCGGCTGGAACGGCGAACGCGCCGACGCCGCCCGGGACGCCCTGGCCGCCCTCGACGAGGCGGCCGCGCTGCTCGGCCCGGTGCCGACCGTCCTGATCGGCCACTCCATGGGAGGCCGCGCCGCCCTGCGGGCCGGCGGCCATCCCTGCGTCACCGGCCTGGTCGCCCTCGCCCCCTGGTGCCCCGCCGAGGACCCCTGCGACCACCTGGCAGGCCGCGACGTCCTGCTGCTGCACGGCGACCGCGACACCGTCACCCCGCCCGCCGACACCCACGCCTTCGCCGCCCGCAGCCGCGCCGCCGGCGCCCGCGTCTGCGGCTACACCGTCACCGGCAGCGGCCACGCGATGCTCCAGCGCATCCCCGACTGGCACCGCGCCACCACACGTCTGACCACCGCGCTGCTGGGCCTGCGCCCCCTCCCGGCCGAGACCGCCTCGGCGCTGGCGCTGCCGACCACCTCACGGGAGGCGCTGACGCTGCCGCTGCCCCGGCAGCCCCGGGTCGCGCCGAACCTGCCGGCGAACGTCTGAGGCTAGGGAGCGGCCGGGGGCGCGGGAAGCCGGCCGGCCAGGAGGGCGTGGCCGAGCGGAGTGGGCCGGTGGGTGACGGTGCGGCCGTCGCGCTCCTTGGCGGTGAGGCCGGATTCGGCGAGGACGGTGGCGTGTTCGCTCGCGGAGGCGGTGGAGATGCCGAGCAGGGCGGCCAAGTCCTTGGTGGAGCACGGGCCGTGGTCGGCGATCGTCTCCAGGGCGGCGGCCCGGGTCTGGCCGAGCAGGGCGGTGAGGGTGCGGCTGGGGGTGGGTTCGGCTTCGGCGAGCAAGGGGCCGTTGATCCTGGCTGGGTAGAGGAGGACGGGCTGCTGCCCCGGGTCCTCGAAGCGGGCGATGACGGGGCGGCGGACGCCGAACACGCAGGGCTGGAGCAGCAGTCCGCGACCGTCCAGCCGCAGGTCGTGCCGGCAGTCGCCGACCAGCGGGAGGGTGAGTACCGGGCTGTGCCAGGAGATCGCCGGGTGCAGCGAGCGCAGCACCCGGTCCGGCTCGGTGATCCTGCGGCGGAGGCCGTGCTCGGTGGTGACGATGGTCTCGATCTGCCGCCGGTAGGGGTCGATCGCCCGGGTCTGGTACTCGGCGGTGACGTTGCCGAGCAGCTTCCTGGCCCGTAGGTCCCCCGCCGCCACACCCCGGGCGAAGGCGCTCAACTGCCGTTCCCCGCCGACCGATCGCAGGTGCTCGCGGAGCGGCTCCTCGGGCGCCTCGGCAGTGGCGCTCTCGGTCGCGCCGGGGTCGCGGCGGACGGTGAGGAACTCCGGGATCGCAGAGCGGGTGTAGAGGTCGAAGAGCAGCGCGGTGCGCGGGTTCCAGGAGGCCCGCAGCCGGTCCCGCCAGGGCTTGAAGCGCGGATCGCGGTGCCCGCTGACCAGGGCGTGCACGCTCAGTGACAGCTCCATCGACATGTCCGGACGCGCGGCCACCCGGAGGCGTTCCAGGTCGTCCCTACCGAAGAAGATTCGCAGCACGGTCCCGATCGTCGTCCCGGAACCGCCGGGGCCGCAAGACAGTTCGGCGAGGACCGAATCCTTTGCGGAAGGTTCGGGGCCCGGCCAGGCTCGTAGGGGGCGCCCGGGTGACGGACCGGACGTCCGCCGGGCAGCGGGGACGGGGAGGGCGGGGGAGGGCGCAATACACCTCCCCCAACGTGGTTC
>NZ_JBHTTU010000081.1:28799-29818 GCF_042794375.1 Kitasatospora sp. NPDC056531 | reverse complement strand
GGTTACATTCCGAACCCGGAAGCTAAGCCTCACAGCGCCGATGGTACTGCAGGGGGGACCCTGTGGGAGAGTAGGACGCCGCCGAACAATCATTCCAAAAAGACCCCCTCCCATTCGGGAGGGGGTCTTTTTGCGTTAACCTCTGCCAATGCAGAACCTGACCCTGACCTGGCAGTCCGCCGGGGGTGCCGCCGTCGGCCTCTACGGAGGCGCGTACGTTGCCGCGCGGGTCCGGAAGCCGGGGGTCTCGTCGCTGCTGCGGGAGGCCGGCACTTTGCTGGCGCTGTTCGCGCTCTGGCAGTTGGTGGGACACCTGTCAGTGATGAGCGCCGACCACGCGTTGGACCGGGCGAGCTGGATCCATCACGCCGAGCAGATCATCGGACTGCCGGACGAGGCGTCCTGGCAGGCGGCGATCACGCCGTACCCGGTGCTGGTGAGGCTGGCGAACTACTACTACGCGGTCATGCACTTCGCCGTGATGCTTGCTGTGCTGCTCTGGGTGTTCCTGCGGCACCGGGAGCGCTACGCGTGGGTGCGCAACACCGTGGTGATCACCACCGCGGTCTGTCTGCTGGTGCAGTTCATCCCGGTGGCGCCGCCGCGGATGCTGCCGCAGAGCGGGTTCGTCGACGTGGCCGCCGAGTACGGACAGTCGGTGTACGGGGGTGCGGTCGGCGGCGTGGTGGTGGCCGATCAGCTGTCGGCGATGCCGTCGGTGCACGTCGCCTGGTGCGTGCTGGCGGCGGTCGCGGTGGTACGGGTGTCGCCGAGCCCGTTCCGCTGGGTGGTGGTGTTGCACCCGGTGCTGACGGTCGCGGTGGTCGTGGTGACGGCCAACCACTTCTGGGCGGACGGCATCGTCGCCGTCGTGATCCTGCTCTTCGCCTACGCCGTCCTGGTGTTGGCGGCGCGCCGACGGGGTCGGGGGGGGGGGGGGGGAGGGGGAAAAGAACAACAAAAAGGACGCAAAGGGAAAAAAAAAAAAAAAAAGAAAAACAAAAAAAAAAACCCCCAAC
>NZ_JBHTTU010000081.1:0-28789 GCF_042794375.1 Kitasatospora sp. NPDC056531 | reverse complement strand
TTTCTTGGTTGTCTTTGTTTGGGTGGTGGGTCTCCGGGGGGTTTTTGTTTCCCCCCCCCCCCCCCCCCCCCGACCCCGCAGTGGTGCCGAGGACCGGCTGAAGCAGATCACTTGACCGGCAGGGCGACTTTCCCCCAAGAGCCGTTGCTCAGCGCGGAGGTGGCCCAGTACCAGGCGACGAGCCCGGAGACGGCCGCGATCCAGCCGGCCGCCTTGGCGAGGCCGCCGTATCCACCGAAGGTGGCGATGGCGGACAGCACCAGGGAGAGCGTCAGCAGACCGTAGACGGCGCGGCTGAACAGACCGGCGCCCCAGCTGGCCGCGGTGAGGCTGAGGGCGAGCAGGGCCCACAGCAGCAGGAACAGACCGGCCGCGTTCTTGCTCGCGCCGCCCGCCACCGACCAGGTCGCCCAGAAGGCGCCGAGGCTGGTGAAGGCGGTGCCGGTGAAGCCCTCGCCGCGGCGGAGCTGCCACAGGCCCGCGATGAAGAGGGTGACGCCGCCGAGCAGGTGGGCGAGGTGGGCCGCGTCCCCGACACCGGTGCCGTGCAGGATTCCGGTGGAGAGCAGACCGTAGGCGAGCAGTGTCAGGCCGAGGGCGAGGTAGCCGAGGTTACCCGCGTCGGCTCCGGTGGAGCGGGCGTTCGATGCCCCGGTAGCGTCGTTGCTCACCGGAGGCTCCTTTCACTCTGGGCGCGCGCAGGGCGCAGTGACGCTTGGTGTCGTGTCGGTGAGTGGATGCGCGCGACCGCGCCGAGGGCGCACGGCGAAGGGCGTGCGCGGGCAGCGGTCAGAAGTGAGGTCAGAAGTGATGGGCCAGCGGAGAGCCGCTGGTCACGTCCCCGCCGGGGAGATTCCCCGGCTAGATCGGTGTACCCGGCCCAACTCGCTTGTACCCTTGTGAAGATAACAATTTGTGACCGTGTCAGGTGGTGCGCTGGGTCGGCACCCGCAGGGTCAGGATCGCCATGTCGTCGGACGGCGGCTCCGGGGCGAAGCGCTCGACCGCGCGCTGCACCCGCAGCGCGACCGCCCCGGCGGTCAGACCGGTGCAGCCGGTGAGCACCTCGGCCAGGCCGTCGTCGCCCAGCATCCGCCGGCCCTCGCGGCGTTCGGTGACACCGTCGGTGACGCAGAGCAGGACCTCGCCGGGGGAGAGCACTAGGTGCTCGGCGGTGAGGTCGAGGTCGTCCATGACGCCGAGCAGCGGCTGCGGGGTGGCGGCCCGATCGACCCGGCCGTCGGTGCGCAGCCGCAGCGGCAGCGGGTGGCCGGCGCAGACCAGGGACAGTTCGGTGCTGCCGTCCGGGCGGGGCGTCAGTTCGCCGTAGAGCAGGGTGAGGAAGCGGCTGCGCGAACCCTCGTCCAGGATGGCCGCGTTGAGCCGGCGGAGCACCTGCGGGGCGTCCAGGCCCTCGCGGGCGAGCAGCCGCAGCGAGTGTCGGGCCAGGCCGGTGACCGAGGCGGCCTCGGGGCCGGTGCCGCAGACGTCGCCGATCGCGAAGCCGTAGGTGCCCTCGCGGATGGTGAACAGGTCGTAGAAGTCGCCGCCGACCTCGTTGCCCTCGCCGGCCGCCTGGTAGTAGACGTCCACCTCGACGCCCGGGATCTCGGGCAGGTCCGGGGGCAGCAGACTGCGCTGGAGGGCCTGGCTGGTGGCGGTGCGCTCGGAGTAGAGCCGGGAGTTGTCGAGGGCGAGGGCGGCCCGGCGGGAGAGGTCCTCGGCGAGTTCGAGGATCTCCTGGCGGAACCGGACGCCGGACGGGACGCCCAGCGCGAGCAGGCCGATGACCCGGTTGCGGGCGGTCAGCGGCAGCACCACGGTCTCGCCGAGCAGTCCGGCCAGTTCCGGGCTGTCGGTGAGGCCGAGGGCCTCGGCGGTCCCGCCGGGTGCCGTCCAGAAGCGGACGCCGTGGGTGGGGCCGGCCTCGGGGGCGGGGGTCTTGTCGAGCAGGTCGCGCAGCGGGTCGATCCGGTCCTCGTCCTCGTGCAGGACGAAGGCGAGGCCGGCCGAGGCGCCGTGGTCGCCGTTGGTGTAGACGGCGCACCAGGACGAGAGGGTGGGGACGGCCATCTGGGCCATCAGGGCGAGAGTCTGCTCGTGTTCGAGGGTGCCGGCCAGTAGGTCGGAGGCCTCGACGAGGAAGGAGAGCGAGCCGCGGCGCAGCCGTTCCAGCTCGGTCAGCCGGGTGCTCTCGACGGCCAGGGCGACCCGGTCGGCGGCGAACTGCAGCCGCAGCGCGTCCTCGTTGTCGTAGCGGCCGGGCACGGCGGTGGCGATGCCGAGCGAGCCGATCAGACGGCCCTCGACCTTGAGCGGGACGGTGACCAGGGACCGCATGCCGCTGTCGGCGAGCAGCGGCAGGCCGGTGGGGCGGGCGGTGAGGTCCTCGTGGACGGAGGGCAGCCGGGCGGAGTCGTAGCGGTTGCCGGTCCCGACCGGGAAGCGGGCGTGCCGGCGGTGTCCGTGGTTGAGGCCGGTGGCGGCGCGGAGCTCGAACTCGGCTTCGTCGTCGGTGGTGAGCAGCAGGTACGCGGCGTCGGCGTCGAGCAGGTCACGGGCGCGTTCGACGGTGCGCTGGAGCAGGGTGTCGAGGTCGTCGGTGTCGGCCGGGCCGGCCAGCAGGTCGAGCCGGGGGCCGGTCGGGTCGGGGCGCTCACCGGGCAGGGTACGGGCGGGGGAGCGCAGCACGGCGCGGTCGGGTTCGAGGACGAGCAGGCAGAGGGTGGAGGGGACGCCCTCGGTGTCGCGCACGCGCACCTGGACGCCGTATACCTCGACCTCCTCGCCGTCGGCGCGGCGGACGCCGTAGCCGCCCTCCCAACGGGCCAGCCGCAGGGTGTCGGTGAGGCCGAGGCCGCGGCCGGGGGACTGCGGCCAGACCGCGAGGTCGGCCCAGGGGCGGCCGAGGACGGCGGCGGCGGGGTACTGGAAGAGGGCTGCGGCGTCCGGGTTCCAGGCCAGGACGCGGCCGTCCTCGTCGAGCTGGACGACGGCGACGTGCACCGGTCCGGGGCTGCTGGGCAGGTCGCTGCCGGGGGTGGCCGGGACGGCGTAGCGGGTGCCGACCACGTGGGCGGGCAGGGTGAGCCGGAACCAGACGGTCTTCTGCCCGGCCGCGTACTCGACGCCCCAGCGCTCGGCCAGGGCGGAGCACATCAGCAGGCCCCGGCCGCCCTCGCCGTCGGGGTCGGCGTAGCGGTGCCCGTCGCCGAGCGAGGGCAGGCCGCGCTCGGGGTGGTGGTCGGTGACCTCGATCCGGACGGTCTCCTCCTCGCGCAGGCAGCAGACCTCGGCGGCGGTGCCGGCGTGCACGACGGCGTTGGTGACCAGTTCGCTGACCAGGACGACGGCGTCGTCGACGACCTCGGGCAGACCCCAGCCGAGCAGCGCGTCCCGGACGAAGCCCCGGGCGGCGGCCGCGGACCGGCCGTCGGGATCGAAGGTGGCGGCTGCGCGCGCGGTGACCACGTTGCCACTTCTCCTCTGCTGCTCTTGCCCTGGCTGTCGGGGGTGCGGCGCCGACTTCCCCGTGCGCGCCGTCGGGGTGGGCGGCGGCGCTGGGTCGGGTCGCGGCCCGGTGCAGCGCTCCACCCTACTTTCCGCTTGGTTCCCCGTGGGGGCGGGGCCGTGAAACAGGCACCTGAGGGTGATTCTGCCCACCTGTTTCGGACGGTGCGGTACCAACCGAGCGCAACCACCCGTATACCCGGCGCCAGTACTGCCAGACTGGGGGGTCCGCGACGGCCGGTGGGAGCAGTACGGTCGTGTGGGTGCCGGTGCGCCGTGGGTCCGCCGGTACGCAGCCCAGCCGGGCCGGTGCCCGGGTGCGTGCCGTACGGCACGGCGGTCACCGGACAGTTCACTATGTGGGAGGGGCCCGTTGAGTTCGGCCACCAAGGACGCAACCAAGGACGCAACCGGTACGACGCCGCCCGCTCCGCGCGGCGGACGGTCCGGGACGGCGCTGCGGAGCGCGGCCGGCCGGCGATCGGGCCACAACCGCGGCGCCGAGCCGGCCGACCTGCGCAAGCTGCTGGCCGCGTTGACCGCGATGCGGGACGGCAACTTCCGTCGCCGGCTGACGGTTCCGGGCGACGGGCCGCTGGCGGAGATTGCCGCGGTGTTCAACGAGGTCGCCGAGCGCAACCAGCATCTGACCGGTGAACTGGCCCGGGTGCGGCGGGCGGTGGGCCGCGAGGGCCGGCTGAACGAGCGGCTGGAGACCGGTGCGGGCGAGGGCGCCTGGATGGCGGCCGTCGACAACTGCAACGCGCTGATCGACGATCTGGCCCGTCCGATGAGCGAGGTGGGCCGGGTGCTGACCTCGATCGCCGAAGGCGACCTGGACCAGAAGATGGAGCTGCGCTCGCTGCACAGCAACGGGGTGAGCCATCCGCTGCGCGGCGAGTACCTGAAGATCGGGCGGACCGTCAATGGACTGGTGGACCAGCTCTCGGAGTTCACCGACGAGGTGACCCGGGTGGCCCGCGAGGTCGGCACCGAGGGCAAGCTCGGAGGCCAGGCCAAGGTCCGCAGTGTCTCCGGCAGTTGGAAGGACCTGGCGGACTCGGTCAACACCATGGCGGGCCGGCTGACCGCGCAGGTGCGCAACATCGCCCAGGTGACCACGGCGGTGGCCAAGGGCGACCTGTCCCGCAAGGTCACCGTGGACGTGGCCGGCGAGATGCTGGAGCTGAAGAACACCGTCAACACGATGGTGGACCAGCTGAACAGCTTCGCCGCCCAGGTCACCACGGTGGCCCGGGACGTCGGCACCGAAGGCCGGCTCGGTGGTCAGGCGCAGGTGCCGGGCGTGGCCGGGGTGTGGCGCGAACTGACCGACTCGGTGAACTTCATGGCCGACAACCTGACCGGTCAGGTGCGCAACATCGCCCAGGTGACCACGGCGGTGGCGCGCGGGGACCTGTCGCAGAAGATCGAGGTGGACGCGCGCGGCGAGATGCTGGAGCTGAAGAACACCATCAACACGATGGTGGACCAGTTGTCCGGCTTCGCGGAACAGGTGACCCGGGTGGCCCGTCAGGTGGGCACCGAGGGGCGGCTCGGTGGTCAGGCGCAGGTGCCCTGGGCGGCCGGGGTGTGGCGGGATCTGACCGACAACGTCAACTTCATGGCGAACAACCTCACCGATCAGGTGCGCAACATCGCGCAGGTGACGACCGCGGTTGCCAAGGGCGACCTGTCGCAGAAGATCCAGGTGGACGCGCGCGGGGAGATCCTGGAGCTGAAGAACACCATCAACACGATGGTGGACCAGCTCTCCTCCTTCGCCGACGAGGTGACCCGGGTGGCCCGGGACGTCGGCACCGAGGGCATCCTCGGCGGCCAGGCCAGCGTGCCCGGGGTGTCCGGCACCTGGAAGGACCTGACCAACAGCGTCAACCTGATGGCCAACAACCTGACCAGCCAGGTCCGCAGCATCGCCGAGGTGACCACCGCGGTGGCGCGCGGCGACGTGTCGAAGAAGATCACCGTCGACGCCCGGGGCGAGATCCTGGAGCTGGTGACCACCGTCAACACGATGGTCGACCAGCTGTCGGCCTTCGCCGACGAGGTCACGCGGGTGGCCCGCGAGGTGGGCACCGAGGGCATCCTGGGCGGCCAGGCGCGGGTGCGCGGGGTGTCGGGCATCTGGAAGGACCTGACCGACAACGTCAACTTCATGGCGTCGAACCTGACCGGGCAGGTGCGCAACATCGCCGAGGTCGCCTCCGCGGTGGCGCGCGGCGACCTCTCCAAGAAGATCACCATCGACGCCCAGGGCGAGATCGCGACGCTCGCCGGGACCCTGAACACCATGGTCGACCAGCTGTCCGCGTTCGCGGTGGAGGTGACCAGGGTGGCCCGCGAGGTGGGCACCGACGGCACCCTGGGCGGTCAGGCGAGCGTGCCGGGCGTGGCCGGCATCTGGAAGGACCTGACCGACAACGTCAACCAGATGGCCAACAACCTCACCGGCCAGGTCCGCAACATCGCGCTGGTGATCACGGCGGTCGCCCGCGGCGACCTGTCGCAGAAGATCGACGTCGACGCGCGCGGCGAGATCCTCCAGCTCAAGACCAACATCAACACCATGGTCGACCAGCTCTCGGCCTTCGCCGACGAGGTCACCCGGGTCGCCCGAGAGGTGGGTACCGACGGGCGCCTGGGCGGCCAGGCCCGGGTGCCCGGCGTGGACGGCACCTGGCAGGACCTCACCGAGTCGGTGAACGAGCTGGCCAACAACCTGACCCGGCAGGTGCGCGCGATCGCCCAGGTCGCCACCGCGGTGACCAGGGGCGACCTGAGCCTGCGGATCGACGTGGACGCCGCGGGGGAGCTCGACGAGCTCAAGGACAACATCAACCAGATGATCGCCAACCTGCGCGAGACCACCCGCACCAACCAGGAGCAGGACTGGCTCAAGACCAACCTGGCCCGGATCTCCGGCCTGCTCCAGGGCCGCCGGGACCTGGAGGCGGTCGCCTCGCTGATCATGACCGAGCTGACCCCGGTGGTCTCCGCCCAGCACGGCGCCTTCTTCCTGGCCCAGCCGGCCGGCCGCACCGCCGAGCTGATCACCGAGGACGACGACGAGAACGACACCGTGCTGCGGCTGATCGGCAGCTACGGCTACCAGCGGCGGGCGATGCCGACCACCTTCCGGCCCGGCGAGTCGCTGATCGGCCAGGCGGCGGTGGAGAAGCGGGCGATCATCGTCAAGGAGGCGCCGCCCGGCTACCTCAAGATCGCCTCCGGCCTCGGCGAGGCCTCGCCGACCCACATCGTGGTGCTGCCGGTGCAGTTCGAGGGTCGGCTGCTCGGCGTGATCGAGCTGGCCACCTTCAGCTCCTTCACCACCGTCGCGCTGGACTTCCTCAACCAGATCGCCGACCTGATCGGCGTCACCGTCAACACCATCAGCGTCAACACCAAGACCGAGGGCCTGCTGCTGGAGTCCCAGCGGCTCACCGCCGAACTGTCGATGCGATCCGCCGAGTTGGAGGCGCGCCAGGAGGAACTGGAGCGCACCAACGAGGAGTTGCAGGAGAAGGCCGAGCAACTCGCCCAGCAGAACCGCGACATCGAGATCAAGAACAGCGAGATCGAGGAGGCCCGACAAGTCCTGGAGGAGCGCGCCGAACAGCTCGCGCTGGCCTCCCGCTACAAGAGCGAGTTCCTCGCCAACATGTCGCACGAGCTGCGCACCCCGCTCAACTCGCTGCTGATCCTGGCCAAGCTGCTCTCCGACAACAACGAGGGCAACCTCTCGCCCAAGCAGGTCGAGTTCGCCGACACCATCCACGGAGCCGGCTCCGACCTGCTCCAGCTGATCAACGACATCCTGGACCTGTCCAAGGTCGAGGCGGGCAAGATGGACGTCCGTCCGGCCCGGATCGCCCTGGTCCAGTTGGTCGACTACGTCGAGGCCACCTTCCAGCCGGTCGCCGTGGACAAGAACCTGGACTTCGCGGTGCGGGTCTCGCCCGCGCTGCCGGTCACCCTGCACACCGACGAGCAGCGGCTCCAGCAGGTACTGCGCAACCTGATCTCCAACGCCGTTAAGTTCACCGACAACGGCGGCGTCGACTTCTCGATCAGCGCGGCCGGCCACGGCGTCCCGCAGCACGTGCGCGAGCGGCTGCTGGAGTCCGGCTCGATCCAGGACCCGGACGACGAGCTGATCGCCTTCTCGGTCTCCGACACCGGCATCGGGATCCCCGACAACAAGCTGCGGGAGATCTTCGAGGCGTTCAAGCAGGCCGACGGCACCACCAGCCGCAAGTACGGCGGCACCGGCCTCGGCCTGTCGATCAGCCGGGAGATCGCCCGGCTGCTCGGCGGCGAGATCCACGCCGAGAGCGAGCTGGGTCGGGGTTCGACCTTCACCCTGTACCTGCCGCTGCGCGCCGAGGCCCCGGACGGCGCCCCCGTCGACCGTCAGCCCGAGCGCCCGGGCCAGTCGGTCGCGCCGGCGCCCCGTGCCTCGGTCGGGGTGACCCCGGTGGGCCTGCCGGTGCCGGTGGGCGAGAACCCGGCCGACCACTGGGCCCAGGAGGTCCGGGAGCTGGCCGAGGAGCGCCGCCGCGGGGCGTTGGAGCGCCGACGCAGCGCCGCCCTGGAGAGCGCCGCCGCGCCCCGCCAGACGGAGCCCGCGCAGCAGCCCCGGCCGGTCCGCGGCGACACCCGCTTCGACGGCCAGCAGGTGCTGATCGTGGACGACGACGTGCGCAACGTGTTCGCCCTGACCAGCGTGCTGGAGCAGCACGGCCTGACCGTCCTGTACGCCGAGAACGGCCGCGAGGGCATCGAGATGCTGGAGCAGCACGAGCACGTGGCGCTGGTCCTGATGGACATCATGATGCCGGAGATGGACGGCTACGCGACCACCGAGGCGATCCGCCGGATGCCCCAGTTCGCCGGGCTGCCGATCATCGCGCTGACCGCCAAGGCGATGAAGGGCGACCGCGAGAAGTCGCTGGAGGCGGGCGCCACCGACCACATCACCAAGCCGGTGGAGACCGACCACCTGCTGTCGGTGATGCACGAGTGGTTGAACGGGGACCGCGGGTGAATGTTCTGTGCGGCGTGAACCCCGGGCCGGGCCCGGAGTTCCCGCCCGCAGGTCGGTCGGCTTGCTGGCGGACGGGCCCGGGAACCCGGTAGGGTCACCGATCGTTGCGAACAGTGACCGGACGGCGACACGCTGGTGAGCGTGCGCCGGAGCACTGGCTGCGCGCCGCTCCGGATCGGGTCCCGACGGAGCGATGTGCCGGGCGAGGGGGTGCGGCTAGCATGACCGGGGTAGCGGTGGGCAGTGCGCGGGTGCCTTCACCGGGCGGCAGGCAGGCGACAGGAGGGCGGGCCCCCATGCAGAAGGCGAAGATCCTCCTGGTCGACGACCGACCGGAGAACCTACTGGCGCTGGAGGCGATCCTCTCCGCCCTGGACCAGACGCTGGTGCGCGCCGCCTCCGGTGAGGAGGCGCTCAAGGCGCTGCTGACCGACGACTTCGCGGTGATCCTGCTGGACGTCCAGATGCCGGGCATGGACGGCTTCGAGACCGCCGCCCACATCAAGCGCCGCGAGCGCACCCGGGACATCCCGATCATCTTCCTCACCGCGATCAACCATGGGCCGCACCACACCTTCCGCGGCTACGCGGCCGGGGCGGTGGACTACATCTCCAAGCCCTTCGACCCGTGGGTGCTGCGGGCCAAGGTCTCGGTCTTCGTCGACCTGTACGTCAAGAACTGCCAGCTGAAGGAGCAGGCCGCGCTGCTGCGGCTGCAGCTGGAGGCGGGCCGCGGCGAGCCGGCCCTCGGCGGGGCGCTGCTGGGCGAGCTGTCCGCGCGGCTGGCGGCGGTCGAGGAGCAGGCGGAGGCACTGGGCAAGCAGCTGGACGGGGCCGAGGACGCCGGGGTGGCCGCCACCGCGGCGCACCTGGAGCGCAAGCTCGTCGGCCTGCGCCGGGCCCTGGACGCGATGCGCCCGGGCAGCTCGTAGGACGTCCGCCGGGCGCGCGCGGAGCCGGCGCCCCGCGTTAGGCCGTCCGGGTGGTTTGACGGTGCGGCCGGGTGAAGCCCGATCAGCGTGACGGTGTGTCTGCGACACGTCCGGGCGCTGCGGCTCGGCCGCATGTGCACCGGTGGTCCACACCGGTAGGCTGCTGACCCATGGCCACTCGCACGCCCGGGAACGCAGCACGTAAGTCGACTCCGGGACCGTCCAAGAAGGCCGCGGCGAAGGCCCCGGGCAAGCCGCCCGCGAAGAAGGCGGCAGCTCGCAGGGCCCCCGCGAAGAAGTCGGCGGCCAAGTCGGCCGCGCCGCCACCACCGCCGTCCCGCTCGGGGCTGATGCGGCTCCTCAACGCCTTGGCGAGCCCGATCGCCGCGATCTTCCGCGGCGTCGGCGACGGCGCCAAGAACCTCCACCCGGCCCACCGCAAGGACGGACTGGGCCTGGTGCTGTTCGCACTCGGGATGGTGACCGCCGCCGGCACCTGGTTCAGCCCGCAGGGCTGGCTGGGCGAGGCGGCCACCGCCGTGGTGTCCGGGCTGTTCGGGCGGCTCGACGTGCTGGTGCCGTTCCTGCTGGCCGGGATCGCGATCCGGCTCTGGCGCCACCCCGAGCTGCCGGAGGCCAACGGCCGGATCGTGATCGGGCTGGGCACGCTGCTGGTCGGCGTCCTCGGCCTGGTCCACATCGGGTGCGGCGCGCCCATGATGGGCAGCGGGGCCTCCCGGATAAGGGCGGCCGGCGGGATCATCGGCTGGGCCGCGTCCACCCCGATGATGGCCGCCGCCGGGCCTGCGCTGGCCGTGCCGCTGCTCCTGCTGCTGGCCTTCTTCGGCCTGCTGGTGGTCACCGCCACCCCGGTCAACCGGATCGGCGAGCGGGTGCGGGGGCTGTTCGTACGGCTCGGCGTGATCGAGCCAGGGCCGGAGGACGAGCCGCGCTGGGGGCGTACGCCGGAGCGCGAGCTGTCCACCGACCCGCCGGAGGACGCCGACCCCGACGCCATGCCGTTCACCCTGGACACCGATGGTGACGACCCGACCGACGAGGTGGCCGCCCGTCGTCGCCGTCGTCGGCGCAAGCAGAGCGTCGACGACGAGGAGCAGCCGGAGGCCGTTCGCCGCATCTCCCTGGACAAGGAGCCGCTCGACAAGGAGCCGCTGGACCCGTACGCCACCCGCGACCTCGCCGCCGGCGCGGCCGCCGACCTGGACGGCGCGCTGGTCTACGGGGTGCCCGCCTCCTCCGCGGTGGCGGACATGATGCACCAGGTCAAGGACCTCACCGCCGCGCCGGAGGAGCCCGCCGTCCCAGCCGCGCGCAGCGGCGGACCGGGCGCGCCCGCGGAGCACGGCCCGGCGCCGGTGCGGATGGAGCAGCTCCAGCTCGGCGAGGGCATCACCTACGCGCTGCCCTCGCTCGATCTGCTGGAGCGCGGCGGCCCGGCCAAGGCCCGCAGCGCCCTCAACGACGAGGTGGTGGCCCAGCTCACCGGCACCTTCGCCGAGTTCAAGGTGGACGCCAAGGTCACCGGCTTCACCCGCGGTCCGACGGTCACCCGCTACGAGGTCGAACTCGGCCCGGCCGTCAAGGTGGAGCGGATCACCGCGCTCGCCAAGAACATCGCGTACGCGGTGGCCAGCCCGGACGTGCGGATCATCAGCCCGATCCCGGGCAAGTCCGCGGTCGGCATCGAGATCCCCAACCGGGACCGCGAGATGGTCAACCTCGGCGACCTGCTGCGCTCGCGCACGGCCGCCGAGGACACCCACCCGATGGTCGTCGGCATGGGCAAGGACGTCGAGGGCCACACCGTGATGGCCAACCTGGCCAAGATGCCGCACATCCTGGTGGCCGGTGCGACCGGCGCCGGCAAGTCGTCCTGCATCAACTGCCTGATCACCTCGATCCTCGCCCGGGCCACCCCGGACGAGGTGCGGATGGTCCTGGTCGACCCCAAGCGGGTCGAGCTGACCGCGTACGAGGGCATCCCGCACCTGATCACGCCGATCATCACCAACCCCAAGAAGGCCGCCGAGGCCCTCCAGTGGGTGGTGCGCGAGATGGACCTGCGCTACGACGACCTCGCGGCGTACGGCTTCCGGCACGTGGACGACTTCAACGAGGCGGTGAAGGCCGGCAGGGTCACCCCGCCGCTGGGCAGCGAGCGAGAGCTGAGGCCGTACCCGTACCTGCTGGTGATCGTCGACGAGCTGGCCGACCTGATGATGGTCGCGCCGCGCGACGTCGAGGACTCGGTGGTCCGGATCACCCAGCTGGCCCGCGCGGCCGGCATCCACCTGGTGCTCGCCACCCAACGGCCCTCGGTGGACGTGGTCACCGGCCTGATCAAGGCCAACGTGCCGTCCCGGCTGGCCTTCGCGACCTCCGCGATGGCCGACTCCCGGGTCATCCTGGACCAGCCCGGCGCGGAGAAGCTGATCGGCAAGGGCGACGCGCTCTTCCTGCCGATGGGCGCGAGCAAACCGATCCGCATGCAGGGCGCGTTCGTCACCGAGGCGGAGATCGCCAAGGTGGTGCAGCACTGCAAGGACCAGCTGAGCGCCGTCTACCGGGACGACGTGATGGCCGGGGCCGGGCCGAAGAAGGAGATCGACGAGGAGATCGGCGACGACCTGGACCTGCTGATCCAGGCGGCCGAGCTGGTGGTCTCCACCCAGTTCGGCTCGACCTCGATGCTCCAGCGCAAGCTCAGGGTCGGCTTCGCCAAGGCGGGCCGGCTGATGGACCTGATGGAGTCGCGCGGGATCGTCGGTCCGAGTGAGGGCTCCAAGGCCCGCGACGTCCTGGTGAAGCCGGACGAGTTGGACGGCGTGCTGATGACCCTGCGGGGCTGACGGGCCGTGCCCTCCGGGTGTGTTCACCCGTTCGGAGGAGGGTAGGCGCGGTGTGGGGAACCGAACGTCCGCACACCGCGTCACAGGCCGGAAAGCGCACTCCGGGTCCCCGCGCGTCCCCGCCGGCGACCGGTCAGCGGGGGGCCGGCCCCCGGTCGGAGCGGGCGCGCGCATTCCGTCCCGTTTCTGCTTGAGCAACGATCAGTCCACGCCCCTACACTGTTCTCCAGCAGGTGGCCATCCGCTCGAAAGGCGTGCCCCGTGACCATCGGCAAGTCCTCCGACCGCGAGAACGCTCCGTCGTCCGTCGAGCCGACCGACGACTCGGAGCAGGCGGCCGATGCCCCGAGCATCGGCCGGGTGCTGTCCGCCTCCCGGATCGAGGCGGGACTCACGGTGGACCAGGTGAGTACCGCCACCCGGGTGCGGGTGCCGATCGTCCACGCCATCGAGGAGGACGACTTCGACCGTTGCGGCGGCGACTTCTACGCCCGCGGGCACATCCGCGCGATCGCCCGTGCGGTCGGCGTGGACGGCGAGGCGCTGGTCGCCCGCTACGACGCCGCGCACGGCGGCTCGCCGGCCGCCAAGCGCCCGGCCACCCAGCTGATCGACAGTGGTCCGATCAGGGTGCCCAGCCGCAGCCGGCCGAACTGGGCGGCGGCCATGGTCGCCGCGATCGTCGCGGTGGTCGCGCTGATCGGCTTCAACCTGGTGAGCGGCAAGGGCGGCCACGGCACCACCGGCTCCGCCAGCGCGCCGCTGCCCAGCGGCTCCGGTACCGGCTCGGTCGCCCCGGAGACGCCCGCCGTCCAGCCTCCGGCGCCCGCGCCGAGCGCCGCCGCGATCGCCGCCGTCCCGGCCGACAAGGTCACCGTGAAGCTGGTCGCCCAGGGCACCAGCTGGGTCTCGGCGACGGACAGCAACGGCAAGTCGCTGTTCCAGAACAACATCAGCGACGGCCAGGACCAGACCTTCACCGACCCCAAGCTGATCAAGCTGGTGCTCGGCAACGGCGGGGCCGTGCACGCGTACGTCAACGGCAAGGACCTCGGACTCCTCGGCAAGGACGGCCAGGTGGTGCACGTCACGTACACCCCCGGAGACCCGCAGGCTGGCTGACCACAGGGGCCGTCGAGGGCCGTCGATGATCAGCTGATCCATGGCACACGGCCTCCGGGGCGAACGGCACCGGAGGCCGCGCGTTAATCTTGGGCCTATGCCTGAACGCCGCACTGTCGCCCTTGTCACGCTCGGATGCGCCCGTAACGAGGTGGACTCCGAGGAACTCGCCGGGCGACTGGAAGCCGACGGCTGGTTGCTCGTCGACGACGCCGCCGAGGCGGACGTCGCCGTCGTCAACACCTGCGGCTTCGTCGAGGCCGCCAAGAAGGACTCCGTGGACGCCCTGCTGGAGGCCAACGACCTCAAGGGCCACGGCCGCACCCAGGCCGTCGTCGCGGTCGGCTGCATGGCCGAGCGGTACGGCAAGGAGCTCGCCGACGCGCTGCCCGAGGCGGACGGCGTGCTCGGCTTCGACGACTACGCGGACATCTCCGACCGCCTGCAGACCATCCTCTCCGGCGGCCACCACGCCCCGCACATCCCGCGCGACCGCCGCAAGCTGCTGCCGATCAGCCCCGCCGAGCGGCAGTCCGCCGCGGAGGCCGTCGCGCTGCCCGGCCACGGCGCCGAGGCCGCCGCCGAGCCGATCGCCGACCTGCCCGACGGCCTCGCGCCCGCCTCCGGCCCGCGCACCCTGCGCAAGCGGCTGGACGACAGCCCGGTCGCCTCGGTCAAGCTCGCCTCCGGCTGCGACCGGCGCTGTTCCTTCTGCGCCATCCCGGCCTTCCGCGGCTCGTTCATCTCCCGCCGCCCCTCCGACGTGCTGAACGAGGCCCAGTGGCTGGCCGAGCAGGGCGTCCGCGAGATCGTCCTGGTCAGCGAGAACAACACCTCGTACGGCAAGGACCTCGGCGACATCCGGCTGCTGGAGACGCTGCTCGGCGAGATCTCCGCGATCGAGGGCGTCGAGCGGGTCCGGGTCTCCTACCTGCAGCCGGCCGAGATGCGCCCGGGCCTGATCGACGCGATGACCGGGACCACCGACGTGGTGCCGTACTTCGACCTGTCCTTCCAGCACTCGGCGCCCGCCGTGCTGCGACGGATGCGCCGCTTCGGCTCCACCGACCAGTTCCTGGAGCTGCTGAAGACCATCCGCGACAAGGCCCCGCAGGCCGGCGCCCGGTCCAACTTCATCGTCGGCTTCCCCGGGGAGACCGAGGAGGACTACGCCGAGCTGGAACGCTTCGTCACCCACGCCGGACTGGACGCGATCGGCGTCTTCGGCTACTCCGACGAGGAGGGCACCGAGGCCGCGACCTACGACGGCAAGCTGCCCGAGGACGTGGTCGCGGACCGGCTGAGCCGACTGAGCCGCCTCGCCGAGGAGATGACCGCTCAGCGGGCCGAGCAGCGGATCGGCACCGAGGTCGAGGTGCTGATCGAGTCGGTCGAGGACGGCGTGGTCGAGGGCCGCTCCGCCCACCAGGCTCCGGAGACCGACGGCCTGACCACCCTGAACGGCGTCGAGAACCCGGAGGTCGGGCAGTTCTGGCGGGCCACCGTGGTGGCCAGCGAGGGCGTCGACCTGATCGCCGAGGCGCTGGAGCGGGTGCGACTGCCCAGGACTTCGGGGGCCGAGGCTCCGGGAGCCGGGGAATGACCAAGGGGCCAGGCGCCCCGGCCGCGGCCCACCCGGGCAGACCGGCGGCCGCCCTTCCGTCGGCGCCGGGTGTCTGGAACATCGCCAACGTGCTCACGATGGTCCGGGTCCTGCTGGTCCCGGTCTTCGTGACGCTGCTGTTCGCCGACGGCGGGCACAACCCCAAGTGGCGCGCCGTCGCCTGGGCCGCGTTCGCGATCGCGATGATCACCGACCTGTTCGACGGCGAACTCGCCCGCCGCAAGGGCCTGGTCACCGACTTCGGGAAGATCGCCGACCCGATCGCCGACAAGGCGATCATGGGCTCGGCGCTGATCGGCCTCTCGCTGCTCGGCGACCTGCCCTGGTGGGTCACCGTGGTGATCCTGGCCCGCGAGCTCGGCATCACGCTGATGCGCTTCTGGGTGATCCGCTACGGGGTCATCCCGGCCAGCCGCGGCGGCAAGCTCAAGACGCTGACCCAGGGCACCGCGGTCGGCATGTACGTCCTGCCGCTGACCGGCTGGCTGGCCACCGGACGGGCCGTCCTGATGGCCCTGGCGGTGCTGCTCACCGTCGCCACCGCGCTGGACTACATCGGACAGGCGCTGCGACTGCGCCGCGAGGGAACGGCCGCGGAGCGCGCGGACCGGTGAGCGACGGGGGAGACCGGGTGACGGACTACGAGCTGGCCGATCGGGCGCACACCGCGCTGCGGGCCCAAGGGGGCACCCTGGCCGTCGCCGAGTCGCTGACCGGCGGGCTGCTGGCCGCCGCGCTGGTGGACGTCCCCGGGGCGTCCGCGACCTTCCGCGGCTCGGTCACCGCCTACGCGACCGAGCTGAAGGCCTCGGTGCTCGGTGTGGACGAGGGTCTGTTGGACGTGTACGGTCCGGTGCACCCGGTGGTGGCGCGGCAGATGGCCGAGGGCGTGCGGGGGCTGCTGGGGGCCACGTACGGGCTCGCGACGACCGGGGTGGCCGGTCCGGACCCGCAGGACGGTCAGCCGGTCGGCACGGTACACCTCGCGGTGGCCGGCCCGGGGGGAACTCTGGTCAGTTCGCCCCTGCTGTCGGGTGGTCGTGCCACAATCCGTCACGGGGCGGTGACCGCCGCGCTGGAGCTGCTCGTCGGCCGGCTCGCTCGATAGGGGCCCGGCGGGGATCTCCACCGAACCGAGATCTGTCGAACCGGCACGCGCGGGTATGGCACTGCTGGAGGATCGTGTTACATCCGAGGTCCTGGTTGGGCAGATACCAGATGGCGAACGAGTTGCGTGATGGTGGCCGGGTGGGTCGCGTCGGGTACCACGAGGGGCCCGCGAACCCGGGTGTGACACCGGAACGAGGAGGGGGACGGCCTTGCAGCCCAGAGTGAACACGACCGGGGTCCCCGCACGCGAAGCGGGCAAGGCGGTACGGTGGGGTCGTGACATCTCGATCCGCAGTCCGAGGAGGGAGGCACCGATGATCCTGCTCCGTCGCCTACTGGGCGATGTACTGCGTCGGCAGCGCCAGCGCCAGGGCCGCACACTCCGCGAGGTGTCGGCGGCCGCCAGGGTTTCGCTCGGATACCTCTCCGAGGTCGAGCGGGGACAGAAGGAGGCCTCCTCGGAGCTGCTCTCCGCCATCTGCGACGCACTCGACGTCCGGATGTCCGAGGTCATGCGCGAGGTCAGCGACGAACTGTCGCTCGCCGAACTTGCGGCGATGGCCACCCTCTCCGAAGGTGATCTGCTGAGGCCGGTACTCGAACCGGTTCCGCTGCCCGCCCCCGGCGCCGACCGGGCGAACATGTCGCCCAAGGCCGCCGCGATGGACGTGGTCGCCGCCTGATTCCGGCCTCGACACCCGGGCTCCACCGATGCCCGGGGCGAGCGGAGGAGGGCAGTCGTGCGGAGACTCGCGACGGTGCGCGCGGTGGCCCGAATAGGGCTGCGGGCGCGGCGGTTGGTGCCCTGGCCGGCCCGGTGGGTCCCGGTGGCCCTGACGGCCGGGCTCGCCTGGTGGCTGCTGGCGGTCAGGGGGCAGCTCGCCGACGGCGCGGTGCTGGGCCTGCTCGCGGCCGGCGGCTGGGGGCTCGGCCTCATCCCGGTCCATGCCGACCGGAACGCGACCGGTCCGGTCCGGCGACGGCGCCAGGAGGCCGTGGGCCGGGTGGAGGCGCAGCCGCCACCGGTCGGATGATCAGATGTGGCCGAAGGCCGCGGGGTCGTTGACCCCGCGGCCTTCGGCGCTCCCGTGCGCGCTCCGGACGCGGCTGCCTAGGGCCGCAGCCGGAGGCCGCGCGGGGTGGCGTGGAAACCGGCCTCCTCCAGGGCACGGCCGAGGTCGGAGCCGAGCGCGGGCTCGCCGTTGGCCCGCTCCACCGTGACGCTGCCGAGCGCGCCCGTGCGGACCGCCTCGGCCAGCGCCCCGGCGGCCAGCGCCCGGGTCGCCTCGTCCTCGGGCCAGGCCAGCATGGACTTGCCGCCCCGCTCCACGTACAGCGCCAGCTCGCCGTCCACCAGGACCACCAGGGCGCCCGCCTTGCGGCCCGGTCGATGGGCGGTGGACTCCTCGCGGCCGGGGACGGTGGGCGGCTCGGGCCAGGGCAGGGCGGCGCCGTAGGCGTTCGCCGGATCGGCGGCGGCCAGCACCAGCGGCTGCGGCGGCTCGGCCGTCGGGGCGGCCGGCCACTCGGTGCTGCGGGCCCGCTCCAGCCGGCCGTTGACCGAGCGCAGCCGGTCGGCCGCGCCTTCCATGGCGAACTGGGCGCCGCCCAGGCCGTCGACGAAGTAGCCCCGGCGGGCCCGGCCGCGCTCCTCCATCGCGGCGAGCACCCGGTAGACGCCGGCGAAGCCGCCGGGCACCCGTTCGGCCGCCACCGCGCCCCGGGTGAGCAGACCGTGCCGGTCCAGCAGGTTCTGCGCCTGGGCGGTGGCCCGGACCGTCGGGTCGGCGGCGAAGGCGGGCAGCAGCGACCAGCGCCCGGCCACCGTCGGCGGGCCGCTGCGCAGCGCGCCGCCGACCCGGCCGAAGGCGCGGCCGGCACCGCCGTAGCGGCCGCGCGGGGTGGCCCGGGGCGCGCGGTGGGCGGTGGCGCCCGCGGTACGGCCGGAGCCGAGCAGGGCGCGCAGCGGGGCCAGGGTGTCGTTGGTGACGTATCCGGCCCAGACCAGGTCCCAGAGCGCCTCGACGATCTCCGGCTCGGCGGTGTCCTCCGGGAGCTGCTGGACCAGTTGGCGGAAGAACAGGCCGTAGCCGCCGGCCAGCGCCTGCATCAGCGCGCTGTGCAGCGGGGTGAGCGCGGGCGGGACGGGCTCGGGGCGCAGCAGGTGGGCGTTCTCGGCCAGGTGCAGGCTCAGCCAGCCGTCCTTGCCGGGTAGTGCGCCGGTGCCGCACCAGCCGATCTCGCCGGCCGCCGTCAGCTCGTCCAGCAGCCCCGGGGAGTAGTCGGCGAGCCGGGCCGGGAGGATCAGCTTCTCCAGGGCGGAGGCGGGCAGGGCGGTGCCCTGGAGCTGCTCGACCACCCGGAGCAGGCCGTCCGGGCCGCGCAGTCGGTGGCCGGCCAGGTGCTGCCACTGCGGGAGGAAGGCGGCCAGGGCGCGCGGCGGGACGGGCTCGACCTCCTGGCGCAGGGCGGCCAGCGAGCGGCGACGCAGCCGGCGCAGCACCTCGGCGTCGCACCACTCGGGGGCGGTGTGGCTCTCGGCGGGCCTGAACTGCCCTTGGACCAGGCGGCCGGCGGCGGTGAGCCGGTGCAGGGTGCCGGTGACGACGGCGGTGCCCAGGCCGTAGCGGGCGCCCGCCTCGGCCGCGGTGAACGGGCCGTGGGTACGGGCGTGGCGGGCCAGCAGGTCGCCCAGCGGGTCCTTGACCGGCTCGGTGAACGCCTCGGGGACGCCGACCGGCAGCGGGGTGCCGAGCGCGTCGCGCAGCCGTCCGGCGTCCTCGATCGCGGCCCAGCGCTGCTCGCCGGCGATCCGGACCTGGATCACCCGGCGGGCGGCCTCCAGCTCCAGGGCCCAGAGCGGTTCTGCGCCGCGGGCGGTCAACTCGGCCTCGGTGAGCGGGCCGAGCAGGCGCAGGGCGTCGGCGACGCCCTCGGCGTCCTTGATCCGGCGCTCGGGGGTGAGGCGTTGGAGTTCGGCCTCCAGCTCGGCGAGGACCTCGGGGTCCAGCAGTTCGCTCAGCTCGGCCTGGCCGAGGAGCTCGGACAGCAGCCGGGAGTCCAGCGAGAGGGCGGCGGCACGGCGTTCGGCGAGCGGGGAGTCGCCCTCGTAGAGGAACTGGGCGACGTAGCCGAACAGCAGCGAGCGGGCGAAGGGCGAGGGCTCGGGGGTGGTGACCTCGACCAGGCGGACCGCGCGGGACTCCAGGTCGCCCATCAGCTCGACCAGGCCGGGGACGTCGAAGACGTCCTGCAGGCACTCCCGGACGGCCTCCAGGACGATCGGGAACGAGCCGTACTCGGAGGCGACTTCGAGCAGTTGGGCGGCGCGCTGGCGCTGCTGCCAGAGCGGGGTGCGGCGGCCGGGGTTGCGGCGGGGGAGCAGCAGGGCGCGGCCGGCGCACTCGCGGAAGCGGGAGGCGAACAGGGCGGAGCCGCCGACCTGGTCGGTGACCAGCTGTTCGATCTCGCCGGGGTCGAACAGGGCGGCGTCGGCGCCGACCGGGGCCTCGTCCGGGGTCGAACCGGCGGGTTCGGACGGGCCGCTGAAATCGAAGTCAGGGGCCAGGAGATCGGCGTCGGGCAGGCGGAGCACGATGCCGTCGTCGGCGTGCATGACCTGCGGGTCCAGGCCGTGCTTCTCGCGCAGCCGGGCGCCCAGGGCCAGGGCCCAGGGGGCGTGCACCTGGGCACCGAAGGGGGAGTGGATGACGATCCGCCAGTCACCGAGCTCGTCCCGGAAACGCTCGACCACGATGGTGCGGTCGTCCGGGAGGTGGCCGCAGGCGGTGCGCTGTTGGGCGAGGTAGTCGAGCAGGTTGGCGGCGGCCCAGTCGTCCAGGCCGGCCTGCTTGAGGCGCTCGGTCGCGGCCTCCGGCCGGAGGGTGCCCAGCTCGCGGGTGAACGCGCCCAGGGCGCGGCCGAGTTCGAGCGGGCGGCCGAGGGTGTCGCCCTTCCAGAACGGGAGCCGGCCCGGGACGCCGGGGGCGGGGGTGACCAGCACCTTGTCGTGGGTGATCTCCTCGATCCGCCAGGAGGTGGTGCCGAGGGTGAACACGTCCCCGACGCGGGACTCGTAGACCATCTCCTCGTCCAGCTCGCCGACCCTGCCGCCGCCCTTTTTGCCCGTCTTTGAATCGGATGCAGTCGCCCCGGCGATGAAGACGCCGAACAGGCCGCGGTCGGGGATGGTGCCGCCGGAGGTGACGGCCAGGCGCTGGGCGCCGGGGCGGCCGGTGACCGTGCCGGCCACTCGGTCCCAGACCACCCGGGGGCGCAATTCGGCGAAGGCGTCCGAGGGGTAGCGGCCGGCCAGCATGTCGAGCACGGCGTCGAAGGCGGACTGCGGGAGCGTGGCGAAGGGCGCGGCGCGGCGGACCACGGTGAGCAGGTCGTCCACCGGCCAGGCGTCCAGGGCCGTCATCGCGACCAGCTGCTGGGCCAGCACGTCCAGCGGGTTGCGCGGGATGCGCAGCGCCTCGATCCGGCCGGCCCGCATCCGCTCGGTCACCACGGCGGACTGCACCAGGTCCCCCCGGTACTTGGGGAAGAAGACGCCGGTGGAGACGGCGCCGACCTGGTGTCCGGCTCGGCCGACCCGCTGCAGGCCGGAGGCGACCGAGGGCGGGGACTCGACCTGGACGACGAGCTCCACGGCGCCCATGTCGATGCCCAGCTCCAGACTGGAGGTGGCGACCACGGCGGGCAGCCGGCCGGCCTTCAACTCCTCCTCGACGAGCGAGCGCTGCTCCTTGGAGACGGAGCCGTGGTGCGCCCGCGCGATGACCGCGGGCGCGCCCTTGGCGGCGCCCGAGCCGCCCATCGACTGGGCCGGGGCGTGCGCCTCGGGGACGGCGGTGCCGGTGGCGCGCTCGTGGGCGATCTCGTTCAGCCGGTTGCACAGGCGCTCGGCCAGGCGGCGGGAGTTGGCGAAGACGATGGTCGAGCGGTGCGCCTCGACCAGGTCGACGATCCGCTCCTCGACGTGCGGCCAGATCGAGGCCTGACGCTGCGGGTCGCTGCCGGCGGCGCCGCCGGTGGCCGGGGCGGCGGGCAGGTCGTCCAGGTCGGGGACGGGGACGACCACCGAGAGGTCGAACTCCTTGGCGGCGGCGGGCTGGACGACGACGGCGCCGCGCTGGGGGCTGAGGAAGCGGGCCACCTCCTCGACCGGGCGCACCGTGGCGGACAGGCCGATCCGGCGGGCCGGGCGGTCCAGCAGCTCGTCCAGCCGCTCCAGGCTGAGTGCGAGGTGGGCGCCGCGCTTGGTGCCGGCGACCGCGTGCACCTCGTCCAGGATCACCGTGTCCACGCCGCGCAGCGCCTCCCGGGAGGCGGAGGTGAGCAGCAGGAAGAGCGACTCGGGGGTGGTGATCAGGATGTCCGGCGGGTGGGTCGTGAAGCGGCGGCGGTCGGCGGCAGGGGTGTCGCCGGAGCGGATCGCGACCTGGACCTCCGGCTCGGGCAGACCGAGGCGGACGGCGGCCTGGCGCAGGCCGGTCAGCGGGGCGCGCAGGTTCCGCTCGACGTCCACCGCGAGGGCCTTGAGCGGCGAGACGTAGAGCACCCGGCAGCGGCGCTTGGGCTCGGCGGGGGGCGGGGTGCTGCTGAGGCGGTCCAGCGCGGAGAGGAAGGCGGCGAGCGTCTTGCCGGAGCCGGTGGGGGCGACCACCAGGACGTCGGTCTCCCGCCGGATGGCGCGCCAGGCCTCGGACTGGGCGGTGGTGGGGGCGGAGAAGGCACCGGTGAACCAGGCCCGGGTGGCCGGGGCGAATCCGGCCAGGGGATCGTCGGCCTGCGGGTCGTCGGCGGGCGGGGTCGGGTGCTGGGGCGCCATGCCCCCATGGTGCCGGGTGGGACTGACAAGCGGGCCTGCGGGCGGGGGCTCGCCGGGGGGCGGGTGTGGCCGCGGGTGTAGTCGAGAAGGCGGGAACGATGAACCGCTCATATCGTAATGAATCGGACATGTGATCAATCCGTGGCGGTGACCGCACCGCCGTGGCCCGCATGCCGTGACCTCACCGGACCGACGAGCGGAGACCGTGGGATGGCGCAGGCGCACCAGTCCGGCAGTCCCGCCCGCGCGGTCCGCCGTCGCAGGGTCCGCGGGCCCGTCCGGATGCTGCTGGCGATGCTGCTCACGGCCCTGGTGGTCGGCGGGGCCGTGCCGTACGTCTCCGGGCCCGGGCGGGCGTACCTGAGCTACCTGGTGCTGGCCGGGCGGGAGGACGCCGAGGGCGCCGCCCAGGCAGGGGCGGAGAGCCGGGCGGCGGGCGGACAGGTGGTGCAGGAGTACCCGCAGATCGGGGCGGTGCTGGCGTACGCGACCGGCGGCTTCGCGGACAGGGTCCGGGCCCGGCCGGGGATCGCCGCCGTGGGGGCGACCCGGACCGCTCCGGTGGTGGGGCCGCCGAGGGCGGTGGACGGGGCCGGGGACTTCGCGGCGGGGGCGGAGCGGGGGAGCTCGGAGGGGCGTGCGGCCTCCGGCGGACGCGCGGCTCCGGGCGGGCGTACGGTCCCCGGCGGGCGGGTGACGACCGGCGCGCGGGTGATTGCCCGAGGGCGGGCGGCTTCCGAGGGGGAGGACGGCGGGACGCCCACCGTGCCCGACCCGTCGGAGGGCGGAGCCTGGAACCTCGCCATGCTGGGGTCTGCCCCGGGGCGGACCGGGGACGCCGGCGGGGGGACGCCGAGTGCCGAGGCGCTGCACAAGGTGCTGGTCGCGGTGCTGGACTCGGGCGTGGACGACAGCCACCCGGACCTGTGGGCCGCCGTCGACCCGAAGGCCTCGGCCTCCTGCGCGGACGGGCGGCCGGACGCCCGGACCGGCTCCTGGCGGCCCGACTCAGGAGTGGGGGAGAGCGGACACGGCACCCACGTCGCCGGGATCATCGGCGCGGCCCGGGACGGGAAGGGCGTCGCCGGGGTCGCGCCGGGGGTGCGGATCGCCGCCGTCCGGCTGCTCGGGCCGCTGGGGCAGTACTACGCCGAGAACATCGTCTGCGGCATGCTCTGGGCGGCCGACCACGGGGCCAAGGCGATCAACAACAGCTACTTCGCGGACCCGTGGAAGTACAACTGCCCCGAGGATCCGGACCAGGCGGCGCTGGTCGCGGCGGTCGGCCGGGCCTCCGCGTACGCCCAGCGCAAGGGCGCGGTGGTGGTCGCCTCGGCCGGCAACGACGGGCAGGACCTCGGCGCGGCCCGGACCGACGAACGCAGCCCCAACGACCGGGGCTCCGAGCCGGCCCGCACCCGCTACCTGGGCGCCGAGTGCATTCGCCTTCCCGGCGAACTCCCGGGCGTGGTCACCGTCACCGCCGTCAACCGGGACGGGCGTCCGTCCTCGTACTCCAACTACGGGCGCGGGCACGTCTCGCTCGCGGCCCCGGGCGGGGACCCGGACGGCGGGGCGCAGGGGGCGATCGTCTCCGACTGGCCCGGCGGGCAGTACGCGGCGCTGGCGGGGACCTCGATGGCGGCGGCCCATGTCGCCGGGGCGGTGGCGGTCGCGGCGGCGTTGCATCCGGATCTCGGGTCCGGCGGGTTGGCTGCCCTGTTGGCGACCACGGCTGCGGCGGGGTGTCCGGTGGGGCCGCGGGCTTGTGGGGACCGGCAGTACTTCGGGGCGGGGTTGTTGGCGTTGCCCCGTTGAGTGAGCGGGTCGGGGGTGGACGGGGTGACGGCGGAGGAGTGGCAGGGCCGGGGGGTCGGTGCGGGGTCCGGGATACTGGGGGCATGAGGCTGACGGAGTTCTGGCGACGGATGTACGCGCACTTCGGGGAGGCGTACGCGGAGTCCTTCGCGTCCGACCACGTGATGAGCGAGCTGGGCGGGCGGACGGTGCGCCAGGCGCTGGATGCCGGCTGGGAGGCCAAGGACGTCTGGCGGGTGGTCTGTGCGACCCAGGGGGTCTCCACCCTGCTGCGCTGAGCCTTTCCCTCCGGGACGGTGGGACAGACTGTCGGGGTGACGATCAGCGGAGAGCGGAAGAACGAGGAAGGGTCGGTGCGGGCCGCCGACGAGGAGCGGGCCCCGTGGGGTGGGATGCCGCGCTGGTTGCCCCGGGCGATGGTGCTGTTCCTGGTGCTGGTCGGGCTGTTCCAGCTCGCCGACTGGGCGTTCCGGCAGCTGATCGACCTGTTCGTGATGCTGCTGGTGGCCTTCTTCCTCTCGCTGGCGCTGGAGCCGGCGGTGGACCGGATGGCGGCGCGCGGGGTGCGTCGTGGGGTGGGCACCTTCCTGGTGTTCGTCGCGGTCGGGATCGCGGTGGTCGGGTTCCTGGCGGCGCTCGGCACGTTGTTGGTGGATCAGGTGGCGAAGATCGCGGAGGACATGCCGCACCTGGTCGACAATCTGATCGGCTGGATCAACCGGACCTTCCATCAGGACCTCTCGCTGGGTGAGCTGCAGAAGCGGCTGCTCAAGGACTCCGGCACCATCGAGGGCTACGCCCAGCAGGCCGCCGACAACGTCTGGGGCGTCTCCTCCACCCTCATCGGAGGTCTCTTCCAGACCTTCACGGTCGGGCTGTTCACCTTCTACTTCACCGCCGAGGGCCCACGGGTGCGCCGGACGGTGTGTTCCCTGCTGCCGCCGTCGAAGCAGGGCGAGGTGCTGCGGGCCTGGGAGATCGCGCTCGCCAAGACCGGCGGCTACCTGTACTCGCGAGCCGTGCTCGCGGTGGTGTCGGCGGCCGGGCACTGGGTGATGTTCGAGCTGATCGACCTGCCGTACTCGGCGGCGCTGGCGATCTGGGTGGGCGTCATGTCGCAGTTCGTGCCGACCATCGGGACGTACCTGGCGGGGGCGCTGCCGGTGCTGGTGGCGCTCACCGTGGAGCCGGTGGACGCGCTGTGGGTACTGGTGTTCACGGTGGTCTACCAGCAGATCGAGAACTACGTGCTGCACCCGAGGATCACCGCGAGGACGGTGGACGTGCATCCGGCGGTGGCCTTCGGCGCGGTGATCGCGGGCGCCGCCCTGCTGGGCGCGGTGGGCGCGCTGATCGCGATCCCGGCGGCGGCCACCCTGCAGGGCTTCGTCGGGACGTACGTGCGGCGGTACGAGGTGGCCACCGATCCGCGGATCGACCGCGGTGAGCAGCGGCGGGCCCGTCGGGAGCTGCGGCGGGAGGCGGCGCGGCGGCTGCGGCGGATGGTCGGGGGCGACGGCGGGTGACCGGTGGCGGGGCGCGGTCCGAGGGTCCGCCCCGCGTCGGGGGCCGGACGTGCGAGGCTTGAATCGAACAGATGTTCTTTGTACTCTCCGGCCAGGAGTTTTCCACAGGCTGAGCCGGGTGGGGCTCGTTTGTCAGTGGGACGCGCTAGCGTCGGTGACGATGAAGCGCACAGCACAGAACCCGAGGGAAAAAGCCATGGCAGGTACGGACCGCGAGAAGGCCCTGGAGACCGCTCTCGCCCAGATCGAGCGGCAGTTCGGCAAGGGCTCGGTGATGCGCCTCGGCGAGAAGGCCAATGAGCCGGTCGAGGTGATCTCCACCGGATCCACCGCCCTGGACGTCGCCCTCGGGGTCGGCGGCATTCCGCGCGGCCGAGTGATCGAGATCTACGGCCCCGAGTCGTCCGGTAAGACCACCCTGACCCTGCACCTGGCCGCCAACGCCCAGCGGGCCGGCGGCACGGTCGCCTTCGTCGACGCGGAGCACGCGCTCGACCCGGAGTACGCCAAGAAGCTCGGCGTGGACACCGACGCCCTGCTGGTCAGCCAGCCGGACACCGGTGAGCAGGCCCTGGAGATCACCGACATGCTGATCCGCTCTGGCGCGATCGACCTGGTGATCATCGACTCGGTCGCGGCGCTCGTCCCGCGCGCCGAGATCGAGGGTGAGATGGGTGACTCGCACGTCGGTCTGCAGGCCCGGCTGATGAGCCAGGCGCTGCGCAAGATCGCCGGTGCGCTGAACCAGTCGAACACCACCGCCATCTTCATCAACCAGCTGCGCGAGAAGATCGGCGTGATGTTCGGTTCGCCGGAGACCACGACCGGTGGCCGGGCGCTGAAGTTCTACGCCTCCGTCCGCCTGGACATCCGCCGGATCGAGACCCTGAAGGACGGCACCGAGGCGGTCGGCAACCGCACCCGGGTCAAGGTCGTCAAGAACAAGGTCGCCGCGCCGTTCAAGCAGGCGGAGTTCGACATCCTCTACGGCATCGGCATCAGCCGCGAGGGCGGCCTGATCGACATGGGCGTCGAGCACGGCTTCATCCGCAAGTCCGGCGCCTGGTACACCTACGAGGGCGACCAGCTCGGCCAGGGCAAGGAGAACGCCCGTAACTTCCTGCGGGACAACCCGCAGCTCGCCGACGAGATCGAGCGGAAGATCAAGGGCAAGCTGGGCATCGGCCCGAAGGCCGAGGAGCCCGCCGAGGGCGAGGCGGAGGCCGCTGCCGACGGCGCCGCCAAGCCGATCACCGCGACCGCCGCCAAGACGGCCGCGGCGAAGAAGACGGCGGCTGCCAAGGCCTGAGCCGTTGACGCAGTACGACACGGTGGGCGGCGGCCCGGCGGGCCCCGGGGATGACGACTACGGCCCGCCGGACTGGTTCGCCGCGGTCGCGGAGGGGCCGGAGCCTGAAGGAGAGCCGGAACCGCGGCCGTCGGCGGCCCGGCCGCGGTCGCAGTCCCGCAAGGGGCGGCGGGAGCGCGCGTCCACCACGCAGTGGGCATCCGGCCCGGAGCCGGAGTTCGACCGGGCTCCGGTCCGGGCGGTGCGCGGCGCGGCGTCCGGCGCGGAGCCGGCGGAGGCCTCGGTCGAGGCGCTCGGGCTGGTCTCGGCCTCCGATCTGCGCACCGGCCGCCGTCGGCGTCGCTCGGCGCTGGCGGCCGAGGAGTTCGAAGCCGCCGGGGGCGGTGCCGTGCCCTCGGAGAGCGGCTGGGGCGAGGTGGAGGCGGCCGGTCACGGGGGTGCGGCCGCCCCGACGGCCCGCTCCGGCGCGGGACCGCGCGGCGGTCGGCGCGGTGGGCGGTCCGCCGAGGGCCTGCCGGATGAGGAGGACGGCGCCGCCCGTACCTCCCGTAAGCGGGCCGAGGAGCAGGTCGATCCGGAGACCCGCGCCCGGGACATCTGTCTGCGGCTGCTGACCGGCGCCGCCAAGACCCGCAAGCAGCTCGCCGACGCCCTGCGCAAGCGGGAGATCCCGGAGGACGTCGCCGACGAGGTGCTCACCCGACTCGAAGAGGTCGGGCTGATCGACGACGCGGCCTTCGCCGCGGCCTGGGTGGAGTCCCGGCACGCAGTCCGGGGCCTGTCCCGGCGGGCGCTGGCCCAGGAGCTGCGCACCAAGGGCGTGGCCGCCGAGCTGGTCGAGCAGGCCGTCGCCCAGCTCGACCACGACGACGAGGAGGACGCGGCCCGGGCACTGGTCGAGCGCAAGCTGCGGTCCACCCGGGGGCTCGACCCGCAGGTCCGGACCCGGCGGCTGGTGGGCATGCTGGCCCGGCGCGGTTACTCCGAGGGGCTGGCCTTCCGGGTGGTGCGGGGTGCGCTGGAGGAGGAGGCGGCCGACGGACTGTCGGAAACCGGGTGGGAGTAGTGGCAGTTCCGTACACTTCTTAGTCTGGACCAGATCAAGTCTTGACCCTTTCGTGACCCGCACCTGGCCTCGCACTCAGTGCGGGGGCGCTTCCGGACGCGCCCGCGCAGGGACGGGGAGTGGGGCGCGGCATGGGGATCTCGGCGGGCACCGGCACGGGCGACTCCGTGCTGCCGATCGTCGGGTCGGCCGCCGCCGTCCTGCTGGTGCTCGCGGGGCTGGCCGTGCTGGTGGTCAGACGGTTGCGGGCGGACCGCCGGCAGGCCCTCGCCGAGGCCGAGCGGGTCCGCCGGTGGGCCGAGGAGCAGACCGGCCGGCAGCGGGCCGAACTCGCCCGGCGTGAGGACGGCGTGGCCGAGGAGCTGCGTCGACTGCGCCGACGGGAGGACGAACTGGCCGAGCGCTCGGTGGAGTTGGAGCGCTCCCGGGGCGAGGCCGAGGCGCTGGTGGCCCGCCGGACGGCCGCGCTGGAGCGTGCCGCCGGGCTCTCCGCCGAGCAGGCGCACGCCCAACTCCTGCGCGAGGCCGAGGAGTCGGCCCGCCGAGAGGCCGCCGTCACGGTCCGGGAGACCGAGCGTGAGGCCAAGGAGGAGGGCGAGCGCCGGGCCAGGGACATCCTGGCCGGGGCGATCCAGCGGCTGGCCTCGGAGCAGACCGCGGAGACCGCCGTCACCGTCTTCCGGCTGCCCGGCGAGGAGATGAAGGGCAGGATCATCGGCCGTGAGGGCCGCAACATCCGCTCCTTCGAGGCGGTCACCGGGGTCAACCTGATCGTCGACGACACCCCCGCCTCGGTGCAGCTCTCCTGCTTCGACCCGGTCCGCCGACTCGGCGGAGCTGACCTACCCGGGCCAGATTCGGGTGACGGTGGTCCGGGAGAGCCGGGCCACGGCGGTGGCGGGTTAGACCGTATGAAGTGCGCTGCTTGTGTGGTTTGGGTCCGCCCCGGGGCGGGAGGTTCCCGGCTCGGCGGGCCGGGCGTCAAGCCCGGAGCCGCT
>NZ_JBHTTU010000080.1:0-30879 GCF_042794375.1 Kitasatospora sp. NPDC056531 | reverse complement strand
CACCACGAACCCATGGGTCCACCCCCTAACATCAGGGCAACGGACCCTCGGGTTCGCGCTGAAGAACCTTCAGTTTCCGCGAACTCGCGGGGGTCGAGACGAATGGCCAATGTGCGCCCGAAATCGCGGCCGGCGGCGGTGATGACCACCCGGTGGTCGTCGAATCTCATGTCAGTACTCCTGGTGAGTGGATCGGGTGCCGCGGCGAAGTCCGCCGGCTGATCCAGGATGCGCCGCGCTGCATGCCGAGGGGGTCTCGCGAGCGGCTACTGGCTCCGGATCCGGCGGGGCTTCGTCAAGGGCGAGTCGGCGCGCGACTTCCGGGCGCTCACACGGTCCGGTCCGCGGGCTCAGGTGAGGGCGGCGACCAGCAGGGCGAAGGCGGCGATGAGGACGGCGACGCGGACGTAGTGGAAGCGGTCCCAGCGGTTCGACTGCTCCTTCCAGTCCTCGGGCCGGTTCTCGGGGGTCCACGTCTTGCTCCGGTTGTTGATCGGGACGAGCAGCAGGACCGACATGATCACGCTCACGATCAGCAGCGCGGCGGCGATGACGACGAGGCCGGCGCCGTGGTGATGCCATCCGGCGATGGCCCAGATCGCGCTCAGGACGAGCGAGCCGATGTACCAGAACGGCATCACGGCGCCGAGCATCCGGCCCCCGTGGGCGCGGCCGAGTTGGCCGCTGTCCTCGGGGAGTGCGTTGAAGATCGGGTTGATGACGAAGGCGACGGAGAACTCCACCCCCACCATCACGCCGACGACCACGGTGGTGAAGACCTCTAGTGCGTTGAGCATGATGACCCTCCCGGCATCTAGCGTTGCTAGCTGATGAGGCAACACTAGAGCTGCTGTCGCTCTCTTGTCTAGCGATGCTAGGATCGAATCATGTCGGTACAGGAACGAAAGCAGCGGGAACGGGCGGAGCGCGAACGCCTCATCGTGGCGACAGCCCGCGAACTCGCCGAGCAGCAGGGCTGGGACGCGGTCACCACCCGCCGCCTCGCCGAGCGCATCGAATACAGCCAGCCCGTCCTCTACAGCCACTTCCGCGGCAAACGCGAGATCATCGGCGCCGTCGCCCTCGAAGGCGCCACCGAGATGGCCGCGGCGCTGCGGGCCGCGGCCTCCGCCGCGGACGGCCCGCACGCCCGGGTCACCGCCCTCTCCCGTGCCTACCTCGACTTCGCCGCACGCAACCCGGCGGTCTACGACGCCCTGTTCCAGCTCGACGGCGGCCTGGCTTTCGCGAACGAGGACACCCCGGAACCTCTGAAGGACGGCTTCGCCGCCCTGCTGGAAAACCTCGACGAGGTCGCCGGGGAGGGCGTCCACCCGGGACTGTTCACCGAGGTGTTCTGGGCGGCCCTGCACGGACTGGTCACCCTGACCCGGGCACGACGGCTCCCGCCGGAGGACACCGAGCGCAGGGTGGAACTGCTGGTGGACCGGCTCGCCGTGGTCTGACACGCCGCCCCAGCGGGCAGGCAGCCGGGGTCCCCGGACCCCGCTGCCTGCCTCCGGCATCGCCTCCGGTCACTCGCGCCCACACGGCGCAGCCGCAGACCGCCGGGCCCCGGCCGCGACCCGCGCCCGCGCCCGCGCCACGACCGACCGCTCGCCGGGGCCAATTCCGGTGAGCGGACGGAGCGTTGATCAGGAAGAGCGCCGAGTCGAGCGGCCTCGCCCTTCTGGATGCGAGTGCTCTTCGCCGGGTGCCAGCCACACCGGGCGGACAGCTCACGGCCGGTGAGCCCCGCGTCGTTGCACAGGTCCTGGAGCCTGTCGGCCGGAGCCTGACGGGCGGCCATGAACTGTCTGCGGAAGGGCCCGAGCGATCAGACGACGTACCGGTCGTGTGAGATACCGCGCTCCCAGACGGTCTCGAATGCGTTGGAGACCATCTCCACCACGGCCGGGTCATCGCTGTACTCGTGACCGGCCCAATCGCCGTCGCCGGTGAACCAGTGGAAGAGGACCAGGCGGTCATCGATCAGCCACAGGTCGTTGCCGGGCAGCGGGATGTCCGAGGCGAGACGGCGGGGGAGCCACCGCACTTGCTCGCCGGCGGCGATGTTCACCGGGGTCAGTGCGTGTTCCCAGCGGATGTAGTCGGTCACCGGCTCGGACACGATCCTCGCTCGGCGCATCACCACGCCACGGCCGACGGTTTCCCGAACGAGCGGCACCCAGCCGGCCCAGCCTTCGGAGTCCGGGTCCAGGTCGATCGAGCCGGACTGCCTGAACTCCTCGAAGTCGGCGGTCTCGTCGGCGACGCCGTAGACGTCACGCATCTCCAGATGGACAGCCGTCCGCCGGGCTCCCTTCAGCAAGGCGGAAAAGTCCGGCACGTTCTGCGTCATCGCACGCCTTTCGCAGGATCGGCATCCGCGTGGGGATGCGGACGACAGCTTCGTGATCAGGGATGCCCCGTTCGTGGCCGGGTACCCACTCGGTCCCGCATATGCGGGCTTCGAGCGCGGCGCATGCCTTCCAGTCCTGGATCACGAGCTCGCATGCCTCGTCCTCGATCCACACGGTCGCACAGGAGGCGCGCGAACCGGTTGAGGCGTGCGGCCCCGCGTGCCACGCGGGGCCGCCCGTCGAGAAGTGCTTCGGAGGCTGATCGCGAAGTCGCCCGCAGGGATCCATGAGGTCAGCGTTGGTTGCCCGGAGGCTCAGGTGTGTCGGGGCGGGGTGCGCTGCGTAGGAAGTCGGTGGGGCCGACTTCCTGCGCGTGGCAGGCGATTACGGGGTGGTGGCTTGGGCTGTGCGGGTGCGGCAGTGGGTGAGGGCGGGTTTGATGCGGCGGTCGGGGGTGCGGCGGCGGAGAGGTAGGCGCGGTGCAAGTGTCGGGCCAGGGGCGTGGATTCGGTCCGCAAGTCGAGGCGGGCGGCGAACGTGCGGGGGCGGCGGGTTTTGAGCATGGCGGAGTTCCTCAGGGGGCGGATGAGGGAGCGCGAGAGTAGTGCGCACTCACGCTATGCATGCAAATGATTGCGTTCTGGTGTCAATCATCGGAGCTGCGGAGGTACGGTGACGCCAGATCGGCGTGCGGGACGTGTGGTGTACAACTGGGGGCAGCCATGGCACAGCGGAAGACCAGGCGGGGGACGACGGCTAGCTCCGCGATCATGTTCGGTGAGGAGCTCAAGTACGCGCGCGAGGCGGCGGGCTACGTCCAGGAAAACGTGGGCAAGCTCCTGCACTGCGACCGGACGGTGGTCTCGCGGACCGAGGGCGGGAAGCGGAAGCCGTCGATCGAGGAAGTCGAGGAGCTTGATCGGCTGTACGGTACTGGCGACTTGCTGAAGCGGCTGTACGGGCGGGTTGACTGGGACGCCGAAATCGAGCACCCGGACTGGTTCCAGAGTCATGTCGACATGGAAGCCGAGGCCCTGGCCGTCAGGGCCTACGAAGTCGCGGTGATGAACGGGCTATTGCAATGTCGCGAGTACGCGCAGGCGGTGTTTGCGGTCAGCGATGCGGCTGGCAAGCCCGATGTGATCGAGGAGCGGACGGCGGCTCGACTCGCGAGGCAAAGGCGCTTCCTGGATGCTGAAGGACCTTTCCTGCTGGTGATTCTCGATGAGAGCGCGATCCGGACGGTTTTCGGTGGGCCGCGTGTGATGAGATGCCAGATGGAACACCTGCTCGCTGTTGCTGAACTCCCAAACGTTGTCATCCAAGTCGTGCCGTTCTCTCGCAGACCGGCCGTCGGCAACACCTCCATGGTGCTGCTGGAGATGCCGGATGGTCGGACCTCGGTCTACTCCGAGAGCCTTGACCGAGGGCATTCCAGCGACGATCCGGCGACCGTAGCGCGGCATCGCCGCAGCTATGATCTGCTCCACGGGGAGGCGCTCTCAGTTGTCGACTCGCTTGCGCTGATCGCCGATGCGCTGGAAGGGTTTAGTAATGACGAGGAACGAGCTCGACGTGACCGCCTGGCGAAAGAGCAGCTACAGCGGCGGCAACGGGGGCAATTGCATCGAGGTGGCCCCCGGATTCCCCGGCCTCGTCCCCGTGCGTGACTCCAAGGACCCGAACGGTCCGGCCCTCGTCTTCCCGGCTGCCGCCTGGGAGGCCTTCGTGGCGTCCGTCCGTGAGGGCGACTTTCCGGAGTAAGACTCCCCAAGACGGAGTCTGCCAGCGCCCACTGGGAGGCCGCCGCGCACTGACGCACCGCCGCACTGCCACCGACGGGCCCGGACACGCGAGTGTCCGGGCCCGTCGCTACGATCTGCCGGTCCGTCGCGCAATGGGCGCGGCGGCGTGGCCGAGGGGAGCGACGATGACGGAAGCGGAGCAGGGCGCGAAGGGTCGGAGGTTCCTGCGGCCACGGCTGGTGGTCCCGGCCGCGCTGGCGGCGGTGCTGCTGGTGGGCGGGTCGGTGTGGGCGCTGTCCGGCGGCGGGGGTGGGGGCGGAGCGACGGCTTCGGCCGGGGGCGCGGCGGCCGCGCCGAGTGCGACGGTGAGCCCGACGGCGGAGCCCTCGCCGAGCGCGACGGCGACGGCGATGGCGACGGCAACCGAGGCCGCCACCTCGCCGAGCCCGTCCGCAACCTCGGATCCGGTACCGGCAGCCGCCGAGCCCGCGTCGGACGAGTCGGGAAACGACGCTCCGACCACGACCCGGAGGCCCGCCACGAAGGCCCCGGCCGCCCTGGCCGCCCCCGCCACCCCCGCCGCCAAGCCGCAGGGCGGCGCTGCGGCCGCGAAGCCCAAGGCCCCGTCCGGACAGGACCCGCACGACATCGCACCGGTGCCCTGCACCAACTGCCGCACCGAGCCGCAGCCCGGCTCGGGCGACTGCTACCCGCGCGGGGAGGCCAAGGTCATGGTCTGCGGTCCGGTGCAGATGGGCACCCCCATCCCGCCGCGCCGCCCGGACCCGACGTTCACGCCAGGGCGCGCCAACTAGGCCAGTGAGTAAGGGAATTCCGGCATCTTTGAGCCCCTCTTTGGGCTCCCGGGACCGTCCTACTCTGGGACCATGTCCGCTGGTGCGCCGCTTCGACCTGGTCCCGACTCCGCCCCGGTCGCCCTGTCCGTCCACCGGGTGAGCCCGCCGATGCCGCCGCCCTACCTGCCGCGCGCCGGCGGCGGGGGCTACACACCGGGCACGGGCGGCATCACCCCGTCCGGCTTCTGAGCGCGCCGACCTGCCTGGAAGGATGTTCGTCACCGGGTGACGAGAGGGGCGGGGCGCGGGATGGCGGACAGCGGTTCGGCCTTGGTGGAGGCGGCCCGGGAGCGGCTGCGGGCCGGGGTGGCGCCGGACGTGGTCTGCGGCGAGCCGGCCGTGCGGGCGCCGCAGTGGGTGGACGCCGCTCTGGCGGTCGGGCTGGCGCTGGGGATCGACGAGGCGGAGCTGCTGCGGCGGTTGAGCCGGGAGCCGGAGCTGCGGTCCGAGTTCCGGCCGGGCGAGGAGGAGCTGTACGCCGAGGTCCTGGAGATCACCGGGGTGTTCGACGCGCCGAAGCTGCTCGACGAGCGGGAGCAGGTGATCGAGGAGCACCTGCGGGCGGCGCTGGGCGCCCGGGGCGGCCTCGGGAGCGGCTCCTTCCTCAATCTCCAGCGCGGCTTCGTCAAGGGCGAGTTGGCGCACGTCTTCCGGTCGCTCACGCGCTTCGGTCCGCGGGTCGGGCGTGGCCGGCCTGCGGCGTTCTGGGCGTCCCTGGTCGCCGCCGGTGAGTTCCTCGACCCGGCGGACGGCGACGAGCGCGGGACGGTGGCGCAGGCGCTCGACGAGTGTCGACTGCGCCTGGCCGAGTGCGCGGGCTGAGGCCGCTACTTCCGGGCGTTGGTGCGGCGGGTGGGTTCGGCCGTCGTGGGGTCCTCGGGCCAGGGGTGGCGGGGGTAGCGGCCTCTGAGATCGGCGCGGACGGCACGGTAGCCCTCGCGCCAGAAGGACGCCAGGTCGCCGGTGACGGCGGCGGGGCGGCCGGCGGGGGAGAGCAGGTGGATGGTGAGGGGTGCGCGGCCGCCGGCCAGGGCGGGGGCTGCCGTCCAGCCGAAGAGTTCTTGCAACTTGACTGCCAGTATTGGGCGTTCGGTGGTGTAGTCGACTCGGATCTTCGAGCCGCTGGGGACGGTGATGCGCTCGGGGGCGAGTTCGTCCAGGCGGCCGGCTTCGCCGCTTGCCCAGGGGAGCAGGCGTTGGAGGGCCGCAGTGGTGTCGATCCTCGCAAGGTCGGCGCGGCGGCGGGCGCGGGAGAGTTCGGGCTCCAGCCACTCTTCGGCGCGGTCGAGCAGCGCGGCGTCGGAGACGTCGGGCCAGGGGTCGCCGAGGGCGGTGTGGAGGAAGGCGAGGCGTTCGCGTAGGCCGGGAGAGGGCCAGCTCAGCAGGGTGCTGACGCCTTCGCGGGCGAGGCCCTCCAGCAGGGCGCCCCGGACGAGCGCGGGGTCGGGGCGGTTGAGTGGCTTCTCGGCGAGTTCGATGGCGCCCAGCGATTCGACCCGGCGGGAGACGACTTCATCTCGGCGGGTGTCCCAGTGGACTTCCTCGCGGGCTTCGAGCAGCGGGGCACCGGCGAGTCGGGCGGTGTCTTCGTCCAGTGCCGCAGCGTGCAGGATGCGGGCGGAGTGCCAGCCTGCCGGGCGGTCGGCGACCGCGACGGCGAGCCAGGGCAGCGCGCCCAGCGTGGTGCCGGGGGCGAGTTCGGCGGCCGTGCCGGAGGCCATCAGGTACGGGCTGCGCTCGCCGGGGGCGGGCTTCTCGACGCGGGCGCGGGCGATGCGTTCGGGGAAGGCGAGGGCGACGACGAGGCCGGCGGCGGCCGCGTCGGGTAGCTGAGTGGCGGGTTCGGAGCCGGCGGCGCGCAGGAGGCGGCGGACTTCGTCGCGCCAGCGGCCGGCGTAGGGGTCCTTGGAGGAACGGACCGCCCGCCACACCGCGCCGAGGTCGTCGCCCAGGGCGCGCGGTGGTTCCTCGGAGAGCAGCGCGACCACCTCGGCCGCTCGCCGCGCACCGACCGCCGCCGCGCCGTCGACCAGGGCGCGGGCGAGCCGGGGGTGCAGGCCGGTGCGGGCGAGGCGCACACCGCGCGGCGTGGCCCGGCCGTCCGCGCCCACCGCGCCGAGGGCCTGGAGGGTCTGCCGGGCCGCGGCCATCGCCCCGGCGGGCGGGGCGTCGGGCAGGGCGAGCCCGGTGGCGTCCGGGTCGCCCCAGCAGGCGGCTTGGAGAGCAAAGGAGGTGAGGTCGGCGAGGGCGATCTCGGGCGTGGGGAAGCGGGCGGCGCGGGCGTCCTCGGCCTCGTGCCAGCAGCGGTAGACGGTGCCGGGGGCTTCACGCCCCGCTCGTCCGGCGCGCTGGCGGGCGGCGGCGAGCGAGGCCCGGACGGTGACGAGCCCGGCGAGGCCGCGGGCGTGGTCGGTGCGGGGTTCGCGGGCGAGTCCGGCGTCGACCACGACCCGGACGCCGGGCACGGTGAGCGAGGACTCGGCGACGGAGGTGGCGAGGACGACGCGCCGCCCGTCGGCGGGCGAGAGCGCTGCGTCCTGGACGGACTGCGGGGCGCGGCCGTGCAGTTGCAGTACCTCGGCCGGCGCGCCGGACAACTGCCCCGCCACGCGGGCGATTTCGCCGACGCCGGGCAGGAAGCAGAGCACGTCCCCGTCCCGCTCGCTCAAAGCCCGCCGTACGACGGTGGCGACGTGGTCGAGCAAGGCCGGGTCGACCCGGGTGCCGTGGGCGGGCCGGACGGCGCGCGGCGGCGGTGCCCAGACCACGTCCACCGGGTGGGACACCCCGTGCGCCTCCACCACCGGCGCACCGCCGAGGAGTTCGGCCCAAGCGGCAGTGTCGGAGGTGGCCGAGGCGCAGACCAGCCGCAGTTCGGGCCGCAGCGCGGCGCGCACGTCCAGCAGGAAGGCGAGGGCGGTGTCGGCGTCCAGGTGCCGTTCGTGGCACTCGTCCAGGACGACGACGTCGGCCCCGGGCAACTCCTGGTCACGTTGGAGGCGTTGGAGCAGCACCCCGGTGGTGACGACCTCGACGACGGTCGAAGGCCCGACCTTACGGTCCCCGCGCACCGTGTAGCCGACCCGCCCGCCGACGGCCTCGCCGAGCAGCCAGGCCATCCGCCGGGCGGCGGCCCGGACGGCGAGCCGGCGCGGTTCGGCGACCAGCACGCGCCGTACCGGGCCGGAATCGAGCAGCCCGGCCAGGGCGAGCGGCACCAGCGTCGTCTTGCCGGTGCCGGGCGGGGCGGCGAGGACGGCGGTGCCGTGCTCCTCCAGCGCGTCGTGCAGGGCGGGCAGGGCGGTGCGGACGGGCAGGTCGCGCCAGGCCGGGTGCAACAGGCTCAGCCCCGCTCGGTGACGAAGATCGCCGTGCCCGGGATCAGCCGTCCGCGCAGCGGGGACCAGCCGCCCCACTCCTGTTCCAGGTCGGCCGGCCACTCGGGCTCGACCAGGTCGATCAACCGGAAGCCGGCGCCGACGAGTTCACGTACCCGGTCGCCCAGGGTGCGGTGGTGCTCGACGTAGGTGGCGCGGCCCTGCTCGTCCTGTTCGACGTACGGGGTGCGGTCGAAGTAGGAGGACATCGCGGTGAGGCCCTCGACGCCGGGCTCGTCGGGGAAGGCCCAGCGGATCGGGTGGGTCACCGAGAACACCCAGCGCCCGCCGGGCCGCAGCACCCGGTGCACCTCGCGCATCAGCCGGTCGGTGTCGGCGCTGAACGGGACGGCGCCGTAGGCGGAGCAGGCGAGGTCGAAGGACGCGTCGGCGAAGGGTAGGACGGCGGCGTCGGCCTGGACCACCGGGACGGGCTCGGCGCCGCGGCCGAGGTCGATCCGGCGGGAGTGCTGGAGCTGGCGGTAGGAGATGTCCAGGGCGACCGGGCGGGCGCCCCGGGCGGCCAGCCAGCGGGAGCACTGGGCGGCGCCGGCGCCGATCTCCAGCACGTCCTTGCCCGAGACCTCGCCGAGCAGTCGGGCGTCGGCCTCGTCGAGGCCCTCGGGGCACCAGGTGAAGCGGTCGTCGCCGAGGAACTCGCCGTGCTCGTCCTGGTACTCGTCGGCGTTGCGGTCCCACCAGTGCCGGCTGGCCCGGCTGCTCTCCCCGACGCCGGCCGAGCGCCGCACCGCGTCGTCGCCGTCCTCCTCCTCGACCCCTGTGGGGGAGGTGTCAAGATCGTGCAGGTTCGACTGGGGGGTGGTGGCCACGGTGACAATGCCCATCGCGTAGGGTATGGAATGCGGAAGCGCCGCTGCCGCGAACCGGCCCCGTCAGGGTGCCGGATCCTGGCGGTGGCATCCGGGGAAGGGCCCCTTCGGGCGCCACCGCGAGGTGCGCAATCGGAGGATATGGCCTGATCCGTACCGGGCTCCACCGTCTTGCCTCTCTTGGCGTTGACCGTGCCTGGCCGTCCCCGTATGCTACAAGTTGCGCTGCGGGCCTGCGCGCCTCGGACGGAGCAGGTCGCGCTCGCATCTGTCGAAGACCCCACGGTCGCAAGACGGACGCCGGTTCTCGTTGGACGAGATTCCCGGTGTGCCGTGTTCTTGGCTGTCCGGCTTTCGGTGGGAGCGATACGGGCCCTCCGCGTGGCATTACCTACGACTTTCATGTCCGTACCGGAGCCCTTTTCCTAATGACGAGCCCCACCGACTCCTCCCTCAGCACCACCCCGCAGGTCGCGGTCAACGACATCGGCGACGCGGAGGCCTTCCTCGCCGCCATCGACGAGACCATCAAGTACTTCAACGATGGCGACATCGTCGAGGGCGTCATCGTGAAGGTCGACCGTGACGAGGTCCTCCTCGACATCGGTTACAAGACCGAGGGCGTCATCCCGTCCCGCGAGCTCTCGATCAAGCACGACGTTGACCCGCACGAGGTCGTCGCCGTCGGTGACAACATCGAGGCCCTGGTTCTCCAGAAGGAGGACAAGGAGGGTCGTCTCATCCTGTCCAAGAAGCGCGCTCAGTACGAGCGTGCCTGGGGCACGATCGAGAAGATCAAGGAAGAGGACGGCATCGTCACCGGTACCGTCATCGAGGTCGTCAAGGGTGGTCTCATCCTCGACATCGGCCTCCGCGGCTTCCTCCCCGCCTCGCTGGTCGAGATGCGTCGCGTCCGCGACCTCCAGCCCTACGTGGGCAAGGAGCTCGAGGCCAAGATCATCGAGCTGGACAAGAACCGCAACAACGTGGTCCTGTCCCGCCGTGCCTGGCTGGAGCAGACCCAGAGCGAGGTCCGCCAGACCTTCCTCACCACCCTGCAGAAGGGCCAGGTGCGCTCCGGCGTCGTCTCCTCGATCGTCAACTTCGGTGCCTTCGTGGACCTGGGTGGCGTCGACGGCCTGGTGCACGTCTCCGAGCTGTCCTGGAAGCACATCGACCACCCGTCCGAGGTTGTCGAGGTCGGCCAGGAGGTCACCGTCGAGGTTCTCGACGTTGACATGGACCGCGAGCGCGTCTCCCTGTCGCTGAAGGCGACCCAGGAGGACCCGTGGCAGCAGTTCGCCCGTACCCACCAGATCGGCCAGGTCGTTCCGGGTAAGGTCACCAAGCTGGTTCCGTTCGGTGCGTTCGTCCGCGTGGACGAGGGCATCGAGGGTCTGGTCCACATCTCCGAGCTGGCCGAGCGCCACGTCGAGATCCCGGAGCAGGTCGTCCAGGTCGGCGACGAGATCTTCGTCAAGGTCATCGACATCGACCTCGAGCGTCGTCGCATCAGCCTGTCGCTGAAGCAGGCCAACGAGGCCCTGGGTGCCAGCCCGGCCGAGGCCGAGTTCGACCCGACCCTGTACGGCATGGCCGCCTCCTACGACGACCAGGGCAACTACATCTACCCGGAGGGCTTCGACCCCGAGGCGAACGACTGGCTGCCCGGCTTCGAGAAGCAGCGTGAGGACTGGGAGCGCCAGTACGCCGAGGCGCAGGCCCGCTTCGAGCAGCACCAGGCCCAGGTCATCAAGAGCCGCGAGGCCGACGCCGAGGCCGCTGCCGAGGGTGGCGACGCCGTCGCCGCCGCTGCCGGTGGCTCCTACTCGTCCAGCAGCGACGAGGGCTCCGGCGCCCTGGCCTCCGACGAGGCCCTGGCCGCCCTGCGCGAGAAGCTGGCCGGTGGCCAGAGCTGAGGCTCTCGCCCCGCTAGCTGACAGCTAGGCAACGGGCCCCACCCGGATTTCCGGGTGGGGCCCGTTGGTTTTTCCGCGCCTGTTCGTCTGCTCGCCCGTTCGCCTGGCGACCTCCTCGCCGGCGTTTTTCGGCGGCTGTTCACCGGCCCTTCGTTTTCCGCTTTGACTTATGTGTGGTTTATGTGTAGGGAAGTGTGAGATGAGGCTCATTGCCCTGCTATAGGCCGGAGTTCTGGATGCACCTACATTGAGTGGAGCTGCCCGAAAGGCTCCTTCATGCGCAACCGCTCCTCCGCCCCCACCGCAGTGGTCGGCGGCCGGCTCGCCGCGATCGGCCGGTTCTGTTTCCGCCACCGTCGCTGGGTCCTCGGCTTCTGGGCCGTCGTCCTGGTCGTCGGGGTCCTGATCGGGGGACGGGTCTTCGAGGGCTCGGTGGCCGGAGCCTCCTCCGCCACCGCCGAAGCGGACCGGGGCAGCGCCGTGGTCGCCGCGGCCGATCCGGTCAAGGGCACCGTGACCGCGGTGGTGGACGGCAAACCGGTCGACGACCCGGCCGTGCGCGCCGCCGTCGAGAAGGCCGTCACCGAGGTCGCCGCCCTGCCCGGGGTCTCCTCCGCCCAGGACGCCTACGGCTCCGGCCCGGCCCCGGCCGCGCTGCGCGCCGCCGACGGGACGGCGAGCCTGGTCACCGTACGGATGGCCGCCACCTCGACCTCCGCGCAGACCGACGGCGTGACTCACCGGCTGGCCGCGCTGAACGGCGTCGGCGGGGCGCACGTGACCGTCGGCGGGGACCTGGTGCTCCAGCAGGAGGTCAAGAAGCAGACCGAGAGCGACACCCGCTTCGGCGAGATGGTGACCCTGCCGCTCACCCTGGTCGTCATGGTGCTGGTCTTCGGCGGCCTGGCCGCCGCCTCGCTGCCGGTGATCGGCGCCATCGCCTCGATCGGCGGGGCACTGCTGGCCATGTTCGGGTTCAGCCAGATCATGGACATCGACACCAGCGTGCTGCCGATCGCCACCGTGCTGGGGCTCGGGCTCTCGATCGACTACGCCCTGCTGATGGTGAACCGTTTCCGCGAGGAACGCGGCCACGGCGCGGGCATCGCCGCCGCCGTCGAGCGCACCGCCGCGACCGCCGGACGCACCGTGGCCTTCTCCGGACTGACCGTCGCCGTCGCGCTGTCCGGCCTGTTCGTCTTCACCAGCCCGGTGCTCGGTGCGGTCGCCGCGGCCGGGGTGAGCGTAGTGGTGATCGCGGTCGCGGCCGCGCTGACCCTGGTGCCCGCGCTGCTCGGCTTCGCCGGCTCCCGGATCAAGGCGCCCGCCGCGCCCGTGCCGGACGAGGGCTTCTTCAGCCGGACCGTCCGTCGGGTCCGCAAGCGGGCGGTGCTCGTCGCGCTCGCCTGCGTGGCGGTGCTGATGGCGGCCGGGGCACCGTTCCTCCACGCCGAGATGCGCAGCTCCGGCGCGGCCGTGCTGCCCGCCTCCTCGGCCGGGCGGCAGGTCGCCGAGACCGTCGACCACCGCTTCCCGCAGGTCGCGGCCGCGCCGATCACCGTGGTGGTCGAGGGCGGCGCGCACGTCGCCCAGGCGTACGCGGACGACGTGGTCGCCAAGCTCCCCGGGGTGAGCGGGGTGCGGGCGGTGACCCCGGTCGGCGACGAGGTGTCCACCGTGGACGTCCTGGTGCACGGCGACCCGCAGGGTGCCGAGGCCAAGCAGGTGGTGGACGAGCTCCGGGCCGACCGGGGCGGGCTGAAGACCTATGTGACCGGCGGCGCGGCCTCGGTGGTGGACTTCAAGGACGAGCTGCTGTCGCGCGGGCCGTGGGCGCTGGGCCTGGTCGCGGCCGGGACGCTGGTGCTGCTGTTCCTGATGACCGGCTCGCTGGTGATGCCCGTCAAGGCGCTGCTGATGAACCTGCTCTCGCTGGGCGCCTCGCTCGGCGCGCTGACCCTGGTGTTCCAGGACGGGTGGTTCAGCGGGCTGCTCGGCTTCAGCCCGACCGGCGGGCTGGAGACCTTCATCCCGGTGCTGGTCTTCGCCTTCGCCTTCGGGTTGTCGATGGACTACGAGGTGTTCCTGCTCGCCCGGATCAAGGAGCTGCACCAGCGCGGGCACAGCTGTACCCGGGCGGTGGAGCTGGGGGTCCAGCGCAGCGGTCGGATCATCACCTCGGCGGCGTTGCTGATGGTGATCGTCTTCGCGGGCTTCGCGGCCGGGGACATGCTCATGGTCAAGCAGATGGGCATCGCGCTGGCGGTGGCGGTCGCGGTGGACGCCACCCTGGTGCGCTGCCTGCTGGTACCCGCCGCGATGAGCCTGTTCGGCGAGTTCAACTGGTGGGCGCCGGCCCCGCTGAAGCGGCTGCACAAGCGCTTCGGGCTGAGTGAGCACGTCGAGCTGCCCTCGCTGGAGCAGCCGGCGGTCCCGGCGCCGCGGCCGGAGCTGGTGGGATCAACTCAGGCGGTGTAGCAGCTCGACGCTCGCGCGCAGCTGGGCCCGTTCCTCGGTGGTGAGGCGGGACTCGATGGCGGTCGCGATGTGGTGCTCGCGACGGGCCCGCTGGTCGAGCAGGGCGGTGTGGCCGGCCTCGGTCGCGGCGATCAGCTGCTTGCGGCCGTCGGTGGGGTGGGGCTGCTGGGCGATCAGCCCGGCCTCGCTCATCAGGGCGACGGTACGGGCCATCGACTGGTGGCGCACGCGTCGGCGTTCGGCGAGTTCGGCGACGGTGTAGGAGCGTTCGTCGCGGACCAGCAGGCCGAGGACGGCGGCCTGGTTCGGCGGCAGTTCGTCACTGTCGCGCAGGGAGCGGACCAGGCTGCCGAGGGCGGTGCGCAGGTCGGCGGCGAGTTCCAGGGTGTCCGGGTGCGGTGCTTCGCGAGGCATGGGAGCAGTCTATCCGGAATCTCTACAGCAAAACTGTACAGTCATGCTGTATGGTTTTGCCCATGCGAATTCTGCCTTTGCGAATCACCAAGTTCGGACACGCCTGCGTACGCATCGAGCACGACACCACCACCGTCGTCGTCGACCCGGGGGCCTTCACCGACCCCGGCGCACTGGCCGGGGCGGACGCCGTCCTGATCACCCACGAGCACATGGACCACTTCGAGGAGTCCCGGCTGCGCGCCGCGCTGGAGGCGGACCCGGCGCTGCGGGTGTGGACCAACAGCGCCGTCGCCGCCCAGCTGGAGGGCGTCGGGCAGCGGGTCACCGCGGTCGGCGAGGGTGACGCCTTCGAGATCGCCGGGCTCGGCGTCTCGGTGCACGGCGAGTGGCACGCGGAGATCCACCCGGACATCCCGCGGGTGAAGAACATCGGCTTCCTCTTCGACGGTCGGCTGTTCCACCCCGGCGACGCCTTCACCGTGCCGCCGCACGCCGTGGACACCCTGCTGTTGCCGCTCGCGGCGCCGTGGAGCAAGGCCGGCGAGGTGGTCGACTACGTCCGGGAGGCGGGCCCGCGCGTGGCGGTGCCGGTCCACGAGGCGACGCTCAGCCCGATCGGGCACATGGTGGCCACCCGGCTGCTCGGGCCGGACGGGCCGGGTACCGGTGCGGAGCTGACCGTTCTCGGCGAGAAGGAGAGCCTGGAGCTGGGCTGAGGGGCGCCGGTCGAGGCTCGTCGGCTGAGGGGCCGCGGCTGACGCGCTTTGACTGCCGGGCCCGTACTGACGGGTCCGGGCGGCCACCGGTAGCCTGACGCCATGCTGAAGATCGGACTGACGGGTGGCATCGGCGCGGGCAAGAGCGAAGTGTCCCGGCTGTTCGCCGCGCGCGGCGCGGTGATCGTGGACTCCGACCTGATCGCCCGCGAGGTGGTCGCCCCCGGGACGGACGGTCTGGCGTCCGTGGTCGCCGAGTTCGGCCCGCAGGTGCTGCGCGAGGACGGCACGCTGGACCGCCCGGCCCTCGGGGCGGTCGTATTCGGCGACCCGGAGCGGCTCCGGGCGCTGAACGCGATCGTCCACCCGCTGGTGCGGGCCCGCTCCGCCGAGCTGGAGACGGCGGCCGCGCCGGACGCGGTGGTGGTGCACGACGTGCCGCTGCTGGCCGAGAACGGGCTGGCACCGTTGTTCGACCTGGTCGTGGTGGTGGACGCCGCCGACGAGGTGCGGCTGGACCGGCTGGTGCGGCTGCGCGGGATGGCCGAACAGGAGGCCCGGGCGCGGATGGCCGCGCAGGCCACCCGGGAGGACCGGCTGGCGATCGCCGACCTGGTGATCGACAACGGCGGGCCGCTGGAGGCGCTCTCGGCGCGGGTCGACGAGGTGTGGGCGGAGCTGGCGAAGCGCGCCGCAGCGTAGGACACGCCCTGGGTTCGGGCCGTGCCGGGGCCCGGGCGGTGCTGGGGCTCAGGCCGTGCTGAGCGGCAGTCGGGCCCGGACGGCGAAGCCGCCCTCGGGCGTCGGCCCGGCGTGCAGGGTGCCGCCGAGGTCGTCGGCGCGGGTGCGCATGCCGTCCAGGCCGTGCCCGCCGGAGGGTAGGCAGGGCTCCGTACGGGCCGTGCCGGTGGGGGAGTTGACCACCGTCAGGCGCAGCCCGTCCGGGGCGACCTCGACGGTGACGGCCACCTCTGCCGCCGGGGCGTGCTTGTGGGCGTTGGTCAGGGCCTCCTGGACGATCCGGTAGGCCGCGTACTGCACCGCCGGCCCGGGCGCGGGCAGCCCCTCGTCCGGACCGGTGAGCGTCAGGCCCACCGCCAGCCCGGCCTGCCGGGACTCCTCGACCAGGGTGGGCAGGCCGCCCAGCGAGGGCGCCTGGTCGGAGGCCGGGGTCAGCACCCCGAGCAGGCCGCGCAGTTCGGTGAGCGCCTGCAGCCCGAGGGTGCGGATCAGGCCGAGGGTCTCCCGGACGGCGGCCGGGTCGTCGGCCTGGGCGATCTGCCCGGCGCCGGCGTGCAGGGTGATCAGCGAGACCCGGTTGGACACCACGTCGTGCATCTCCCGGGCCAGCCGGGCGCGTTCGGCGGCCGCGGCGCGCTCCTCGGCGTGCTCGCGGGCCTCCGTCAGCAGCCGGTTCCGCTCGGCGAGCACGCTCACCGTACGGGCGCGCTGGTGAGCGGTGAGCCCGAGGGCGAGCGGGACGGCGCCGAAGACCAGCGGGTCCTCGACCAGATTGGCCAGCGCGGACGGGGTGCTGACGTCCCCGAGGTCGAAGGGGAACAGCAGCCGCAGCTCGGCGAGTGCCGCCAGGGCGTACAGCAGCGGGTTGGCGCCGCGCCGCGCGGCCAGTCCGTACAGGGCGACGGCGAGCGGGAGTTGGCCGCTCAGCAGGGTGGCCGTCGCGGTGGCCGACGGGTAGCGGCGGCGGAACGCGAGCGCGAGGGCCCCGAAGGCCATCAGGCCCGCGTTGACGTGCGGGGAGGTGGTCGGGCCGAAGTCCGGGTCCTGCGCGGCGAGCGGGACGAGGATCAGCAGCACCACGGCGGTCGGTGCGAAGGTCCGGACCGGGCGGGGCAGGCGCAGCGGCGGACCGGGCAGCGGTGCGGTGAGGTCGACGGCCGGCTGATCGGAGGGCTGGCGCATGACGGGCATGGTTTCACACCCGGGGCGGGGCGGATGATCTCCCGACCGGGTGGCCGGTTCGTGACGGACTTCGGGTTGGAGGGCCCGGCCGGTCATGTGATCGAACAGGTGGTCGGGAAGGGACTGGAACGGGGTCTGCGGGGAAGAGGGCATGGAGTGACAGATGATCGTTTTTCTTCCGAACCGCCGACCGTGGTCCGGCTCCGGCAGTACTCCCGCGCCGAGCAGGAGGAGATCCTCGGCCCCGGTGAGGACCCGTACGGCGTCGCGTACACCGGGCTGACCTTCCTGCCCAAGGAGATCCACTTCGGCATCCGGGCCGCCGACGGCCGGCTCGTCGCCCACACCGGGCTGCTGCCGGTCCCGCTCACCGTCGGCGGCGTCGACCTGGAGGCGATCGGCGTCGGCGGCGTCTGCGTCGCCCCCGGTCGGCGCGGCGGCGGCCTCGCCCAGGCCGTGGTCGGGGCCGCCCTCGACCACGGGCGCTCGCTCGGCTTCCGGTACGCGCTGCTGTTCTGCCGCCCGCCGCTGGCCCCGTTCTACCGGGGGCTCGGCTTCCGCGAGGTGGCCGAGGAGGTGACCGTCGAACAGCCGCAGGGGCGGCTCGCGGTGATGCCGTTGCGCACCATGTGGCGGCCGCTGGCGGAGGGCGCCGGCTGGCCGGAGGGGCCGGTACGGCTGCGCTCGCTGCCGATTTGACCGTCGCTCAGGGGGCGCCCTCTCGGCCGGTGAGCCGCCACTGACGCGGTGGCGGGCGAACGCCGGGGGCCGACGCCACCCCCGTGGGTGTCGGCCCCCGGCGCATTCGGGGTGTCCGTCGGCTGTCCCTGCGAGCGTCCGCTAGGCGTCCGCGAGCGTCCGCTCGGCGCTCGCCGCGTGGGCGACGGCGGCCGCGGCCAGGGCGCGGATCATCGGGTGGGCCCGGGTGCCGTCGCCGGACAGCTCCGGCTGGAACAGCGAGGCGAGGAAGAAGGGGTGCTCCGGCAGCTCCAGCACCCGGACCTGGCCGGAGGCGTCCGCACCGCTGAAGCGCAGCCCGTGGGCGCGCAGTTCGTCCAGGTAGTCGGCGTTGAGGCCGTAGGCGCAGTGGTAGCGCTCCTGGGTGCGGGTGGCGCCCAGGGCGCGCTCGGCCAGCGTGCCGGGGGTGATTGCGACGGCGCCCTCGTGGCCGACCAGGGAGCAGCTGAGCGGGACGATCACCTGCTGGTCGAGCTCGGGGTGCTCCTCGCCGTGGACGGCGTCGGTGATGCCGCAGACGTTGCGGGCGTACTCCAGCACCGCGTGCTGGAACCCGCCGCAGGTGCCGAGGAAGGGGATGCCGCGCTCGCGGGCGGTGCGCACGGCGGCCAGGGCGCCGGCCTCGCTGCGGTACGGGCTGCCGGGCAGCAGCCACACGGCGTCGAAGCCGTCGAGCGCGCCCGGTGCGCCGGCGTCCCCGGTGGGGATCCAGTAGGCGTCCAGGACGAGTTGGTCGTGTTCGGCGAGGGCGTCGAGCAGGCCGGGGATGCGGGCGTGCGAGCGGACGGCGGGGGAGCGGTCGCCGACCAGGGCGACCCGCGGGGTCAGGTAGGTCATGCGGATATCCTGACCCCGAACCCGAGATCAGCACCAACGATGATTTCTTACCTCTCGATCAGATCGGTTGATGGCCGCCGTGGATCCGCAGCAGCTGCGCACCTTCGTCACCGTCGCCCGCCTCGCCTCCTTCTCCGAGGCGGCCCGCGAGCTCGGCTACACCCAGTCCGCGATCTCCCAGCAGATCGCCGCGCTGGAGGCTGACCTCGGCGCCGCCCTGCTGGTCCGCCGCCCGGTCGGCCCGACCGAGGCCGGGCGGCGGCTGCTGGAGCACACCGCCCCGCTGCTGGTCCGGCTGGAGGCGGCGCGCGCCGACGTCGCACGCCTGGCCGGCGCCCCCGGCGCCCGGCTCGTGCTCGGCGCCACCCCGCTGGCGGTCGGGGCGGAGCTGGGGCGCGCGCTCGGCGAGGTGCGCCGGGCGTACCCGAGCGTCGAGCCCGTCGTCCGGGTGCTCGCCCAGGACGTGCTGCCCGCTCAGGTCGCCACCGGCGAGGTCGACCTCGCGCTGATCGACGGCCTGGCCGCGCCCAGCGACCCGCTGCCGCTGCCCGAGGTCGGCCCGCTGACCACCGTCGCGGTGGACGAGCAGCCGGTCGCGGTCGCCCTGCCGGTCGGCCACCCGCTGGCCGGCCGCACCGGCGTGGCGCTCGCCGACCTGTCGGCCGCGCGCTGGCTCGACGCCCCTGACCTCACCCCGACCGCGGCCCGGCTGCGTGCGGCCGCCGGGACGGACGGCTTCCGGCCCGCCACCCGCTACCGGGGCACCGACCTGCACGGGCTGCTCGCCCTGGTCGCCACCGGGCACGGGCTCACCCTCCTGCCCGAGGCGGTGGTGGCGCGGGCGCCCGGCGTCGCCTGCGCGCCGATCGCCGCGCCGAGGCTGGTGCACCGCACCGAACTGGTGCACGGCAGCCTGCCGGAGGGGCCGGCGGCGCTGCTGGCACGGCTGTTGGTGGGGTAGGCGTCAGTTCGCGGTGGCCCGCCGCCCGGTCGAGGACAGGAAGCCCTCCACCGTGCCCGCCGGCGCCGTCGGGTCGTCCGGCCACGGGTAGTGGCCCGCGCCCGGCTGCACCGCGAGAGTGACGTCCGGGAAGAGCGACGCCGCCTCGGCGGCCGATGCGGCGCGGGCCTGGTGGCGACCCGTCGGACCGGCCGGAACCCCTGCACCTGCGCACGCGTGCGGGGGAGGTGTTGACGGGCGGGTGACCGCCGGGGGATGTGGAGGGGTGGTCACCACTCGTTCACGTCCTGGGGCTGACGCCCGTCGCGCGGGCGGTGCTGTCATGGGCACAGTCGCCCGGCGATCGGCCGGGCCGGCCCTGGAGAGCGCCACATGATGCTCCGTCAGCGTCTCACCGTCGTCGCCGCGGCGGCCGCCCTCGCCACCGCCGGGATCGCCGCCGGCACCGCGCAGGCCGCCGCTCCGGCGAAGCACAAGCCGGTCAGGTCCGGCACGCTCGCCGCGAGTTGTTCGCAGGCGCGGCTGCCGCTGCCCGATCCGTCCTGCACGCCGGGTGCGTACAACCCGGCGGTCACCCAGGCCACCATCGGCTCGACCATCTGCGTCTCCGGCTGGACCGCCACCGTGCGCCCGCCGGTCAGCTACACCAACGCGCTGAAGACGCAGCAGATCGCGCAGTACGGCTACGCGGACACCAACCCGGCGGACTACGAGGAGGACCACTTCGTCCCGCTGGAGCTCGGCGGCGCGCCGCGCGACCCGCGCAACCTGTGGCCCGAGCCGCGCTACGGCAGCCAGCCGGCGCAGAGCAAGGACTCGGTCGAGACCAAGCTGAAGAACGCGGTGTGCGGCCACAGAGTGACCCTGGCGGCCGCCCGTAGCGCGATCGCCAGTGACTGGACCACGGCGCTCAGCCGCCTGGGGCTGTGAGCGCGTGAAAGTGCGCCGCCAGGCCCGTCCGGTCCCCTGTGCCGGACGGACCTGGCGGCCGTCTGTGGGTGTCTGCCGCGGTGCGGCAGGTGCTACTGGTGCCCGTCGCAGCCCGGGAAGGCCTCGCACAGCGGGGCCGACATGCCGGTGGCGACGTACTTGTCCTCCGGGCCCTTCCAGGCGTCCTTGGGCTGGGCGCCGGCCTTGGTGGTCGCCCAGACCGACAGCTCGCTGACCCACCCGCCGTCGCTGGCGACGTACTCGTGCAGCGTGGCGGTGGAGCCGTCCTGCTGAGGGATGGTGAGCACCGCGGCGAAGTAGGGCGCGTCCTGGGCGCTGTTGACCTTCACCGTCGCGCCTGGCGCGGTCTTGGCGCAGGCCTTGAGCGCGTCCGTCAGGTACCCCTCCGCCAGGTTGGTCATCTGCTTGGTGCCGCTGCTGTGGGTCGGGTCGCCGTGGGCCAGCAGGGTCTGCTGGGCGGTCCAGCGGTCCCCGCCGAAGCCGACCGAGGCCTTCGCGGCGACGCCGGTGAGCGGTCCCTCCTGGTCCTTGTCGGCCGCGGTGCGGCACAGCTCCATGCCCTTGAACGTGACCTCGCCGCTGACCGGCTTGGCGTTGGCCGCCAGCGGGGCGTAGTGGTAGGTCTCGTCCATCGGGATGCTCTTGGTGTCCATCCAGGCCTTGGCCGGGATGCCCTTGTCGGCACCGCCGGTGGGCTTGGCCGTGCTCCCGCCGGCGCTGCCCCCGGTGGGAGCCGCGGTGGGCGCGGCGCCGGTCGGCGCGGGGGCGGCGGTCTTGCCGCCGTCCTGGCCGCTGTTGTCCGGGCCGCAGGCGCTCAGGGCGCCCACGCAGAGCAGGGCGGCGGCGGTGGCGGTGACCAGTCGAATGCTGCGCAACTGACGAATCCTCGGGTGTCCGGTGTCGTGGGTCGGGGCCTGGTGCGGAGGTGCGTCGCCCGTCCGTCCTCGCCGACCGGTCGACCCGTGGCTGCGGGCACTCGGCATGGCTGTTCCTCCCCCGTTTCGTGCTGCCGTCCGGCCCCCTGGCTCCGCAGCCCACCACTGGTCTGAGGGACGGTCAGAGCAGGTGCTGCGTCGACGGCGGACGAAACCTATGACACGGGGGCGCCGGGAGCAAAGCGGGATTCCTCCGGGGGATCGGGGGAGTGCGGCAGTTGCAGCGGGCTGGTGGTGAACATGTGTGCGAGTGCGGCGGAAGCGATGGGTGGCGGGGGAGGTCCGTGAGGTGCCACCGCCCCTGGCCGGACCCCGCCCGGTGCGGTGGATCTCCGTTCCGGGCGCCCGGTTTGGCGGTGGATCGTGCCCGTCCGGGGCGGTACCCGCCGGGTGCGCCGGGGCGCCCGACACCAAGGCTTTCCCCCGGCGGCGGGCGGGTGTGATCCAACCCACGATGCGTGTCCGGGCCGTGCGCGGAAGGTGCCGGTGCGCGTACGGCCGGGACGGAATCCGGACGGAATCCGGACCCGGCTGTTACGGGGGAGGGGCCGCCGGGGGCCCTCCGCTACGGGTGGGTGCCCGGGACGCCGAGCTGCTGGGCGAGCCAGGGGAGGGCCTGGACGAAGGTGGCGGCGCCGGTCTGCCAGGAGTGCTTGCCGGAGCCGACGGAGCTGGTGGTGCGGATGCCGTCCTTCTTGGCGGCCGCCTCCAGGGCCTTGGCGGACTCGATCTGGCCGTGCTCCTCGTCGCCCTGGCCGAAGTAGCCGGAGACGCCCTGGTACTTGGGGTGGTGGGCGAGCACGGTCAGCGGGTCGTGGGCCGCCCAGGCCGCGGCGTCGCCGCCGTACAGCTCCTGGACGGTGTGGTCCTTGTCCCCGATGTACGGGCCCTTGTCGCCGGAGAAGTCGCCGAAGTGGGTGAAGAGGTTGGGGTGCTCGACGACCAGGTCGAGGGCGCAGGTGCCGCCCATCGACCAGCCGGCCACGCCCCACTTGTGCGGGTCGGTGGCCGCGTTGAAGGTCTTCTGGACGAACGGTGGGACGTCCTTGACCAGGTGGCTCTCGGAGTTGCCGTGCGGGCCGTCCACGCACTCGGTGTCGACCCGGAAGCCGCCGGTGGCGTCCACGAAGACCAGGATCGGGGCGAAGCCGTTGTGCTTGGCGGCGAACTCGTCGGCGGTCTTCACCGCGTTGCCGGAGCGGATCCAGTTGTCGGGCGCCGCGAACTCGCCGCCGATCATCTCCAGCACCGGCAGCTTGGGCCGGTTCTGGCTGCGGAACCAGGCGGGCGGGAGGTAGACCAGCTCCTGGCGGTGGGTGAAGCCGCTCGCGGTGTCCGGGATGTCGACCTGGACGATGCGGCCGGTCCTGGTCTTGCCGTGGATCTTGGCGAGCTCGGCCAGGGTGATCTGGTCCGGCAGCGGCTGGCCGCTGAGCTCGCCGATCGCGTCGTCGATCGTCGGGTAGTAGCCGGTGGCGATGTTCACGCTGTTCGCGGCGCAGAACAGCGCCAGTACGGCGGTCGGTGCCACCAGGGCCCGCCGCCACCACTTCGCGCCGCGCCAGCCGAAGCCCAGCACGCTGAACGCGGCGATCGCCACCCCGCTCCACAGCCACACCCCGAACGGGATCGGATCGGTGATGCCGGCCAGGGTGAGCACGCCGACGGCGAGGAGTGCGGTGATCGCCAGCGCCGTCCCGAGCGCGATCGGCCCCCACTTGCGCTGCCAGGTCCGGTCCCGCCAGCCCACCGCGGTCAGGAACAGGGCGAGGGCCGCGGCCTGGACCGTCCAGGGGAACCAGCCGTCGAGCAGGGAGACGTTCATGCGCGGAGGCTAAGTGGGCGAGATGAGAGGGGGGTTAGAGGCTGGGAGGCCGCTGGGCGCCGGCTGGGCGCTGGCTGGGAGGCCGCTCGGGGGCTGCTTCGGGGCCGCTTCGGGGTTGCTCGTGGCTGCCGGGGGCGCCCGGCGTGAAGGCGGAGCCAACGGATCCAGGCCTTTCTCCGCCGTTTCTCCATTCACTGAATCGGCGACTTCGAACGGGTGGGAGTTCGGGCCAAAACCATCTGGTCCCAAGCCTGTTGACGGAGATCACCCAGGTGTAGGGTGCCGCCCGCTCCACCTCCAGTTCCCGCCCCCTGTGACCGGTGGGGGCGGTCCCCCCGACGGACCGGAGACTCCATGGGCTCCCCCAGCAGAGCGCGTCGCGGCAGAACCCGCGCCGCGCTGATATCCGCCGCGCTGATCGCGACGGCGGGCACCACCGCCGCGTGGGGCGACACCGTCGCCACCACGTCCGGCTCCAGCAGCACCGGCACCAGCCCGAACCACCGCCAGGCCGGAGAGGACTCCGGCGAACTGATGGACTCCATGCAGTCCTTCAACGACCCCCGGGTCTCCCCGGGCGGCACCGTCACCGCCGGCGCCTACCGGGCCGCCTGGCAGCACGTGCTCGGCATGCCCGTACGGCAGGCCGGCTACACCGAGGTCACCACCCAGCCGTACAACGGCGACGCGCTGCACTACCGGGACCACGACGTCTCCAACGGCGGCACCGGCGGCGGCTACAACACCGGCCGGATCGCCGCCCTGGCCACCGACCCGACCCACCCCGGCGTGGTGTACGCGGGCGGCGCCGGCGGCGGCGTGTTCCGCTCCACCGACGACGGCGCCACCTGGACCCCGATCGCCGACCACCTGCCCTCGCTCTCGGTCGGCTCGCTCGCCGTCGCCCCCGACGGCGCCCTGTGGCTCGGCACGGGCGAGGCCACCACGGCCTTCGACAACTACCTCGGCACCGGCGTCTACCGGCTCGCCGACCCCAGCCGGGCGACCTTCAGCCAGTCCGACGCGCTCGGCGGCGGCGAACTCGACAACAGCTCCATCCACGCGCTGCGCTTCGACACCGAGGCCGGCTACGCCTTCGCCGCCACCTCCCACGGCGTCTACCGGCGCGCGCTCGGCGCCGCCCAGGGCGACCCGTGGCAGAAGGTGCTCGCGCCGTGCGCCGGGACCGGCGTCAGCGGGGTCACCTGCGGCACCGGCAGCTACTTCGCGGACATCGCCAACGACCTGGTGGTGCAGCCGGGTTCGGGCGGCAGGCGGCTGGTCGCCAACCTCGCCTGGCGCGGCGGCGCGACGTACAACGGCTTCTACTACTCCGACGACGCCGGCACCACCTGGCGCACCGCCAACCCGCAGGGCGGGATCAACCCGGGCGACATCGGCAACACGACCTTCGCCTACTCCGCCGACGGCAGCAAGCTGTACGCGGTGGTCGAGTCGCCGACGCTGTACAACAAGAACCCGGGCGCGAAGGCGCCGCAGACCGTGCTCGGCGGCGTGTACGTCAGCAACAGCGGCGACATCAACGGGCCGTTCACCCAGATCGCCAACTCCAGCGTGCTGGCCAACAGCGGCTCGGCGATGAAGCTGACGGTGATGGGGCCGGGGTACCAGCCCGGGGTGCAGTCCTGGTACGACCAGTCGCTGGCCGTCGACCCGACGGACCCGAACCACCTGTACCTGGGGCTGGAGGAGCTGTACGAGACCCGCAACGGCGGCGCGACCTGGACGACCGTCGGCAGGTACTGGAACCAGGGGCTGAGCTGCTTCAGCTACGTCGCCGCGCAGAACACCTGCGACGGCAACGTGATGCACTCCGACCAGCACGCGCTCGCGTTCTCCGGCTGGGCCGGGCGGGCGCCGGAGGTGTACGCGGGCAACGACGGCGGGGTGTACGCCCGGCCGACGACCCAGACCGCGCCCGGCTGGCGCAACCTCAACGCGAGCGGCACGCTGCGCACGCTGCAGTACTACTCGGTGGGCGCGGGCACGCTGCCGGGCGGCTCCGGCGAGGCCGTGTGGGGCGGACTGCAGGACAACGGGGTGTCCATCTCCGTTCCGCGGGGCGCGACGTACTCGTACACCTATCCCGGTGCCTCCTCCCCGGTGACCGAACAGCTGAACGCGGCCGGGGAGATGGGCCAGCCGTTCGGCGGTGACGGTGGCGACCAGCTGGTCAACCCGGCCAACGGCTGCCAGACGGTGGGCGAGTACACCAACCTCGCGCTGTCGGTGACCAACAACTGCGGCTACACGGCGAACGACGACGGCACGCCGTCCGCCATCACGTCCATCAGCCCGAACGACCCCAACGCGCGCTTCATCGCACCGTTCGGGGCGGACGCCAAGGACCCGGGGTACTGGGTCGCGGGCGGCGAGTACGTCTACGCCGACACCAAGACCTGGCAGAGCACTTCGGGCTCCGACTGGACGAAGCTCGCCGACTCCGGGGCCGGGCACTCGGTCACGGCGGTCAAGTCGCAGCTGGACGGTAGCGGCAACCACGTGGTGTGGGCCGCCTGGTGCGGCGACTGCAACCCGGGTGCCGGGTTCGCGCGCGGCATCATGACCAACTACGGCGGTTCCTGGCACCAGTTGACGCTCCCGGCGGACTTCCCGGTCCGCTACATCCAGGACATCGCCATCGACCCGTCCGATGCGAGCGGCAAGACGGTGTACGCGGCGCTGTCGGGCTTCTCCCGGCACTGGAACGTCGGCCCGGGCGCCGGCTACGGCCACCTGTGGCGGACGTCGGACGGCGGCGCGACCTGGCAGGACGTGAGCGGGGCCGACGGTTCGGCCGACCAGTTGGTCGACGCCTCGGCGAACCGGGTGCTGTTCGCCCCGGACGGGACGCTGATGGTGGCCACCGACCTCGGCGTGTTCACCGACGACGTGAAGGCGGACGGCCTGGGCCACTGGAAGCGGCTGGGGGCGGCCGACCCGACGGCCGCCGGCAACCTGCCGACGGCGGCGGCGGTCTACCTGTCGCCCAGCCCGGACGGGACGTCGGTGTACGTCGCCACGCACGGGCGCGGGATCTGGAAGACCGCGATGCCGTAGGCGGGTCCGGTCGTCGTGCTGAGGCGGGGGCGGTCGGCGGACCCCCCCCGCCTCAGTCGTACGGTGCTCGGCCCTTGGCCGTTCCGGGGTGGAACACCACCCGTCCGGACTCGGCGGGGCCGCCGGCGACACGTACGAGGACGTCCAGTCGGCCAGGGAGCCCTGTTGGCCGCCCGTGGCTGTTCGGAATGTTCACCCGGCCGGAGCAGCCCCGCTGTACCGTGGTTTTGATCACCTCCAGCCGCCGAGGAGCGCGACCCATGAGCACCTTCGTCCTTGTTCCCGGAGCCTGCCACGGCGCCTGGTGGTTCGAACCGTTGGCCCGTCAGTTGCGCGAACACGGCCACCAGGCATACCCGTTGACGCTGACCGGCATCGGAGCGCGCAAGCACCAGCTGACCGCATCGGTCAATCTCGACACGCACATCGATGATGTGGTGAACCTGCTGGAGGACGAGCAGATCACGGACGCGGTGCTGGTCGGCCACAGCTACGCCGGCATGGTCATCACCGGCGCTGCCGATCGGGTACCGGATCGGGTCGAGGGCCTGGTCTACCTGGATGCGTTCCTGCCTGCGGACGGCGACTCCTGCTGGACGCTGACCACGGACGCCCAGCGCGAGTGGTACGTCGGCGGTTCCGCGGCGACCGGTTACGGGGTGGAGCCGCTGCCGTTCTTCGATCAGCGAGCGACGGCACACCCGCTGGCGTCGCTGCTGCAGCGGATCCGACTGGGCGGGGGGACGAGCCGCTTCAAGCGCAAGGAGTTCGCGTATGTGACCGAGTGGGGCGGAGCCGACTCCCCGTTCCACACGTCGATCGAACGGGCTTCGCAGGACCCGTCGTTCCGGGTGCACGTTCTGGAGAGCCGGCACGACGTGATGCGGGATGTGCCGGAGGAGATCCTTCGCATCCTGCTGGAGGTGTAGAGCGGGTGAGGAGAGGTGGGCGGCCCCGCGTGGTGCGCGGGGCCGCCCGTGAGAGCTGCGTCAGAGGGTGGTGGGGAAGTCGCCTGCCTGGATGCCGGCGACGAAGGACTGCCAGGCATCGGGGGTGAAGCGGAGGGCCGGCCCATGGGGGTCCTTGCTGTCGCGGACCGGGATGATGCCGGTGATGCCGTCGGCTACTTCGACGCAGTCATCGTTCGGGTTGCTGGCGGTTGCCTTCCTCCACTGAACGGGGAGTGAGGAAGCGACAGGGAAGTGGGTCACTTGAGCGTGTCTCTCTTCTGTGCGATGAGGTGCCGAGACTGATCCAGGTCCAAGGCGGTGGCCATGATTTCGTCGAACGCTGCTCGATAGATATCGACTTGGTCCGGGTCTTCAACCCAGTCGCTGCTGAGCATTCCGCTGAGCAGAACCAGGTCGAGGTCTCGTTGCCGGAACTCCAGGAGCGCGAACGGCCCGGTCATTCCGGGGTGTGGCGGCGCCATGGCCGGCATGATCTGAACCCTGATGTTGGAGAGTTGGCTGAACTGCAGCAGCTTGTCCAGCTGGTCAGCCATGACGCCTGGGGTGGCACTCATCGTCAGGGCGGCCTCGTGAATCACGGCCCACAGCTTTAGCGGGTTCTCGGATCGAGTGAGTACGGATTGCCTGTTGATCCGGACTTCGACACGTTCCTCGACGCTGGGCTTGTTTATCACGCCACTGGCGATGATGGCGTGAGCGTACTGGCGGGTCTGCAGCAGGCCGGGGATGTATGCGGACTGGTAGGACTTGTTGCCTACGGCGGTCTCTTCGAGACGGATCAGATCGGTGTAGAGCGGGTTCAGTTGCTCGTAGCCCGCCATCCAGCCCGGGCGCCGCTTGTCTCGGAGGATCTCGACGAGGACCTCCTTGAGCTCCTCGTCGCACTCGTAGAAGTCGAGCAGGGCGCGGACGACATCGGGCCTCAGCTGGACGCGGGCGTTCTCGTACCGGCTGAGCTTCACCAGGTTGATGCCGTCGACCTGGGCGACGACCTCTTCTGCTGAGAGGTTCTTCAGCTCGCGAAGCCTCCTCAGCTCGGCGGCGATGCGTCGGTACCGCACGGCTGGCACTGCGACTGCCATCTACGTAACCCCTCCAGAGCGTTCAGGGACCAGTGTGCATCCGAGTGGTGACGGTTCGCCACCATCGGCAAGAGCCTAGAGGGCGCGCCTTGCTCTCGAATCTGAAAGTTTTCATATTTCATCGACTTGCCTTGCGATCTATTTCGACAGTACTCCATGCTGTGAGTAACGAAGCGCTGGCTATGTGTGACATGCGTGGCATGTGACTGTGGCGTACTGCCGTGAGGTGCTTCGCGCTGGACGTGTACGGGAGGCCCTGTTGGTCGCCCGGCCTTCTCCACTCATGCGCCTGGAAGGTTCCTTCGCCATGTCTCGAAACTCCTCGACCATCTGGCTCCCGCGCAGCCGCCGTTCCCCCGCCATCGCCCGCCAGCGGGTCTCCGCGCTGCTCTCGTCCGTCCCGGACGGGAGGCGCTTCCTCGACTCCGGCCTCGTCGTCACCACCGAGCTCGTCACCAACGCCGTCCTGTACGGCACCCCGATGGGCCGTCTCATCTACTTCGCGATCGACGTCGACTCCACGCGGCTCCGCATCGAGGTCCACGACGCCTTGGGCGACCGCAAACCCCTCCTCTCCGCGCCCGGTCTCGACGGCGAGACCGGGCGCGGCCTCCGCCTCGTCGACTCGCTCACCAAGCGGTGGGGCTGCTGCCCGCGTCGGCCCGTCGGCAAGATCGTCTGGGGCGAGGTGATCGCGTGAGAATCGACCACGACATCCTGGTGGAGATCCCCGGCATCAAGTCGTCGGCCGTCCGCGTCCTCAACCCCTCGACCCTCGAAGCGATCTGGGAGTCGATCCGCTTCCTCCCGATGTCCCGCGCCCAGCTCCAGCTGCTGGAGCGCCAGTTCACTGGCCCCTGCGCCGAGCGTGACGTCATCCGCCACCTCGCCGCGAACCCCGTCCTCGTCCTCTCCGTCGGCGAGCGCGAGGTGCGCATCAGCTGGGCGAACCCGACCGGGGGGTCCGCGTGATCGACCGCATCCGGGACTGGTGGTTCCGGCGCTGCTCCCGTACTCGCGTCGCCCGCCTCCTGCGTGCCGAGCGGCGCCGCCTGGACGCGGAGCTGGCGCTGTGGTTGCCCGAGGCCTCTGAGGCTGTCCGCCGACGCCTGCTCGCCTCGATCGAGGACGGTGACTCCACCTGATCGCGCCCACCCTCGCGTGCTAGATTTGAACGCGCTCAAAGGGGTGGGGGAAAGCATGACCGTGGTTCCCGCGAGCGCGCGGTGGTCGGCCGGGGCGGCGGTTGCCGTGTGCGTCGTGCCCCCGGTGCTCATCGCGGTGACGTGCCGTGGGGTCGATCTGCGGCTCTTCCTGTGCGCGGTCGGGCTGTTGACCGCCGCCGTCTGTGCGGTGCCGGTCTTCTACCGTCGCCAGGACCGGTTCCGGGTGGCCTGTGCGGCGGCCGGGTTCACGGTCGCCGGGGTGTGGGTGCCGTTGCTGATCCTCGGCCTCCTGGCGGTCCTGTCCTTGGGCGGTTGGGCCTGGTACCTCGCGTACCTGTTCATGCCGGTCTCGGCGATCGCCGCGCTGATCGCCGCCTTCCAGCGGGCTCGCGGGCCCGAGTGCGGTCGGGTGGCGGTGGCCGTCGGATGGTCGGCGGCGGCCGCCTCGGTCGCCTGCTGGTTCCCGCTGGTCGCCTGAGGCCGGTCGACCCGACGCGGCGTCGGACTGACCGGCCTCGCCGCTTCACGCTCAGCCGGCGACCACGGTGGCCGTGGTCCTGGCGCGCGTGAGCTCGGCGTCGGCGATGTACGCGGAGAGGTCCACCGAGGACTTGGCCCACGCGCCGTCGGGCGAGGTGACGCTCACCGGTACGGTCGCGGTCGACAGCGCGCCGGTGCAGGGAACGTGGACCGAGCCACGGCCCGACGTGCCGGCCTGCGAGGCCTGCACAGTGATGGCGGCGAACTGGAAGTCCGCCAGGCACCGGTAGGTGACCGAGACGTTCAGCGTCTGCCCGGCATCCGCCACGCTGGCGCTGTTGACGCCTATCGAGAGGGTCCCGGCGTACGCGGGCGCGGTGGCGAGGGCCACGCCGACCGTGGCGAGGGTGGGGACGGCCAGGAATCGGGCGAACTTCGTACGAATGGAGGCGCTCATGACAGTCTTCTTTCGGCGGTGGTGGCATCGGGCATGGCGAGGTGCTCGCGGGGAGCTCCCGCGCCCCATGCTGCTGTCCGCTGCGGGCCGGGGTGTCGGGAGGGTTGGCAGACGTCTGAAATGGCACTGCGATGTGGCGCGGAGTCACCCCGGCCTCGCGCTCCCGGTGTCGAGAGCGCGGCACTCGTCCTCGATCGGCTGCCCGGCCGGTCGCGCGATCAGTATCCTCACCCCGTGATCGATCACGGAATCGCCCTCCCGAACTTCCGGCTCCATGTCGTGCCCGCGGTCGTGTCCCTGGCCAGCCCGACCTGGCAACGGGAGGTGTGGCTCGACCGCGATCAGTTCGAGGACCTCGACTACATCGTGCATGTGCTCTTCGACGACTTCTGTGATGCGCGCGAGCCCGCGCGCTTCCTGGGTGGAAGTCTGCGCACCGAGGAGGAAGTCGAGTTGATGGCGCGTCTCGGCACCGTCTACGGCGCGGTGCAGGACGCGGTCGGGGCCCGCTCCCCCGACGAGGCCTTCCTGGACGCCCCGGGCTGGCCCGCCGTGGTCGCCGCGGCGGCCCGCTTGGCCCACGTCATGTTGAACAACGACTACATGGCGCTGGTGGGGCTGCACGAGGCCGGCCATACCTGGCCGCCCGGCACCGGCCGGATTCCGGAGAGCGACTAGGGCGGGTATCGGGTCGTGATCAATCTGTGGGATTCGCCCTCACAGCGAGGCCTGATCAGGTAGATCTGTCGCGTGACGCGAGTGCAACTGAC